>DAQG01000072.1 GCA_002502785.1 Methanothrix harundinacea | reverse complement strand
CACATTCGGCACGCTGCCTTGGTCACGCGGTCTGTGCACTGCACTAGAATGTCGAGATTTGAAAAAGGATACGATACATTATGATTCTTGTTTTGGTCGATTACCAGCTAATATTTATAACTGATTCAGGCATACCTACCACTGGATAGAGGCGTATTCTTTATGAGAAATTTGATAATTATACCAATTGTTCACAGTTCCCCTGATATGGGATCTATAAAAGATGACCTCGAAAGAGAGAGCATAGCAAAAATCGGAAAAAATAGATGGGACGAAAATAAAAAGAGAATTGAGACTTTTTGGAATGAAGTCGAAAAAGAAATAGATCTTTTGGACTTGAATTACATGGAAATAAGGGTGTATCAAGATGGTATGCCGTGTGGTGGGGAGATGGGAGAAAGAATCGTCAGAGAGGTGGCAGATAAGGGGAGTCGCAACTATCAGATCGTAAGAAAGCTGATCGAAAACGGGGCAATTCTGGAGGCAACCGAAAATCCAAAATTGCTCATAAAAGAGTATGAGGGCATCAAACGGATTGTAGATGCAAAAACTGAGAACGAGAGAACAGAGGCAATACTTCGTTACGACAGAATAAAAGACTGGCTCATAGAGGAACGTGACACCTTCATCGCAAATGCGATCGATTCTACCTTAAAAGACGGCGAAACGGGAATTTTGTTCGTTGGCGCTGCCCACGACGTAGCACCTAAACTGCCGCACGATGTCGAGGTCCGGGAGCTGGACTGAAGGAACGGAACGCCCCGTCATCGGATCAAAACCGAATTTGACAGCTCTGGCTTTGGGCGATATCTTGGCTCGCCAGGGCTTTTCTAATGGCGTCTTCAAATTCCGAGACGTCTGAAGAGCGAATGCGCGCGATCCGCCCCTCAACTTCCAGATTCAGCTCTTCTCTCTCTTTGCCAAAGTCTATCTCGGATCGTGCCTCGATCGAGCCGATCTCCCCCAGGAAAGCCTCAAAGAGAGCCTCTTCGGGCTCCCGTCTCCAGAGGAGGACCCTCCCGTTCGTGACGTACCAGAATCCCGGCCTCCAGCTCGATATCAGCCCCTGGCTGTACCATACATATCCAAATGTTTTATATAATACCACTTCACCGTCCGCGAGGTGCGGGCCGCTCTCCATGAGCTGCTTTTTGTACCACTCCCTTGTCTCCCGGTCCCATGCCTCCAGCATCCCGTAGTCGAGCATTGTCTCTATGCTCGCAAGAGCCGCCTTGAGGCTCAGGCCTATCAGGGGAATTCCAGCGACGGTTATTATCAGGTCGGCGTTCAGAATCAAACCCTTGTTCAGAAGCCTGTCGAGAATGTCTACAAGACCGTAGTCCCTTTCGGGTTTCATCTTCGGGTCCCCTTGAGCTGGACGAAGCTGAAAGGCGCCCAAGGTCCAGAGAACCTGACGGAAGATTCATTCTCTTTATCGATCTCCTCCAGGAAGTCGCCGAGGGCCTCGACGTCATCGTGACGCACCAGACACGAGAAAGCCGCGACCATCATCTTCTCTTTGTATTTATCCGGAACCCAGGAGACCTTTTTTTCGATCTTGACCTCATCGGCAAGCTCATCGATCTTCGCGCCGACCTCTTTGGCGAGCCTTGCAGTCTCCTCCAAGAGCCCCTCCTTGATCTTCAGATCGAGCTTCTTCTGGTAGAGGTATGCCGTCCCCTTCGGCATATTCTCGATGCCGTCCCTCAGCCTCTGCAGTTCGGGATCGTCCGCCAGAATCTTCTCTGTGAGCTTTTCCTCATCACAGAAGATCTGAACCGAGTACTCAGCCTTACCTTTGACCCTCTCAAGCTCCCGTTTCAGAAGGTCGTAGTTCTCCTCAAGCCAGCCTCTGACAACCTCGTCGTCGCCGATGAATATGACGTCGAAGGAGAAGGGAAGGACGGTGCCGAACATCTCCGTGGCGAGGTCGATCACGTAGCTGTGCTCGAGCACCCACTCCTTTGCCCTCTCGTCGTCTTTGGTGACGTAGGGCTCGGCTGGGCTGGAATGAACGACGGCTGCGATATCCCCGCAGGAAACCAGGCGGACCTGGCTCTCCTCGATCCCCACATCTCCCAGGTCCGACACCGGACCGGAGCTGACGACGGTGTAGATGTACCTCCCTTCTTTCGCAGCTTCGCTCATATCTCCTCAACCTCTTCAGCCCAGGATTCGGGATTGAAGAACTTGTTCAAAAGGTCGTCCGCCACGTCGTCGAGGCTGCTTATGACGGACTCGACGACGTCTTCGAGGTCGTTGTCCAGCTTTATCTTCTCTATCGCCTCGTCGAGATCAATGAGGGCCTTTCCCAGCCGCTCGATTTCATCTTCATCGAGCCTTCCACCCTCGATCCTTCTGATCGCCTGTCTCTCGACCAGATCCTGGATTATCTCGACGAGGGCTACGACGAGCCCGAGCAGACCCTGCTTGAGATTATTTTCGTCAACTTCAAGAGCCATTATCCTCTTTTTCGATGGTTATCTGGAGGACTCCGTGCTTATACGACCTGTCGACGATCGATCTCCCGCTTGTCGGCAGCTCGACCCTTTTGCTCCTCTTTCCGTCGGAGATCTCCAGGACATTTCCGGCAAGCTTCGTCTCTATCGAGCTTTCTTCGAGCTCTGGCAAGACGACCAAGACGAAGATCAGGTCGTCCTTTTCAAAGACGTCGACGATAGGTGCTTTCTTTGGCACGTCCTCTGACATCGTCACCGATATCTCCCTAGGTTTGCCCGCGGGCCGCCCCCGTCTCGCCCCGCCTCCGAGGGGCCTTGTGGATATATTGTACTCGATGACGGGACGGCTGTTCCAGCCCATGTCTATCCTGTGCTTTATCTCCGCGTCGGTCTCTTCGATCCTCTTGCGAAACTCCGGCGAGGTCTTCTCCAGGGTTTTTATAACGCCTCCCAGGCCCGGAAGAAGCTGACCTACGATATCGCCTACAACGCCTCCTTCGCCTTTGGCCTCGAGACCTTCTATCTTCTTTTCGAGCCTTTTTATCCGCTCTTCGTATTCCCTGCTCACATCCTTTTCATCTTTTTTTTCGGCGTCATCGCTCACGGTTTTCACCAGCCCTTTTACAGAAAAAGCGTTTAACGTGCCTCAATTTTCTTATTTTTATTCCGCGTCCAGCCGCAGATGGGGCAACCTTCGGCGATCAGCGTCTCCTCGCTTACTCGATTCTCACACTCAGGACATTTCGCCTTCTTGACGTACACCTCCTTCCACCCGGGGGCGGCGAGGTCGGTCCCTGAAGGAAGCTCCATACCGTACCTGGCGGCGGTCTCAAAGGAAGAAAGGGTAGCCCTGATTTTTATACCCAGAAGTTCGGTCCCGGCAACGGAAACGGATATGTCGGCGTTGATCACTATCCCCTTGTCCAGTATCCGATCCACCACGTCGAGCAGACCTCTATCGCTCACAGGCTCTAGTCCTGCCATGAATTTCCTCGTATCAGATATTTGTGCCAGTCATCCGCCTTCACTGACTCATCATAACTTTGGTCTTCATTTTATGGGCGTTGATCTTCTCCCGATGAAGCCGATTTTGTGCCATCATACGGGCCCGAACGCTGATCCTCTGAACAGCCCACTTTCTGTGGATATCCAGAAGATTGCCCCTCGAATTCAGGTACCATTCCTGTTTTGTCTTCCGCATCTGAGGCATGACCTCCATCCTGATCTTGAGCTTATGATCCTGGACCTTTCTCTTGTGCTCCGCCACAACTGCCCGCTGTTTTCTCTTGTTTTTGATGACGATCCCCCTTCTCGACGACATAAGCCTCACCACTTCGACCATATGCTGATCCGACGATATCGTGACCTCGGCCTAAACCCCCTCTTGGGGGAGAGGTCCTCCTCGATTCCCAGCTTGATGTTATAACTGTAGAGCGCATTTGAGTAAAACGGACCTTCGACCTCGCCGGACCCGCTTCTTTCGAGATCGCCGTTCTGCTCCATCTCTTCTAATATTTTAAATAGTTTCCACGGAATGCAAGAGTTCGGATCGAGGTCATCTTCAGGCATGTGTCCCTATTCGCCCCCAAGAATGTCGGTCCTAACTCCCAAGTTCATATCTCTCGCCTTTTCGGCCAGCTTGAGCTGGCGCACCAACTTCGCATTAATTCTCATATAATCGTCATCGCTGATCTCTCCCAGCTCGTAAAGCATCCGGTTCTCCTTCAATTTATCTTTGATCTGATCGTACATCTCCTTGCGGGTGAAGTAGAGGATCTGCTCGAAGAGCCAGAACATGTCGAGACCCGGGATGGAAAAACCGAGTGTCCGTAACAGGATGTCGTCTATCAAAAACATCTATCTGAAACCACCCCTCTTCTTTCCAAGGATCTGGATGTCCACGAAGTTGTAGGGGGGCCACGGACCGGAGTACTGGACCTTCAGAGCGTCGTAGTCGCCGGCAAGTCGCCCCACACAGTCAGAAAATTCGTCGAGCCGATCAGAATCGACCAGAAAAGATGTGTTCAAAAGGAGGCGGTCGCTGAAGAGCTTCAAAGATCTCGAATCGGCTGCGATCCCCCCAAGGCACCTCGTGATCTCAGACCGGCACTCTTCAACCTTGCCGTTCAGCTCCGTCGAGCTTTGCGGCAACAGAACCTTGACGCCTAGCTCCACCTTGCCGTCTACGGAATCCATCGCCTTCTTCATCGCCCTGTGCCCGGTCTTCATGGCAACTCCGAGCAGCTTATTATTTTTGAAGACCATCCCGTAAGCCACCGGAAGGACGCTGTGCTCCCTCATAGCCATCTCTACAACCGTCTTGTGGACCTTTATGTCCACCTCGTCTACTCCGTACTCCTTCATCTTCGAGCTGCTGACTACAGGGGCAAAATCATTATAATCAAGAGTATGGACCTCGCCACCGTCAAAGCCGATATTTCCAAAGGACCTCCTCTCCTCAGGTGATCTGATTATGCAGTATACATACAGCCCTTCGCCCTGACCCCCAGATCCCCTACCACGACCACCTTTGCGAGACCTCAAACCAGATCACCTGAAGAAGCTACAGATCCTCCACCACGCTGCGATCCGATCTTCGCCGCAGCTCGACCCGCCTATATCCGATGAGATCGCCCTTATCGTCGAGAGAGAACTCATATACGCCGAGCATATCCTGTGTATCTGGAACCGCCTTTCTCTCGAGCACCTCGACCAATGCCCTCCATTCACCTTCTTCTTTCGTGATTCCGGTGACGCCCTCCACCTTCTTTCTCAAAAGGCTCTCTGCAAGACGGCAGGCGGTTTGGTGCACGTCCAAAGCGGACATACTATCTGTCATCTTAGAATCCACCCTATGGTACGTATATGATGCCGTCTTTTTCGATGGGGACGACCTCTACGGGCACCCCCCTCCATTCGCCGATCCTCTCCGTTATGTTGTATCTCTTGACGTCTTCTGCGATCTTGTAGTGCCTGAGAAAAGATGCGAGCCTGTGTCTCCTGGTACGGCTTCCATTTCTGGCTATGGATTCTTCGTAAAAGGTGCCATCTGGCTTGAGGCAGAAGTAAAACGTCCTCGTCACCACCCTGTTACTCCTCTCGGTCTTGGCGGTGATGACGATCGCATCGGTCTCGTTAATCTTCAGACCGCACGGCTTTTTGGTGAAGAGGTCGCCTATCTTGTAGACCCCTGCATCTTCGATCACGGCTTTGACTTTCTCCACAACTACCACCTACGAAAGCTCAGCAAGGGACTCTTCAACTAACCTTCGCATATTCTCCAGCTCTGCTGGAGTGCTGGTCTTCGTCCCCAAAACGTCTGTGCAGAGATCTTCCAGGCGGATCTCGCCGTGGCCGTTCAAATTTCTCAGGCCTTGGGCGATCATTATGCAAGCCCTGGTTCCCGGCTTTTGGGCATCTGGAAGCTTCTCTCTGAGGGACCTAACAATAGACACGATCCTGGTCGCGTCTTCAAGAGACGCTCCTGTATGCTTTTTGACGATCTGAAGCTCCACGTCGAAGTTGTAATACCCCATATATATGCCGACCATCCTGTCGAGGAGGGCGTCCTGGGGCCTATAAACTCCGGCGTACTCGATCGGGTTGCTCGTCAGTATCGCCTTGAACTCCGGATGGACCTTGACGTATCGCTCCTCCCCAAACTTGGTTGGCAGCTCAAGGATTCCCTCCTCGAAGACGGAGAGCAGCACGTTGTTTGCGGCGGGCTTCGTTCGAGAAAACTCGTTGTAGATGAGGGTATAGCCGTATTTGCACGCAAGCGTCAGCGGGTTGTCAACCCAATCGGCCTTTAAAATGTCCCTGCTTTTGAATACGTTGTGAACGTATTTGTCTCTCAAGGTCTCCGTCTCCACCTGGGAGTACCCGCCGACTAAATCAGTCGTCGTTATCGACTCATCGCCGTTGATCCAGACGACGGGCCGACCTATCTTCTTTGCCACGTACATCGCAAGGCTGCTCTTGCCGCATCCGGTGGGCCCGACGAGATGAACAGGATAACCGCTTTCTAGCCAAAGTTTTATTCTGCGCATGATCTTTTTAATTTCAGACGCGTCCACAAAATTATCGACTTCTGGTATGAGGTAGGCGGCTTCAACCTTTCTGCGCTCCTGATCAACTTCATAACTGAGATTTGAAGCGCTGGAGACTTTTACATCCCGCCGGAGATCGTGAAGATCGAGATCGTCCCTTCGGCGGCTCCTCTGTTCCAGAATTTTTTCGCTCATCGGCTGATGGACCGAAGAGCCCCTAACAGTTCTGGGATGTGTAGATACGTACCGAATTTATACCATCTCCAACATTGTCATAAAATTGATGGTGGAGAATTTTAAAAAAATCTTCTACTATGGTTTTTATCCATAATAGAAATCTTTCACGTAGTTCTCCATATCCACCTTTACGAATTCGTCGATCTCTGCCTTGAAATCTCCGACGTTTTTCCGCATGCGGTTGATGCCATCCTGCCGCATATTCTGGCCTGCCTTCTGGATCTCCAAGGCCTTCTTGTGCATGGACCGGGACTCTTTGTCGATCTCGGTTCGGATCTCCCGGATTCCACGGTCGAAGTTCTTTCTGGACCTCTGGTTCTCCTTCACCTGCGCATCTATCGCCTTTCGCATTTGCTTGGCGCCCTCTTGCCGCATATTCTGGCCTGCCTTCTGGATCTCCAAGGCCTTCTTGTGCATGGATCGGGACTCTTTGTCGATCTCGGTTCGGATCTCCCGGACACCACGGTCGAAGTTCTTTCTGGACCTCTGGTTCTCCTTCACCTGCGCATCTATCGCCTTTCGCATTTGCTTGGCGCCCTCTTGCCGCATATTCTGGCCTGCCTTCTGGATCGCCAGGGCCTTATCGTGCATGGATCGAGATTCCTCGTCTATGGAGGCCTTCTTTGCCAAAACACCTTTGCCGCCGATCTGCAGCTTCACCTTTGTCACCTTCTCCGCTGGAACCGCCTCTGCAGCTTTCTCTGCTGAACCTACCTCTGCAGCTTTCTCTGCAGGCTCTGCCTCTGCAGCTTTCTCCGTTGAACCTACCTCGACAGCTTTCTCAGCTGGCTCTGCCTCTAAAGCTATCTCTTCCATCTTCCTTTTAGCTTCGAATATAGCCTCGGCAAGCTGCGCTTTAGTCGACAGACCCACAGTATTTATCTCAAGGTCGATCGCCATCGCTTCGAGCTCTTTGCGGGTGTACTTCGCTATAAGCTCATCCGGGAATTCTTCCATAATTCCTCCAAAAATAAAATAGTAGGGGGCGGCTGAAAGCTGAACTATGCCGGCATTTCCGGTGCTACACCTATGGAAGCCTGTTCTATCTTGGCCATCTCTTCTGCGTAGTGGAGGTACGTGTCCACTGAAGCGACGACGACTCTCGCCTCGACGGTCAAGATCTCGATGCCTACGAGAGAAATTCTCGCCCACGCGTCGACGACTACGCCCTTGTCCAGTATCCTGTCAAGAACTTCTGCCAGGCTGGATACGTCCGGGTTCTGTGATGCCATTCTCGGTCACCTCTTGCCTTATGCCGGCATTTCCGGTGCTACATCTATGGAAGCCTGTTCTATCTTGGCCATCTCTTCTGCGTAGTGGAGGTATGTGTCCACTGAAGCGACGACGACTCTCGCCTCGACGGTCAAGATCTCGATGCCTACCAGAGAAACTCTCGCCCACGCGTCGACGACTACGCCCTTGTCCAATATCCTGTCAAGGACCTCTGCCAGGCTGGATACGTCCGGGTTCTGTGATGCCATTCTCGGTCACCTCTTGCTTTATGCCGGTATCTGCGGGGCTACACCTATCGAAGCCTGCTCTATCTTGGCCATCTCTTCTGCGTAGTGGAGGTATGTGTCCACTGAAGCGACGACGACTCTCGCCTCGACGGTCAAGATCTCGATGCCTACGAGAGAAACTCTCGCCCATGCGTCGACGACTACGCCCTTGTCCAGTATCCTGTCAAGAACTTCTGCCAGGCTGGATACGTCTGGATTCTGTGATGCCATTTTTCGTCACCTCGCCATAATCTTCCCCGTATATCTGAGGAAGATAATTGTGCCGTAGGGTAGGGAAGACGGGCAGATGATATTGTGGGCACTCAAGACCTCAAGAGAGCCAAGCCACCAGACCCGCCTCGCCCATGGACTGCATACGCGGAGGATAGCGCAACACTTTGCCTAAGCATCGATTATGATGCGGGTGATTGCTCCGTATCTGACGTCCGGACACTTGAAATACGTCTCAAAGTTTATAGCTTTTTATCTTTCAAAGGTTGTGTCATAGGTTGTTTCCAAATCTGTTTCTGAGTTCGAAACAAGTTGAATTTTGAACCAAATAAATATTTTATTGATAAATATGTTATAAATCTGTTTGGTAGTTGTTATTGGTTCATCTACTAAACAGATCGCTTGCAAGGATAAGTAAATTACCTGTTTTACTTGTATGGATTGAGATGGAGGATTTAATTGGTGTTGATTAAAGTTTGAACACACCGCAGCTTGTTGCGATTGGGTCGGGCTGGAAACCGATTTAAACAGTTAATCCGGCCAAGGACAATTCGAGTTGTAAGGAATGGGGGGAACATACGATCGGTTTAAGAATAATGCTATTTGCGGACTATCTACGCAATAGAGCAACAGCACTATTTGACTATATCATTCGTATTTATTTTGATTTCATTGCGAAATTTTAATCTATAAACCTACACTACATATAAATAAGATTTAAATACAAGTACGTTTGTAGTTTAAGTGGTTAAAATGACAGTCTCTGGAGACGTTGGTAAGGCCAACGAACTTGAGCTAACAGCAAAGCAGAATATGTATTTTGACTACTATATTGAAAGAATAATAAAGACGAACTTGGAGATCGTTATTCTATGTATTTTGAAAAATAACCCCATGTGCGGCTACGATATAATTAAATTAATCTTCGAAAAATATGATATATTTTTGAGCCAAGGGACTGTCTATCCACTGTTATATTCACTAAAGGATCAGGGTATACTCCAAGCAGAATTTGATCGGGGCAATATGAGGTCGAAAATATATTCAATCACGGTGGTTGGTGAAGAGATCGTCGAAGATCGCTTGAACGAGTTTATTCGAGCCGGAGAATACGTTCTCAGCTCGATCAGCTCTTCTGGTGACCAAAATGATTCTAGGGGATCAAAATGACGGATCGATTCCTCTGCAGGAATTGGTCACAAATAATTCCTCTTTTTAGAATGCTGCCAACAACCCCAGCGGCCAAATCCATCAAATAACAACCACATTCGTTCTTTGATATGGTATCCCTTCTCTCGGATTCAGCAGCATCTGCGAAAAGGTAAAATGCCTGTACATCTCTGCACGTCAATGGAGGAGAATGTCATGAAAGTCCTTGTCAGCGACCCTCTATCTGAGGAGGGCGTACGAAAGCTGGAGACAGAGGCCGAGGTTGACGTGATGACCAACCTCTCCCCTGAAGAGCTCATCGAGAAGATCAAAGATTACGACGCCCTGGCCATCAGGAGCGGGACCAAGGTGACGGCCGAGGTTATCGCCGCTGCCGATAAGCTGAAGGTCGTAGGGAGAGCGGGCGTTGGCGTCGACAACATCGACATAGATGCCGCCACCAAGAAAGGCATAATCGTCGTCAACACCCCCGGCGGAAACACCATCTCTGCGGCAGAGCACACCATCGCCATGATGCTCTCTCTTGCAAGAAACATCCCCCAGGCAAACAACTCCCTCAAGTCCGGAGAGTGGAACCGAAAGAAATACACCGGGGTCGAGGTCTACAACAAGACTCTCGGCATAGTGGGCTTGGGCAGGATCGGGGCCGAGATCGCATCCAGGATGAAGTCCTTTGGGATGCACATCCTCGCCTACGACCCCTTCGTGACCGAGGAAAGGGCCGCAGACCTTGGGATCAAGCTCGCATCCCTCGACGAGATATTCAGAGAGAGCGACTTCATCACAGTCCATACACCTCTGACGAAAGAGACCCGAAACCTCATCGATGAGGGCCAGATCAAGATCATGAAGCCGGGCGTTCGGCTGATCAACTGCGCTCGCGGCGGGATCATCAACGAAGAGGTCCTCGCCAAGGCCGTGGCCGAGGGAAGGGTTGCGGGAGCTGCCGTCGACGTCTTCACCAAAGAGCCGCCCACCGACAACCCCCTGATCGAGCAGAACGGCATAATCGTAACGCCTCACCTCGGAGCCTCCACCGCCGAGGCCCAGGTGAACGTGGCGGTGGCGGTGGCAGACCAGATCCTGGCTGTGGCGAGAGGAGAGCTTCCACCCAACGCCCTGAACATGCCCGCCATATCCGCCGAGACGATGGCGGTGATGAGCCCCTACATGGACCTGGTGGAGAAGATGGGGCGCCTGGCAGCCCAGCTCGGCGAGGATGGGTACGACAAGCTTGAAATCGTCTACGGCGGCACAGTCTCTGAGAAGGACACAAAGCCCGTCACCATCTCGGCGGTAAAGGGCTTTTTGGAGGCGATCGGCCACAGTGTCAACTTCGTCAACTCCCTGGTGAAGCTGAGGGATTGCGGGATCGCTCTAACCGAGAGCAAGACCGAGTCCACCAACGGGTACAGCAACCTCGTCACCCTGACCCTCCAAGGATCTAAGGGATCGGTATCTGTCTACGGCACCGTCTACGGCAAGAATGAGGGAAGGATCGTCCAGATCAACGAATATCGGGTATACGTTCCTACCGAGGGGTACATGATCATGGCAACCCACGAGGATCGGCCCAACATCATCGGACCCTGCTGCGTCGCTCTGGGCGAAGACCAGATCAACATCGGTGGAATGCATGTCGGTCGAAAGCCTTCTGGCGGGGAACAGATCATGGTGCTGAACGTCGACCACCCCGTCTCCGATGAGACACTCAAGAAGCTGACAACGGTTCCGGGAGTCAGCAGGGCCAAGCTGATAAAGCTATAAAATGAGTTTCAGGAGAGGTCGGCCTTCATCCGTCTGACCAGCTCCTCCTTTATCTGGCCGCTCCTGTCGCCTCCGCAGACTGCTCCTCGGACCCCGATTATGTCCGGACCGACCCTTCTTAAAAGTTCCAGGTCCCCGAACTTTATGGTGCCCGCGATGGCCACCTCCATCCCCCGGTCGTGACCTGCCGAGATGAACTCGCCGATCTCGTTCTCGCTCATGAACTCGAAGGTCGTTTTGCCGTCCTTAATGGCGGTGTCCACCATCACGACGTCTGCTCCGCAATCACTGGCGACCTCGGGCAGGTCCATGGGAGCGATCGACCCGACTCGGGAGTAGTCGGAGTAGGCCGCAGCTACCAGCTTCTTGCCGTCGTCGAACTCCTTGACAGACTTGACTATGGGGCCGAGCATCTCCCCGGCCTGGTCCTGGTTTTTGATCTTGAGGAGACCCACCTTGATGTAATCGGCCCCGGAGAAGGCAGCACCCAGGGCCGCGAGGCTGGCGGTTCCAGGCTTGTAGTCGAAGTCTCCGATGGTGGCGCTGACGGGCAATTTTCCGGCCGCAACCTCCGCAACAGACCTTATGACCCACGGGAAGTTCGCTCCGAGAGATCCCTCCCTGGGATTTTTAACGTCCAGGATGTCCGCGCCTCCTGCCATCGCCGCCTCGGCCTCTTCGATATTTATCGGACTGACCAACAACCTCATATCGTCCCATCCTCGTTTTGTAAAATCATGACGCGCTGCGTCTTTGTTCTCGACCTATTTAATGGTTCGGCGGTCCACGCAGTCAGGGGCGAGCGAGAGAAATATCAGCCGATCGGGATGAAGAGCAAGGTGGTCAAGACCTCCGACCCCCTCTCGATCCTAGATGAGCTGGTGCTCCGGGAAGTATACGTGGCGGACCTGGACAGGATCACGGGCTCTGGCGACAACTTGGCGCTGATCGGCGCAATCTCGGAGAAGGCCGAGACCATGGCCGACATCGGGATCTCGTCAGTCGAAGAGCTGGACCTCCTCTCGCCCGCGTGCACCCCGGTCCTGGGAACCGAGACCGGATCATTCGACCTCATCGAGCGGGCGTCCTCCAGAAGAAAGGTCACGGTCAGCATAGATCTCTTCGGAGGAGAGGTCTTGACCCGCGACCCCTCTCTCAAGATTCGGCCTCTCGATCTTATCCGTAAGCTTAACCCGCTTCCCATCAAAGAGATCATTCTTTTGTCGCTGGACAGAGTTGGAACGTCGTCGGGCCTCGATGAGAGCTTCCTTCGGGCCGCTGCGGATCTGAGCGATCATCCCGTCCTCCTCGGAGGCGGCGTAAAAGACGCCTGCGACCTCGACCGGCTGGAGGAGCTGGGCCTGGCTGGCGCCTTGGTCGCCACGGCGATCCACGAAGGGAGCGTGCCGCTGGAAAGGATGAGGTAGGCTAATTTGTCAGAAAAATCAGAAGTTTGCGAAGACGTTTTTTGGACATCTTATCCTTATTTTTCCATTAGAATCTGCGCAGAAACTGATCAGATAGGGTCTCAAATGAATCTCAACTTTTCTGATTTGAATTGAAGTTTTGAAGCCAGCTTCAAAAATGGGGCGTTCAAGGCTTTACCGCTTTTTGTTCTGATTTATAAGCAGAACCTCAGCATATCGATATGAAGTCAGACGATGTCGGTCGTTGTGCCGGCCACTTGCATTTCATCAATGCAGCAGGCCTCTGTGCATCTGATAAAAGCAAAACCATTTCAGGATAATAGTAAAGTACTTATGTCGAGCATGCTTATTATTAATGTAAACTGTATGGAGGCGTGTTCAGTGATTGAATCTTTCGGATATCTGAAACAGATATCGATCGTTTTGATGGCGTTGGCAATACTTCTTTTTCTGCCAGGGCCGTCCATCGCCCAGCCGATGGAGGAAAGCTCGAATGCGAGCATGACCACCAACCAGGGTTATCCCATCACCGACGACGACAACTCTCTGACCGTCGGCAACCGTGGTCCGACTCTGCTACAGGACTTCCAATTCATCGAAAAGATCGCTCACTTCGATAGGGAGCGCATTCCTGAGAGGGTGGTGCATGCCAAGGGAGCCGGAGCTTTCGGCTACTTCCAAGTTTACGAATCCATGGCCAATTACACCAAGGCCAAATTCCTGCAGGACCCGAGCAAAGAGACTCCTGTCTTTGTGAGGTTCTCCACAGTCGTGGGAGGTAGGGGTTCTGCTGATACTGTAAGGGATGTAAGGGGTTTTGCGGTTAAGTTCTATACCGAGGAGGGCAACTACGACATCGTGGGCAACGACATACCGGTTTTCTTCATAAGAGATGCCATGAAGTTCCCGGATCTGGTTCATGCCGTAAAGGCAGAGCCCGACAACAACATCCCCTCATCGTCCACGGCGCATAACAACTTCTGGGATTTCATATCCCTGACGCCGGAGTCGACCCACATGATCACCTGGCTATTCTCGGATCGGGGAACGCCGGCGAGCTACAGGATGGTGGAGGGCTTCGGGGTCAACACCTACAAGTGGGTTAACATGGGCGGCGAGGCGGTCTACGTAAAGTACCATTGGAAACCGAAGCTGGGGGTGCAGAACTTCGATCGCCAGAACGCCACGAGGATTGCAGGTGAGGACCCGGACTATCTCACCCGGGACCTGTGGGAGGCGATAGAGCGAGGAGAGTATGTGGAGTACGAGCTCTACGTCCAGATTATGGAGATATCCGAGGAGCTGAATCAGACCTTCGACCCCCTGGATGCCACCAAGATCTGGCCAGAGGACAAGTTCCCCCTGATGCTTGTGGGCAAGATGGTCCTGGACCGCAACCCGAATAACTTCTTCACTCAGGTGGAGCAGGCGGCCTTCTGCCCGGCTAACCTCGTTCCTGGCATCGAGTTCTCCGACGACAAGCTGCTCCAGGGAAGGACCTTCTCTTACGTCGACACCCAGCGCTACCGCCTTGGGGCTAACTTCAACGAGCTTCCGACCAATATGCCCCTGGTGACCGTGGCCAACAACCAGCGCGATGGCGCTATGCAGTACCAGGTTTTCAACGGTTCCGTCAATTACGGGCCTAGCAGCCTGGATGGTGTCAAACCGGTACCAGAGGAGGGGACGCCCTACGAGCCTTATATACAGGGGAACGTGACCCGGGAGAAGATCTATAAGACAGACGACTTCACCCAGGCCGGGGAGAGATACCGCTCGATGAACCAGATGGAAAAAGAACACCTGGTGGACAACCTGGTGGCCGATCTCAGCCAGGTGACCAAACCAGAGGTACAGATGCGCGTCCTCGAGAACCTGCGCCAGGCGGATGAGAATCTGGCCGCTTCTGTGGCTTCTGGCCTTGGCCTGGAAATGTAGAAGGGCATTCACAACAAAAACTAACTTGACCGCTTTTGCGAAACGGTTAAGTTGGTTCTAATTTCTTTTTTCCGGCTGTGACTCAGAAAACGAACACTGAATACAAAGCAGAGTTTCTTCGGCAGATCTTCCAACGCACTATCAGGCCACCAAGATGGCGTGGAGCAGGGTCCCGACGATCGTCGCCGAAATGATCATGATCAACGCAGACTTGGCCGTATTTCGAAGCCCCAGCTCCTTCATGAAGACGGCGAAGGTGGCTACACATGGGAAGTACATGGCCAGGACCACCGATGCCACCACCAATTGCCCTGCTGTCATCCCCAGCGGAGCGAGCATCCCCACTGCTACGTCCTTTCTCAAAAATCCAACGATCATCGTCGCCGCTGCATCCTTCGGAAGGCCGAAGAGGCCAGTCACCACCGGTTGTGCGAGACTCCCGACGATGTCGACGACTCCTGTGATGAAGAGAACGTTCATGAGAAAGACACCCAGAAGGACGTATGGGACAGCTTCCTTAAGGAAATACTTCGATCTCAAGTAGGTCTTCTTGAAGAGCGCCTCGCTGTCGGGAAGCCTGTAAGGGGGGATCTCCAAGAATATCTCCGGCGACTCACCGCCGATGATCCTGCTCAGAATAAAACCGGCGGTGATGAAGACGAGAAAGAGGGTCCCGTAGACGATGGCGATGTACCGCAGGCCGAAGGGGCCCAGAAGTCCCCAGATCATGGCGTTCTGGGCGGCGCAGGGAACCGAGACCGCCATCAGGGTGGCGGCGAGGTACCTCTGCTTCGGCGACTCGAGAACCCTCGTGGCCATGACCCCGGGAACGTTGCAGCCAAGGCCGAGGATGCATGGAACTATGGCCGCGCCGTGAAGGCCGACCCTGTGCATCAGGGCGTCGACGAGGACGCTGATCCTGGGAAGGTAGCCGACATCCTCGAGGATGCCGAGGACTATGTAGAAAGGTATCACAAAGGGCATCACCATCCCCAGGGGGACGTAAAGGCCCGTGGTGAGAAGTCCAAAAGAGGTCTCTATCTCTGGGGAGGATCCGATCAGGATGTCGCGCAAGACCCCCGAAGTGTGCTGGCCAACGACCTCGGTGACGAAGGACCCGTAAACGGCAAAGATCGGGTCTAGGACGTGGCCTATGAGAAACTCCCCGAGCTTAATGACTCCTGTGAAGGAGAGGTATAGGACGAGCAGGCCAAAAGGTATCCCGAAGAGGGGCTTGATCGTCGCCTCCTCCAGCTTCTCGAGGAGGGTGGGGTGCTTGTGGACGACCCGCTGAGACCGTTCGACGATCTCGCCGACCATCGCCCACCTCTGGTCGGAAGACTCGAACCGGACAGGGGGCGGGACCCGGGCCTTTGGTATCGCCTCGACGAGCTCTCTGATCCCCTGACCGCTAACCGCCACCGCTGTCACCACCGGAACTCCGAGCTCCCGCTCCAGGGATTCCAGGTCGATATTTATCCCGGTCCTGGATGCCACGTCCCATAGGTTGAGGACGACGACCGTCGGGAGGCCACGCTCCAGGATCTGGAGGGTGAGATTCAAATTTCGCTCGAGGTTTGTGGCATCGACGACGTCGACGACGACGTCCGCCCCCTCCTCGAATATCTCCTTTGTCGCCTCTTCGGCCCTGCAGGAGGGCTCAAGGGAGTAGACGCCGGGAGGATCGATCACCTCGGCGCTCTCCCCCATGATGGTGGTCTTGCCCTTGGTGTACTCGACGGTCGTTCCGGGATAGTTGGAGGATATCACCTCGATTCCGGTGAGCCTGGAGAATACGACGCTTTTGCCGACGTTGGGGTTTCCCATCAATATTATCTTCAAAACCGGGTGCTCCCATCTAATTTTAGGATCTGGCCAAATATGATCAGATCAGAATTCAGAGGTCCGGCTCGGTTTGTCGCATCAATCTGATATATCGCTTTTGCCCCTTTTGGTCTCCAGGGGCACAATCTAAAAATCGAGTGATAATCGGTTGTTTGGAACAAAACGATCTTTGAGAATTTCAAAAAACCGGTCGTGGGTGCGGGCCATTGAAACAGATCCTAAAACCAGCTTCATGCACTGAATTTCTGGGACCTAAGCAAATAAGCCCATTAGTTTTCGATTTTCAATGGTTCACAGTCACGACCCAAACTTCTAACAAGTCTAAATGGATAGTAGACGCTTTAATGAAATTAGACGAAATCCCTATAGATGAAAGAAAATCTATATGGAAATCGTGACGGACTAAGCAGGCAGGCTACTAAATCTCATGACAGATCCTCGACGCGACAGAAGCGAGATCTGTTGCCACCTGCTCGATCCTCCCACTCTCTTCAAGACATGCAAGCCACCTATCGGGAATCCATGCAGTTCCCTGGGATGCGCCCGCCAGGGCTCCTGCAATCGACGCGATCGAGTCGGTGTCCCCGCCCGACGAGGCTGCTGTGATCAGGGCCTCCTCCGGCTCGAACTTTAGGTGGCAGTAGAAGGCGGCGGGGACCGTCTCCGCCACCATCGGCGATGTGCCGATCTCCGCCAGGGCCTCCGGCGGCTCGAGGTCGAGAAGCTCTTTGACCATCAGAAGGCGGTGGGCAAACTCTCGGTTGACCCTATCAGAAAAGGTGGACGCCATCTCCAGGACCTTGACGGGGGAGAAACCGAGAAGAGAGAGGGCGACGCCGACGGCCACGGCGATGGACCCGGCCCTCGCCGCGGCGGAGCTGTGGGTGGGAAGGCTCTGTTGGTCGGCATACCTGGACACGAGGTCGAGGCTGCAGTGGTAGACGAGGCCGATCGGCGCCGTCCTCATAGCTGAGCCGCATGTCGGCGTGGAGAGGCCCGTCTCTTGCCAGGGCCGATCCCTCAACATGTCCTGGATCGCCGTCTTGCTGGTCCACCCTACGCCTCTGTTGAGGGAAGGGTCCATGGTCCAGCACCTCCCCCAGTCGGCGAGCTTCACAGCGAACCTCTCGACGTCGAAGAACCCTGCCTCGATTATAGTCTCTGCCAGAAGGAGGGTCTGCTCGGTATCGTCGGTGTACTGGCCGGGCCCAAGGCCGCAGTGGAAGTGGTCCTGGTCAGGAGCGACCATCTCCCGAACCTCGCCGAGGCACTCCCTGATCTGATCTCCGGTCAGCCCCTCGACGGGCATGCCCAGGGCGTCGCCCACGGCAAGGCCTAGCATGCAGCCCCTGGACCGATCCAAGAGCTCTTCTTCCATGCGAGCGAGAAAGAGGGCCCGTGACTAAATAGTCATCGGGAAAACGGTCCGTTTTTAAGGATGGAAAAGATGGTGGACGGGAAGGGGGCGGAGATTATCCGGCCCTCAGTCCAGGCTGAGATGATCGAGCCTGGATCTGCTCTTCATCTCCGCTGACAGTATGCGATCCCTCCTCTTTGAAGCGCTCTCGTGATCCAGCATCAAGAGTATTCCGCACCCGAGAAGGCACAAGAACCCGGTAAGGATGAAGGTGGCCGTGAAGCCCGCAAGGCTCGCGATGGCAGCGCCGGCGGCAGCGGTGACGGCTGTCCCAAGGCCCGTGGAAGTGGAATAAACCGACCACTCGAAGCTCTCCTTTCCCGGATTCAGGTTCAGGCTCCAGAGCCCAACCCAGGTGGGGTAAGCAAGGCCGCTCCCTATGCCGTAGAGCGTCTCCGCCAGGTAGACCTGGTATATGTTGTCTATGAAGATGTACATCACCGGGACTGCCGCGATCAGGGCCGTTCCCAGTATCAGCCATCTCGTCTTTTTCTCGCTATTGTCTATGTACTTGGAGAAGGGGAGCTGGACCAGGGACTTTGTCACCAGGAATAGGGTGCTCGCCATCCCTGCGGTGAGGATGGTGCCCCCGACCACGCCCTCGTTTATGAAGATGGCCAGAATTGGCTGGATCAGGCCGAAGCCCGTGAGGACGAAGATGTCCGATAGCATGAGGAGCTTTATGGTGCGATTCATATTTTTCACCTCCGATTTTCGAATATGAATTTTAGAGATAATATACTAAAGAGCGATGCCCAAAACGACCAAATCGGCCGAGAATGTCAAGATGCGTGATCATGAGCAGAGCTACAACGACGCAAAAGAGGTGCACTATAAGCCAGAGCGCACGTTGATACAGAGGAGGATTGCTTTGCTCAGCTTCATCTGAATATGATGACGAACTTCATCCATATATAGATTGCTGTCTACAAGAAGCTAAATTTCAGCAAAATATTCGCCTAATTGACGTTAATAATTCCACCAATTTTGGTTATTTCGGATTTATCTCATCATAACTCCGGCAATGTGTCGTAAATATCTCGTTGAAGAAAAATCTCGCCATCAATTTGGGTATGGCTTCGATATGGTTTTTGCGCCGTTTCGGCACGGGTCTTGCGGCTTTGTCCCCCAACATCATCGATTTTTCTGCATGTGTTGGATCATCAGACATCCTAGACGGCCTTATTCGTCCTCCAATCCTGGACTTTTTTTGCGAAGAGCTTTCAGGTTCACGAAGGTTCTCACATTTTGAGGGAAGATTTGCTAATTTGTATGGACGTTAAGAAGAGTCACATTGAAGATAGAGTTGATAATTTCCTTCGGCCTGAGGGTCGAATCCTCGCAAGAAATATCGTTTATCTTCATGTATATTCAAGGCTCGAAAAGACGCGCACAATAAACGACCCTGAGACGAGTCTGGACAATATATGCGACAAGGTAAGAGAGCTGATCAGCATCGCTGTATCAGATCATATTCTTAAGAGAGCTCTTGTTTATGAGATCGGAGCAGCATAAAACAGATTAGTTATATGTAAAAAAGCAAAACCGTATAACATAAAAATTACATTAAACACCTTTGATTGCAATACTTTACATCACATCTAAAAGATATGCCGCTGTAAAATTAAAATAAAAATGTGGCGAAAGTTAAATAGCGGTTAGTGCTAGGCGTTGTCATACCACTTGAAATCTCCAAAAGGTAAGAGAGGTCACTAGAATGGTGAAGAACGTTTACGAAAGGAGCGTCGATCCCGCCACTCGGGCGATGCTCCTTGAGGCCGACCGGGCGGGAATTGAGACCGCCTGGGACCGTTTCGAAAAACAGCAGCCTCAGTGTGGCTTCGGCCAGCTCGGGATCTGCTGCCGCAACTGCAACATGGGGCCTTGCCGGATCGACCCCTTCGGCGAGGGGCCTGAAAAGGGGGTATGCGGGGCCACTGCGGACATCATCGTCGCACGAAACCTGTTGCGGATGATAGCCGCCGGCGCGGCCGCCCACTCCGATCATGCTAGAGACGCCGTACTCGCATTCAAGCAGATGGCAGAGGGCAAGGCCCAAAGCTATCAGATCAAGGACGATGCGAAGCTGAACGCCCTTGCGGCTGAGTACAACATATCCACCGAAGACAGGAGCAAAGAGGAGGTGGCCTTGGACCTTGCCAACGTCCTCCTCTCGGAGTTTGGAAAGCAGACAGGACCGATCCAGTTCACTCGCAGAGCCCCAGAAAAGCGTCTCAAGATCTGGGAGGCGGTGGGGATCGAGCCGAGAGGCATCGACAGAGAGATCGTCGAGTGCATGCACCGAACTCACATGGGTGTCGACAACGACCCGGTTCACCTCCTCCTTCAGGGCTTGAGGACCGGTCTTGCTGACGGCTGGGGGGGCTCCATGATCGCCACCGACGTCCAGGACGTCCTCTTCGGTACCCCGACCCCGACGATGTCCGAGTCTAACCTCGGCGTTCTGAAGTCGGACGAGGTGAACATAATTGTCCACGGTCACGAGCCGATCCTCTCGGAGATGATCGTTGCTGCGGCCGAGGACCCCGAGATGATCGCTCTCGCGAAGAAGATGGGCGCGAAAGGGATCAGCGTTGCTGGCATCTGCTGCACAGGAAACGAGGTTCTGATGCGCCACGGGGTTCCAGCGGCTGGAAACTTCCTCCAGCAGGAGCTGGCCGTGATCACCGGAGCCGTCGAGGCGATGGTGGTGGACGTTCAGTGCGTCATGCCGGCTCTCGGAAGCCTGGCCAGCTGCTATCACACCAAGTTCATCTCGACCTCTCCAAAGGCCGATTTCCCCGGCACGGTTCGGATGGAGTACCACGAGGAGAAGGCCCTTGATACTGCCAAGGAGATCGTCAAGACCGCCGTTGAGAACTATGCCAACCGGGACGCTGGCAGGGTCAACATACCCAAAGATAAGAGCGCGTGCATGGTGGGTTTCAGCGCCGAGGCGATTTTGGGAGCCTTGGGCGGAACGCCCCAGCCCCTCATAGAAGCCATAGTCTCCGGAGCCGTCAAGGGCGTGGGCGCTGTCGTCGGCTGCAACAACCCGAAGGTTCAGCACGACTATGGTCACCTCAACCTGGTCCGGGAGTTGATCAAGAACGACGTTCTGGTCGTCACCACCGGCTGCAACGCCATCGCCTGCGCCAAAGCTGGCCTCCTGAAGCCCGAGGCCGCAAAGGAGGCGGGTCCGGGTCTACGGGCCGTCTGCGAGTCCCTTGGGGTCCCGCCGGTTCTCCACATGGGCTCCTGTGTCGACATCAGCCGAATCCTCGTACTGGCCGCGGCCCTTGCAAATCATCTGGGGGTCGACATCAGCGACCTTCCGGCGGCGGGCGCTGCTCCCGAGTGGATGAGCGAGAAGGCGGTCAGCATTGGAGCTTACGTCATCGCCTCCGGGGTCTACACGGTCCTCGGCACGGTGCCGCCGGTCCTCGGAAGCCCAAAGGTTACGGGGGTTCTCACAAAGGGCGTCGGGGACGTTGTTGGCGCCACCTTCGCCGTGGAGCCGGACCCCTTCAAGGCTGCAGGCCTCATGATCGGCCACATCCAGGAGAAAAGGAAGGGGCTCGGGCTGAAGACCTAGGCCCAATTCCCTTCTGCCCAGGAGTTGAGATTAGATGAAAGAGATCTTGATAAGGCCTGAAAGGTGCATGGGGTGCCGCTCCTGCGAGATCGCCTGCGCCGTCGAGCATTCCCAGACTAAGAGCCTTTTCGGAGCCGTGGCAGAAAAGCCGGTTCCAAGAAAGAGGGTCTACGTCGAGTTCGCTCCAGAGTACTCTATATCCGTTCCGATGGTCTGCCGCCACTGCGAGGATGCGCCGTGCGTCTCGGTCTGTGCCACCGGCGCCCTCAGCCAGGACGGGATCATCAGGGTGGTGACCCATGACATGGAGGCCTGCATAGGCTGCTGGACCTGCGCGTCCGTCTGCAATTACGGCATGATCGGCAGAAACAAGGAGCAGAGGATTGCCATCAAGTGTGACTGGTGCCCAGATCTGGAGCTTCCCGCCTGCGTTTCCGCCTGCCACACCGGGGCTCTGGTTTACAAAGAGGTCGAGGAGTTCTCGGGGTCTAAACGTGCCGAGGCCGCTCTGAAGCTGGCGAGAGGGGTCACCGCTGGCGAGAGCCGGTGAGAGGCACAGGCTTTCGCCATCTTTTTTGGGATCGAACGGATCCTAAACTCCGGCCTGTACAATAACCATCTCTCCGATCGATGTTTCTTGCTAGCGAATTTACCAGATGATTTACAAACCATCATGGTTATTACTCTTAGCTATGACATACCTTGTCAAACAGAAGATCTGCGGGCACACATACGTTTGTTGGATTTGCAATAGGTCTTGATACCCCTTTATTACCAACTTTTTGTCTTGGTTTCCCTCTATCCCCTTCGTTATACTCTTTTTTGCGTTTGCGACGACGTCTCAAGCTCGGCGGTGTATGGGCATTCTCATATTTGGCTAGTCGGGCTTCAAGTCTCGCGATCTGATCTTTAAGCAACTCATTCTAGCGTTTTAATCGTTCCATCTCATCTTTAAGTTGCTTGATAATCTCTTCTTCGTGTATAATTTCAATGGAGTAATATTGCTTATGAATTATCTAATTTTTCTGGTCGAGGCGGATTCTAGGTCAATTCGCACGGATTTTGGTAGGAGCTAAACACATACATTAAAATTAATATAAGGTTTCAGTTAGATCCCGGCTTCAGATTTGAATTTACTCGTCAAATTTATTAATCAAGGAAATCGAGCTAGTCTCATGTCTGAACCGTTTATTGGAGAAATAAGGATGGTGGGGTTCAACTTCGCCCCTCGCGGCTGGACGCTCTGTGATGGGCAGATGCTCCCGATCTCGCAGAACATCGCCCTCTTTTCGCTGCTGGGAATCACCTACGTCGGCGACGATCGAACGACCTTTTACCTTCCCGACCTGAGGGGAAGGGCGGCGATACACCAGGGTCCAGGGCCCAGGCTGACCACCCGTCCAATCGGGCAGAAGGGCGGAGCAGAGCGTATTACCTCACCGCGAATACTATGCCCGTTTACGGCCATTCGGCCCAGGGTCAAATTAAAGCCACCACCTATGCCGCCGGAGCCTCGGAGCCTGCGGGAAAGGTCCTCGTCATGGTCTCTCGCGGCGGCGTATACGGGGACCCGCAAACCTGACCGATTTGGCCATCCAGTTGGTCAGCGTCACTGTGGATGATAATACGGGTGGTGGACAGCCTCATGAGAACATGCAGCCCTACCAGGTGGTAAATTTCATAATAGCCCTCGTAGGACTCTACCTATCCCGAAACTGACCGGACCGGCGGGGTCGCTGATCTGCCCCGTCCTTTCTTCGCGACCATGATCAAGACCATATCGCTTCGGTCCGTCCTTCCCGAGGACGAGCCCTTCCTATTTCGCCTCTACGCCAGCACCAGGGAGGTGGAGCTGGAGTCCTTCGGCTGGAGCGAGGCTGATAAGGACGCTTTCCTGCGGCTCCAGTTTAAAGCGCATCAGCACCACTATGCCACCATGTCTCCCGAGGCGGACCGGATGATAATCCTACGGGACGGCCGACCGGTGGGAAACCTGATCGTCATACGGGCCCAAAAAGAGATCCGGCTGGCGGAGATCGCCCTTCATCCTGAAGATCGAAACGGGGGAATCGGAAGCCGTTTGATCTCGGATCTGATGGAGGAAGCAAAGGAGATGGGGCTAACCCTAAGGCTCCACGTAGCCAAGTTCAATCGGGCGATCCGGCTCTATCGGCGTATGGGGTTCACTTTGATCGGCGATACCGGCACCCACTTTTTCATGGAACGGGGACCCAAAGTCCCGTGAAACCTGATCGTAACCTCTAATTTTTTCGAACTATGAGAAGAGACTTATCTCGAAGACGACGATATCGGCATGGAAAGGGCGTTACGATCTGAATGAAAAGGGTGAATATTTTATGGTTCCTGGTGTATATTTTGCCTCACTGAGGAACACAAACCCCGGGCAGAGCAAGGCGAGCCTCGTCAGAAGGCTCTTTGAGTCTGCAGGGTTTGAAAATCTGATCCGAGAGGGAGACCTCACGGCGATAAAGCTTCATTTCGGCGAGCGGGGAAACGACACCTACGTGAACCCTGTATTCGTCCGTCAGGTGGTCGATAAGGTGAAAGAGGTTGGAGGAAGGCCCTTTCTCACCGACACGTCCGCCCTCTACGGCGGGAGCAGACAGAATGTTGTCGGTCACCTCCTGACGGCCATAGAACATGGGTTCGACTACTCTGTGGCGGGAGCACCCCTGATTATCGCCGACGGCCTTTTGGGAGGAAACTTCGTCGAGGTGGAGATCAGAAAAAAGCACATCAAGCGGGCCAAGATCGCCGGGGACGTGGCGGCGGCAGACTCTATGATCGTCGCGTCCCACTTCAAGGGCCATAGTATGGCTGGCTTCGGCGGCGCCATTAAGAATTTGGGGATGGGGTGCGCCCCGCCTTTGGGCAAGGCCGACCAGCACGCGGCCTCAAAGCCCTCCGTGGTGGAGGAGAGGTGCAAAGGGTGCGGCAGGTGCGTTGCCCTTTGTCCGAGATCCGCCGTCGTCCTGGAAGGGGGGAAGGCCCGGGTCGACCCCGAGAGGTGCGTCGGCTGTGGAGCCTGCCTCGCCTGCCCGGAGGGGGCGATGGATCTCGACTGGGAGAAGATGCCGATCTTCATCGAGAGGATAGTCGAGTACGCCTTCGGGGCAGTTTTGGGGAAGTACGGGAGGGTCGGTTTCATCAACTTCGTGATAAACGTCACCCCGGAATGCGACTGCCTCCCCTGGAGCGATGCTCCGATCGTCCCGGACGTCGGGATCTTGGCGTCGAAAGACCCTGTGGCCATCGATGCCGCAAGCCTAGATCTCGTCAACGCCCAACAGGGGCTGAGATCATCGGCCTTGCGATCCCACTTCGGAAAGGGCGAGGAGAAATTCAAGGGCGTATGGCCGAAGGTTGACGGGAGGCTTCAGACAAGCTACGGCGAGGAGATCGGCCTAGGATCCTCTCGATACAGGCTGATCGAGATATGAATTTGTGAGATATCTCTATAAATGCGGTTTTGTTCTGCCCGAGCATGGGATCTTGGGGGGTGTGATTTCGGATTTATGAGGAATAGGGATCGTGTTAACTCCCCAGGACAATTTCCATCAGGATGGGCCGAAGTATCCACCACTTTTTCCGGGAGATCCGCGCTCGCTACCTGGATCCAGAAGTCGTTGGTGTTCTACCTCGAATAAAACTAGCTGCGGGGTATTCGAGAAAAATAAAGAGGTCTTCCGGCACCTCGGATCTCATTATGCCGGAACCATCGGGGCAGAAATCCCACTGGACGCCTCTTGCACCACAGATATCCTGTCCATAGGCGGAGGGGACGCTGGCGAAAACTCCTCCAGATAGTCCAGAAGGGCCTGCAGGTCGGTGATGCCGCAGATCCGATCGACACCCACCTTGAAGGTGACGAAGCCGTCTCCACCTTCCGCCAGGAAGAAGTTTGCAGCAACTCTGTAGGTCTCTTCAGGGTCTATGGGAATGCCGTCGATCTTGGTGGTGGTGATGTCGACCCTGCTTCCCGGAGGGGCGGACTTGCTCCAGACGTAGGAGAAGCCCTTTGAGACCTGAAGGATCCGGTTCTGTCCTGAGTTCGGGTTGTCGAACTGCTCTTCGAGGATGGAATCGATCTGCGTACCCGTCAGGTTCATCACGATCAGGCTGTTGTCGAAAGGCTGCACATCGAAGGCCTCCTGATAGGTCACTTCGCCGGGCTTCTCGTCTCCCGCGGTCTTGTTGAAGAGAATGTTGGTGCGGATTCCGCCGGGGTTCACGAAAGCCACCACTGCGCCTTCGTTGCAGGAGGTGGCGCAGAGTTGAGCATCGGCGATCAGGTCGCCCAAGGCGGATTCGCCCGATTCGGTCGAGTTCCTCGATATGTCAGCGGTGACAGCCCCGATGACCTCGTTTGCCAGCGGTCCCATCAAGTCGGAGTACTTCTCCACTAGCTCAGAGACGCCCGGGTCTTTGGGAACGTCCCTCGTCACAGCCACGTTCTTCGCTATTACCTCGACCACGTCCTTCGTCACCGGACTGATGACGAGATCGATGTCCGTTATGAAATTCCCCTCCCATCCGGCCTGGGTCACGAGCCTTCCGTCTATCGTAGTTATGTAGGCCTGGTGGCTGTGGCCCGTGATGAAGAGGTCGACCTCATCGTCGGTCCGGTTGACGATATCCTCGACCGGCTCGCAAGGTTTCATCCCCTCGTTGGGAAGTCCTGCCGAAAGGCCGCCGTTGTGGATGAGGACCACGATCGTCTCGACGCCCTGGTCTTTCAGAACCTCGATGCAACTGTTGATCGCCTCGGCCTCGTCGATGAACTTGAGCCCCTTGACTCCAGAGGGCACAACTATCGCTGGAGTGTTCTTCAGAGAGATGCCGATGAAGGCCACCGGTACCCCCTGAACGTTTCGGACGGCATAGGGTGGAAATAGCGTCTCATTCGTCGTCTCGTTGACGACGTTCGCGGTGAGGTACCTGAAACCAGCGCCCACAAACCGCTCTCCGTCCTGGCATCCGGTCGCCGGATGGCAGCAGCCGTACTGCATCCGCAAAAGTTCGCTTGCCCCCTCGTCAAACTCGTGGTTTCCGGCGGCGGAGTAATCAAAGCCCATCATGGATAGGGCCTCGATCGTCGGTTCGTCATGGAAGAGGGCCGATATCAGGGGGCTTGCGCCGATGTTGTCTCCGGCCGAGACGAGAATCGTTTCGGGGTTGGTCGCCTTCAGCCCCTTGATGTGGGTTGCAAGATATTCGACGCCGCCGGCCTCCACCTGAACGGGCTGGCAACTGCTGTTGTAGCCGACCTTCACAGTCCCCTGGGGCGGCTCCAGATGGCTGTGAAGATCGTTGATGGCCAGGATCTGAACCACCTGGGTCTCGTTCTCCAACGGGTCTGGAGAGGACGAAGCCAAACCCGTCAGCGCAATAACGATCAGAATCGATAGACAAAGACCTGCGAAGAGAGATCCTGATGTTCCATCTCTGGTTTTAAAGGTCGATCGAGTCAAATTATCTCCTCGAACTGTCCAAAGGATGGCCCATAGATATAGCTTTGTGTCTCGTAAATTCGTTGCATAGTTTCAAAGGTTCTGAGCAGACAGAGAAAAGCGTATATATCCCGGATCGCTTCAGTGAGCGGCTTTGGAAATTTGCCTCCGGGCCTTGAAATATAGCTGAGAGCCGCCACCCTATGCACGACACACAAATCCTCTCTTTGATGATCTCGCCCACCGGGAACTTCTCTCTCCTCGTCCTGGCGGCGGTTCTCGTCGCCATCGCAGGAAGGCAGCTTTTCAGAACCGGGATCATGATCTGGCAGATCATGCTCGCCGGGGCCGTCGCCGTCCTCCTCGCTGGCTCGATATCCCCGCAAGATGCCCTGAGGGCGATCAATTTGGACGTGATGCTCTTTCTCGCCGGGATGTTCGTCGTCGGGGTGGCCCTGGAGGAGAGCGGCTACCTCGCGAGCCTCTCCTACCGGCTCTTCAAAAGGGCGAGAAGCGTCGACCAGCTCGTTTTGACGATACTATTCGGAACAGGAGTTCTATCCGCGATCTTGATGAACGACACCCTGGCCATCGTCGGAACTCCTCTCCTAATCCACTTTGCGAGGAAGTACGAGATCTCGCCCAAGCTCCTCCTCTTATCCCTCGCCTTCGGGGTGACGATCGGAAGCGCCGCAAGCCCCATCGGAAACCCCCAGAACCTGCTGATAGCCCTGGGCGGTGGGTTCCCAAACCCCTTCGTCACCTTCTTCCGATTTCTGGCTATTCCCACCGCCATCAACCTTATCATAGCCTACGGAATCTTGAGGCTTTTTTATGGGAAGGAGTTTGGGGATCGCGTTCTGAACCACGGCCGCGAGTCGGTGGATGATCGCCACCTCGCCCACCTATCCAGGGTATCCCTCGTCCTGGTGGTGGCCCTGATCGCGGTGAAGATCGTCTCGGTCTCTTTTGGATTTGGCTCTCCCTTCGGCCTGACAGAGATTGCTCTCTTGGCGGCTCTCCCCATCCTCGTCTTCAGCCCGCGGAGGGGCGAGATGGCAAGGAAGATCGACTGGCGCACCCTGGTCTTCTTCGCATCTATGTTCGTTCTGATGGAGAGCGTATGGGATACGGGATTCTTCCAGCAGACGATAAGCGGCACCGGCCTCGATCCGACCTCGATTCCCATGATCCTCGCCACCAGCGCCCTTCTGAGCCAATTCATCTCGAACGTCCCCTTTGTGGCCCTCTACTTGCCGCTGCTCTCCCACCTCGACGCTTCGGTCGAGGGAATGATGGCTTTGGCGGCAGCAAGCACCATAGCCGGGAACCTGACGATCCTGGGGGCGGCAAGCAACGTCATAATAGTCCAGAACGGCGAGAAGAGGGGGACGGTCCTCACCTTTTCCGACTTCGTGAAGGTGGGCTTCCCCCTCACAGCCCTAAACCTCCTGATCTACTGGATTTTTCTCTTCCTCTTGTGATGGCCCATGCGTCCTCCGACGGGAAAAAACCCGACATGTATTTAGGGCCAGAAAGACCACCTCCCACAAAGTTGGCGGCCTGCCTTCGCGAATGTCTTCAAGCTCAAGAGTTGATAACGGATGTTGCTCAGATCCTGCATAAAAAAATACAAGACAGACACCCACCGAGCCTTCTCTCCCGAGGAGACCCTCGATCGCATAGCGCCGAAGATGGAGCTCGCAGGGATTACCAGGGTGGCCGACATCACCAACCTGGACCGGATCGGGATCCCGGTCTTCTCCAGCATCAGGCCAGCCGCGGATAAGGGGGCGATCTCCGTCTACAACGGCAAGGGCGCAACCCCTGCCGAGGCCAGGGTCTCGGCGATGATGGAGGGGATAGAGCGCTACTCCGCCGAGGTTCACGACAGGGAGCTTTTGGTCGAGACCTACTCAAAGCTGAAGTCCGAGACGAACACCATCGACCCTAGAGACTTGATTTTGCCCAACGACGCAAACCCGGTGATAGCGATCCCATGGGTCGAGGGCTACGACCTGATCAGAAAAGAGGAGGTGATGGTCCCGGCAAGCGGAGTCTTCCACCCGTTGCCGATGGACTATCCGCAGCTTTTCAGGACGAACACCAACGGCCTTGCCTCCGGCAACGTCCTGGAGGAGGCGGTCTTCCACGGCCTCTCAGAGGTGATCGAAAGGGACGCCTGGTCCCTGGTGGAGATTGTGAAAAACACAGGCCCCCTCGTATCAGAGGTCGAGGACGGCCTTGCCGCAGGTCTCATCGAGAAGTTCGCCGCCGCCGAGGTGGAGGTCAGGATAAAGGACATCACCAGCGACGTCGGCGTCCCTACCATAGCCGCGGCCTCCGACGACGTCAAGCTGAAGGACCCGGCGCTCCTCACCATCGGGATGGGAACCCACACCAGCGCCGAGGTGGCGGTCCTCCGGGCCCTGACAGAGGTCGCCCAGTCCAGGCTGACCCAGATCCACGGGGCAAGAGAGGACACGACGACGGCGGACTTCAGAAGACAGATCGGCTACGAGAGGACCAAGAGGCTGAACAAACACTGGTTCGAGGATTCTGAGACTAGGCCCTTTGGCGAAATAGAGTCTCAGGACAGCGAGGACTTCCTGGACGACATAAACCTCATGCTTAAGCGGCTCGAAGAGGCGGGGATGGACAGAGCCATAGTCGTGGACCTCACCCGCGAAGAGATAGGGGTTCCCGTTGTGAGGGTGATCGTTCCGGGTTTGGAGCAGAGCGCCATGGACCAGGACAGAAGAGGGCAGCGGTGTAGAGATGAGATCAAGAGACATCGTCGTCTTTCTCGGGCCAAGCCTCGATAGGGCCGGGGCCGAAGAGATCCTGAAGGCCGACTATCGGCCTCCCGCCAAGAGGGGCGACGTCTTCAGGGCCGCAAAGGAGGGCGCAAGGATCGTGGGGCTCATAGACGGCGTATTCTTCCAGGACAGCGCCGTCGCCCACAAGGAGGTTCTCAGCGTCCTGGAGATGGGAGTTGCGGTCGTCGGAGCCTCCAGCATGGGGGCTCTAAGAGCCGCTGAGCTTCATCCCTTCGGGATGGAGGGGGTCGGTGAGATATTCCGGCTCTATCGGGAAGGCGTACTCATATCGGACGACGAGGTGGCTCTCATCTTCGACCCCGTGAACTTCAACCCTCTCTCCGAGCCCCTGGTCAACATAAGGGATAACATCAGGGTCGCCATGGAGAAGGGGTACATCGACTCTGCTGCAGGCGAGAAGATCCTCGCTGCTGCCTCGTCCCTCTATTTTCCCCAGAGAACCTATGACCGTATCTTGGAGGATGCAGAGGGCCTCGACGAGTCTCAGCGGGAGGGCTTTAGGAGGTTCCTTTTGGAAGAAAAGGGAGACCTCAAGAGAGATGACGCCATACTTGCCCTGAAACGGATAAAGGAGATCGCAGGATAACCATGATAATCAGATTGAAGGCCTTTGCACGGTTCAGAGACCTTCTGGGCGGTGAGATGGAGGTCGATCTTCCCGAAGGATCCAACGTCTTCGACCTCATGAAAAGCTTGGCTTCGAGGTCCTCGGACCTAATCGACCAGATCTTCGACGCCTCCGGCAAGATCAGGGAGGATGTGAACGTGATGGTCAACGGGAGACACTTTGAGTCTCTGAAAGGCCCAGAGACGGCCCTGGCGGATGGAGACGAGGTGGCGATCTTTCCGGCGGTGGTGGGGGGCTAAAGCTGGCCCTGTGATCGATGCGATATCCGGTATTTCGAGGCTGAAGATGCTCGGTTTGGCAGAGGATGCGAGGTACGAACGGCAAATAAGGCTCTTCGGAGCTGAGGGCCAAAAGAGATTGAAGAGAGCGACAGCCCTCATCGTCGGAGCTGGAGGCCTCGGGTCCTCGGTTTCGACCTATTTAGCCGTCGCTGGGATAGGACGGCTGATCATAATCGACGGCGACGTCGTCGAAGAGAGCAACCTCAACCGCCAGATCCTCCACTGGACGAGAGATATCGGACGGTCTAAGGCCGTTTCCGCCGCCGAGACGATCGAAGGCCTAAACCCCGAAATAGAGGTGGAGGCGGTCGTCGAGTTTGCATACGAGGATAACCTGGCGGACTTTGTGAAAGAAGCTGACATCGTGGTGGACGCCCTCGACAACTTTTCTTCTAGGTACCTTCTCAACAGGGCAGCCCTTGATAGGGGCGTTCCCCTCTTCCACGGGGCCATATCCGGTTTTGACGGTCAGGCCACCACCATCATCCCGAAAACGACGCCGTGTCTTCGATGCATATTCCCCCGCTCGCCTCCTAAAGAGAAGAGCCCCGCCATAGGCGCCACCTGTGGGGTCATCGGCTCGATCCAGGCCTCAGAAGTCATAAAGTACCTAACGGGAAAGGGCGAGCTTCTCTGTGGCAGGCTCCTCATCTGGGACGGCCTCCGTGCCAGATGTGACGAGATCCCGATCGAGAAAAACCCCAGATGTATGGACTGCTGTGAGGTCCAAGCTAACTTTAAGCAGGCTCGCCGCCGATGCTATGGCATGGAAAGTTCTGAGAGTTCTGGTGATGCGGCGTCGGAGATGAAGTCCGGGAAGAGGAGGGTTCTTCTCCTTCTGGGCTGTCCCGAGGTTCCGGTCCAAACCAGCATCGCCCTCTACCTGGCTTTCAGGCTGAGGAAGAGGGGAGACGAGGTGGTGGTGGCCGGAACCGGAGCCGCCCTAAAGCTGACGAAGTTTGCAGACCCCGAGGGCCACTACCTCGGCGAGACGATGAACATCGACCGGTGCATCGGCTCTATCTCGGAGGGTAAGATGGATTTCGACCTCTGTTTCGCCTTCGCCCACAGCGACGCCGGGATAACCTACGCTGGGACCATGAGCTACATCTCCAAGGCAGAGCTATTCGTCCTGATCTTCGGGAGAGGCGCCGAAGAGCTGGAAAAGACCGTAGAGTTCGACTGCAGAAAGCTGGTCGCAAAAGCCGTCCACGACCCCATGTCACTGAAGAAGCTGATAGATGAGGTGATCGATTGAGCTGTATCGAGGAGATGAAGTACGAGATCCTCCTATCCCAGTGCTCTTTCAAAGAGGCGAGAGAGTACATAAAAAAGAACTTCAAGGAAACCGTCGAGGTCCCGCCCGGCTACAGGATCTTCAACGCCTACCTTATCGGGGTGCCGCCGCTCCTTATCGGCATCGAGGACGACAAGGTGATCTTCCCCTACACCAAGCCCTGCTACGGGACCTTCGTGATGAGGATCGAGGGCAAAGAGGAGATCGAAAAGTTGAGGTCGAAGAGATGAAGGTGCTGGTGAGAGCCTTTGCGAAGTTCAGGGATATCGTGGGCGAGAAGACCAGCCTCGACCTGAAAGAGGGCTCCACCATTAGGGATCTTTTGGATGCGATCTCTGCATCTTATCCAGAGCTCGGAGCAGATTTATTGAGCTCTAACGGGGCCGTTGGTGATGGGGTGACGGTCCTCAGGAACCGAAAGGGGCTCGATGTTCCCGATCCTAAGAAGACGATCCTGGAAGAGGGGGATGAGGTGGCGTTACTGCCGCCCTTTTCTGGAGGATGACCCCGGAGGCGCAAAGTTTGATCGAGATCTCTGAAAAGGATTTCTCCATCGAAAAGGTGGTCGCAAGGTTGAAACGGCCCGATGCTGGAGCGGTCGTCACTTTCCTAGGAACCGTCAGGGACGACGGAATTTCGGGGATGGAGGTTGAGACCTATCGGGAGGTGGCCCTCGAAGAGCTGGAGAAGATCCGAACGGAGGCGATGGACATGTTCGATCTGAAGTCCGTCGACGTAATCCACAGGGTCGGGACCCTTTCTGTGGGGGACGACATTGTCCTGATCGTCTGCACAGCTGCCCACAGACATGCGGCCTTTCGAGGGTGCGAGCACGTTCTGGAAGAGATAAAGAGAAGGGCACCTTTCTGGAAGAAGGAGATCAGGACGGAGGGCGAACGCTGGGTGTAAATCGGTCCGAGATGATATGTTTTCGAGGATCGAAGTCCGAAAATTGATCAGAATTATCAGAATCCAACGGCTCCCAGGATTTCGAAGACCAGATCAGACTATTGGAACAAGCTGAAGTTCATTCTTTCCGTCCGAGACCATGTAGTGAGGCTCGGTTCGGGGTATCAGGCCGTATATGCAGAGACACCCGTTCAGCTCCTTGATCACGAAATAGGTATCGGCTATGTGAGATGTCATTCTGATGCTCTTCTGACCCGACTTCACCACCACGACGTTGACGTCGCTCGTCTCCTTCCATTTCTGAAACATGCGGCTGGTGGCGTTGAGCATCCTCTCATAGCCGAAAGCGAACTCCATCGAGTCGAGGCCCATGACGTTGAGGATTGGCCGCGCTGTCCTCTCTCTCAGGAGGTCCCAGTGCTTGAAGAGGGTCTCATACCACTGGTCGCGGTCGCCTCCGGGTTCCAGCACCATGACGTTGGAGGGTACGAATACGTCTTTTGGGGTGAGCTGGTAGCCGATGCTCGGAACGATGTGAACTGCTCTCCCGTTCTTAACCGAGTTGGAAGCGAGAGCCGTCAGCACCTGATAATACCTCTTCCCAACCCCGTGATCGATCTCGAGGACGTTGCAGGACCCGAACTCAAGCCCGCCGGTGATCTGGTCAAGGTCGCTTATCCCGGTGGAGATGCAGTCCCCACAGGGGTCGGATATTCTGTCCACGTCGCTTACGATCCCGATCGGCGCGTTTGTGCGTTCTAGGCTTGGCTCGAAGTAGCGGAACCTTCCATCGTGGAGCGTACAGGTGTATATCTTCTGCTTGATCTCCACCCCCCTCAGTTTATCCAGCTCGATCTCTCGTGCGTACCTGGTCGTCATACCCTCGGGGCGGTTTTCTCCGGAGAGCGGAGCGGCCATCCTGACGTTTTTGAGGGTCACGACGCCGTCGACGATGTAGTCAAGAGGCATCAAATCTGCCGACTCGCTCACGAATATCAGGTGAATTCCCATGTCCCGGGCGAACTCGCAGATGTTCTGTTCGAGGCTGTGCTGAGCGTCACCGAGGATGTGGGCGGTGTAGTTTATGATGGCATCCCAGCTGTCTATGACGATCATTGGGTCGTCCATGTCTTCGGCCTGGTCCAAAAATGTCTTGAAGAAGTCGAGAACCACCTCGTAGCTCGAGCCCTCCTGGCCAACGTTCTTGAGGCTCTCGAGAAGCATTTTCTGGGTGGCGTTGACCACGTTGTTGGGTGGGATTATTTCGTCAATCCAGGGGAACATGGAGTAGACGCGGAGGGGATTAACCCGGGTGGATATGTACATCCCGTTCATCTTCTTGCAGACGGAGTTCATAATCTCCAGAGCTAGGGTCGTCTTCCCTGTGCCCGGCAACCCCTTGATTAGAAGCGTTTGGCCCTCTTCAACTTGAAAGAAGTCATGGATTTCAGACGGTATCCGCGTATTTTGCATTCCAAATCTCCAATGCTAGTTGTTAGCACGTATTATATATAAGGCTAATTTTCGATAGTTAGACCAGCGTTCCCAGCCGTTGGGGAATCGGACGGAATCTGTTATGGCTCGGTCTGATGGACGCATTTCTTCATCAGGTTCATGAAAGTTCCGACTTTCTCCGGTTTAACTTTGAAGGACATGGAGATGGTCACGTCGTCTGAAATCTCCTCGAGCTGGGCTACCACCGAGAACTTTACAGAAGGTGCCTCGCCGTCGCCCTTCACCAGAGCGGCCTCGACCTCTTCGAGACATTCGACATCTTTTGCGGGTTCATCGACCTCTTTGGGCTCGTTGGACCTCCAGAGCTTTGAGGGCCCGACTTCCACGAACTGGCATTTGCCTTCAGATTTCAGAACTGAAAGGTACTTTATGGCGGTGGTTTTGCTGATCCCAGCCTGCTTTGCCACATCCACGGTGGTCAGCCCAACTTCGGAATCCTCTATCGCCTTGAGAATTCGCTCCTCGTAAGATGCCATTTTTAAGTCTACCTCGCCTTCTGCGACCCGTTAGCTTTCCGATTCTCCTGATCGTCGAACTTCCAAAATTAGTATTCAGCTTCGTCTTTTTCATATATAACTCTCTTGGTAGCAAATTTGCCCGAAATTAGCAATCAAACCATTTAAACCAGTAAATCCATAAAGACCTCGATGACCTGCGAGCATTCAGTCGTTTCAGATGATGATCGCACCGAAGACGCCCAAAACCGGCCTTATGACCCCCAAAGCTGGCCGCCGATAAGGGGGGATTACCGGCTGGAAGATCCCGAATCGCGAATTGCGGTGGTGACTCTTGCAAGCCACTTAAGGGCGGTGCGGGCGGCGATCTGTGGTCCCTGCAAGACCGAGAACCTCGGTGTGGAGAAGGTGGTAGCAAATCTCATCTCCAACTCCAACATCCGTTTTCTCCTGATCTGCGGCGCGGAGTCGAAGGGACATCTTCCGGGCGATTCCATCCTGGCCCTTCACAGAAACGGCATCGACGAAGAGGGGAGGATCGTTGGGTCGAAGGGGGCGATACCCTTCATCGAGAACCTATCAAAAAAGGCGATCGATCGGTTTCAGCGCCAGGTGGAGGTGATCGACAGGATCGGCCTCGTCGACGAACAAGAGATCGAAAGAATAGTCGAGGAGCACCGAAGCCTTTCGGTAACCTTTCCCGAGCCGCCGATGGAAGTGGTGAAGAAGAGGTCGAGGCGCGCGAAAGATGTGGCGTCAGCCGGCGACGCGATCCTGGGCGAGGGTGTCTTCCTCGACGCCTCGGCCTGGCTTGTGGCGGAGGAAGGAAAATGCCTTTCTCCAAGTAGCTGAAGTAGTTGTTTCTGATTTTGGTTTAATTTCGAGGCTTCGAGAAACCGAGTTTCATAACTTGAAAGCATGTTCGGTTGTCGGTCTCAGCCCGTCTTATACAAAAATTATTTATACAACTTATGGCTTTTATTCACTGAGTACATACCTGAAAACATTGTTTTGAGGTAAGAATGTTCATAAAATTATTCAGATATAAACGCCAAGATATCTTATATGTATTAGTAGCTTGGAAGGTGCTGTAGATGGCAGATGGTATATCGATTCCTTCACAGTTTGAGTTCAAGGAGCTGTTATCACATACCTTTCCTGGGTTCTTCTCCGCGATATCCCTATTCATGCTCATGGATCTCTGGAGTCCCAAAAATCTCACTACCTGGGTAATTGAGGACTTCGCAGGGTTGATCAGTTTCGTAGGATTCGTTCTCATTATAGGTACTATACTGGGCGTCATAATCGATGGGATACACCACTCGATAATAGAAGATGACATCTTTGATAATCTTATAGCCGTGCAGGAAATAAAGAGCGTTTTTGAGAAAAGATATGAGCAAATATGTTCTAATAAAAAACACTTAACAAGGCATTACTTTTACCCATTTTTAGGGGCGGACAGGCAGCGTGCCGAATGTGA
>DAQG01000109.1 GCA_002502785.1 Methanothrix harundinacea | reverse complement strand
CGCGGAATGGGAAATCTCAGAGGACGCATATACTGTTCTCAATAAGAGCATTTCTGAGATTTGAAGTCGAAAGAATCAGAACAACTCGAAGCTGGTTCGAGAGCAAGCAAAGTGTCATTCGAAATGCTATAAAAGAATATATAAAATATCTAAATTATAATGTCTCAACCACACTAACTGCGTAAGTCCTACGAATATGACATAGTCTCCGCGGTCTTGCTGTTCCATGAAATCGATTTCCTCCGTCTGCCCGTCGTCCTGAAGAACATGGTTCGAGCTCTCAAGAAATATAGTATCATGGTGGTCTTTGACTTCCAGGAGCCCTACGAGCGGGAGAAATATGTGGTCGTCTCAACGGCCGAAGATATCAGGCATATTCTGGGGAAAATCTGTTAGGAGGCGAGGGTGAGTATCGAAACAATTCCTGCAGGCAAGTATCCGGAGGATCTCGGATTCTATCGAGGCTACATCAGAAAATCAGAGATAAACGAGGCCGCATTTGAAGAGTTCATGCGGCGATACGACGAATTTCTGATGGCGAAGAAGGAGGCCTCGAAGCAGAAGAGAGAGGCACTCAGAGGCCAGATGAGGGACCGTGTCTGTGAGATTCTAGGCCGCTCTGACGTCGACGCCAAGAACCTCTCCGAAGATGAGATGGGGAGGATCAGAGACAATATCGAAGAGGTATACGGGATAAAGGCTTACAAGATTGATCTACTTTCAAGTCAGATCGAATTTCTGGACGACAAGATCAACGAGTTCAGAAACGGCACCAGATGACAATGGTCTGATTAGAGGCGCGATATTCTAAAGAGAGGAATATATTTTATCTAAAAATAAGTTATAGGCCTGGTCACGACGAGAGGTAGTCGTAGAGAAAAGCTGCGACCACCGCTCCCGCGATCGGCCCTATCACGTAGATCGGGAAGAAGCTCCATAGGTTCGCTCCTCCCAGAAGCTGGTCTGCGAGGTATGGCCCGAAGGTTCGGGCTGGGTTGAGAGAAGACCCGGCTATGTTCCCTGTGGTGGTGATGATCCCGCCGACGGTGAGGCCGATGACAAGCCCCGCAAACCCCGGCGGCGCCCTCTCGTCGACGGCCACTCCCATGATTGCCAGCATCAGAAGAAACGTCCCCACAGCCTCGGCCAGGATCGCCTGGCCGAAGGTGATGCCGGGAAAAGGCGCCGTCGCTCCGAGGCCTCCCACCGTCACCGCCCTCATCCCGACGGTCGCGGCGAATAACAGGCTTGCCAGGCTTGCGCCCAGAAGCTGGGCTAGGATGTAGGGGACCACCTCCCTAGTTGGGAACCTTCTTGTGGCCCAGAGGGCGATCGTCACCGCCGGGTTGATGTGAGCGCCCGATATCCGCCCGAGGGCGTATATGGCGGCGGAGATCGCTAGAGCAAAGGCCATGCCTATCGCAAACCAGTCACCTAAACCTCCCAGTGCCCCAATCCCGATGTTGAAGGGGACCGGCGTTCCCGCCCCCTCGGAGATCATCAGGGTTATGGCCGCGGCCCCAGCCCCGAAGTAGACGAGGAGGAAGGTGCCAACGGCCTCGGCAATAAACCTCTTTGCAAGAGACATTGTTTCAATCCTCGTGATAGGCCGAGTAGCAGGGCTTGCAGAGGATCCTCGGAACCGTCTTCTTCAGCTTCTTGGCCGGGAAGGGGTATCCGCCCTGCCAGACCTCGACCTCCTCTCTTACGAGATGGTCCATGCAGACGCCCATCCCGCAGACGATGCAGATCGCCACGGCGTCGTTGTCTTTTCCCTCCTTGGCGCACAAATAGCACTTCATCAGATTCGCCCCCAAAAATTGGACGGCGAGAGGCTTAGACCGCCTCCCTCCATTGACAGTAAGAGTGCCTGAAGTCGATCAGAGAAGCAGAGGCGCACCCCTTGCAGACCCTGGCAGGGGATGCTGGGTCCTCCTTGTGCAGGGCGATGATGTTTGTCATCATCGTAGCCGTCACCGGTTCGCTGGTGAGGAGGCACGGGTAGTCTGCAAGCCTCATCAAAGCCGAGAACCTGACGGTTATGGCGCAGGCGGGGTAGGCGTACCTCTGCGGGTTCATGATCACCTCGTTTTTGTGGACCGGCTCGAGGTCGACGTTGAAGCCCGCGATCTGGGGAACTAGCTTCTTCCCCATCCCGTTAACCCGCTTTCTCGTCCTGTCGAGCAAGTTCCATCCCCTGTAGATCATGTCCATGAAGTCGCAGTTGTGAAGCTCGGCTGCGGCTCCCCTCGTCGGGTAGAGCTGGACGAAGTTGTGGAAACGTTTTGTTAGAAGGTCGACGACCATTATGGCGTTGAAGCCGTCCAGTTCCAGGATATACTCCACGGCACAGGCCGAAGCTCCGGTTGCCAGGGAGAGGGGCTGATACTCGTTTTTGAACTTGTCAACAGCACCATGGAGGGTCGAGTCCATGACCTCGGTCGTCGCCTCGATCACCGCCATGATGACGTCGTCCTTGCACATGTTGAAGGTCGACTGGGCTATGTGGTGAGATATGTCGCCAACGCAGTAGGCAGGGACTGTAACGATGTTTCCGTAGTGGACGCCGTCGTCGATCGCTTCCTTGACCGCACCCTCCATCCTCTTTTTGTAGGTGGCCATGTACTTCCTGACGTCGGAAGATGTGTGGCCGAAGTCGTCCATCAGCTTCGCCTGGGCCTCGACCGGGCTTTTGTAGATGAACTTGAGCATCTCAATCTCTTTTTTCATCGCCTCGGTCAGAGTAGCTCCTGTCTCGATCTGGTGGGCGAATACCTCGCCGACGCCGTAGGAGGTGTTCATACCCCAGGACTTCGCCGAAAGGATCGCCTGCTTGTGGGCCTCGGGGATGTTCACAGTCTTCAGAATCCTGTTGACGACATTGCTCGTGCTTCCCGGAATCAGGGCGAAATCGACGACGCAGGTGGGGCCGTAGAAGCCGCCGTACCTTCTCACGACTTCGCTTCCGATCATGGCCTCAGCCTTGCCGATGGCATCGATGAAGGCGTCCATGCTCTTTTTGAACTTCTCATCCTCCTGGTAGAGGATCTCCAGGATCGCCGGCGTCTGGTAGTGCTCAACGAAGGGGTCGTCTTCGGGTCTGATCGTCTTGCAAAGGCCCTTCAGGGTCTCGTAGTGGGCCTTGACCGAGTCCTTGTGGAGCCGGATCACTGCAGCGCTCTGATCGCCTGCCACCGTCATCTTCTCCACCACGTCGACGTAGGCTTTCGCGTCGTCGACGACGAAGTTCTGGCCCCTCTTCTTCTTCACAACCCCCACGTCGGCTCTCTGGGCCGCTATCGCTTCATCCACCATCTTCTTGTAAATTTCGGACATAATCCTGTCCTCCAAAATAGATACAGCTTTAAGAATAGTGCTGATGAGAGATAAAACTTTCGTCAGGATTAATACTATTCAGCCACGCATATAGTAATTTATACGGGCCTTAATTCGATGATATAGGCTTCAATTTGGCCTTAGCCCATCACGCGCTATTGAAGATCTTAGATAACAAAAAGAAGGAGATGGCGGCTTAAAGCAAGAGGTCTTCCAGGAGTATTTTGAGGCCTATGCCGATAAGGATAAGCCCTCCGACGATCTCGATCCTGTTCTCGAAGAAGCCGACGAAACGGTTCCCGATGTAAATTCCGAGAAACGAAAGGACGAAGGTAACGACGCCGATAACGACCACGGGGATGAAGATCGGAACGTCGAGAAAGGCGAAGGTGACGCCAACGGCCAGGGCGTCGATGCTGGTGGCGACGGCGAGGAACGTGAGGACCCGAAGGTCGAGGAGGTTTGCCACCCGTTCATCCGGCTCGGTCGTCATCGACTCGTGGATCATCTTTCCGCCTATCAGCGCCAGAAGGCCGAAGGCGACCCAGTGGTCGTAGCCGGAGACAAAGTCGCTGAACTCAAGCCCGCCGAACCAGCCTATGACCGGCATGAAGGCCTGGAAGGCGCCGAAGAAGAGGGCGGCCTTGAGGGCGCTCTTGAGTCTGTCGTGAGTTATCGTCGCCCCGCTGGTCACGGAGACCGCAAAGGCGTCCATGGCAAGGCCGAGGGCGATCAGAAGGGTGGATATGCCGTCCATGAGGATCTCTGTTCAGCAGGATCGGCGGCAGCCTATAACCTTTGTCGTTGAAACTCGGGATTCCGGGAGCTGTTCGCGCTCGCCCCGCCCTTTCGCCCTGGACCGCGACAAAAGAGCCCCGGTCCCGATCGTCTCCGGGGCTTGGGTACCGATGGACTTCTGACCTTCCGGCTATATGGAAAGGGACGGGACGAATCTACTTGTCCTGCCACCTGATGCACATCCAACTTCGACCGTACTCGGCGTCCAGCGCCTCTTCGAGAGACGAGTGCCAATCCCCCTCGGAGGTGCCATTAAGCCTGAACTCCTGATCGCCAGCCAGGAGGCCGGAGCCGCCCTCTCTGACCTGGACGGACGTCGTCACAACGCCTCCAGATTTCAGGTCAACCTCCGCCCGGCGTTCGGATACCTTCACTTCATCACCTGATGACGCAAACGCGCCCTCGGCGACGGACGCGCAATCGCCCATCTTCTCGGTGTCCGTCTCGTCGACATCGGTCTTTGCAGCAGGTTCTGTCGCCATCTCGGGCTTCGGCGAGATCTGCGCCATCTCCGGTTCTGGCTCCGGCCTCAGCTTCGGCTCGGCCTCCGTCTCGGACTTTGCCGCTGGCGCCGTGGTCGTCGATTCGGACATGGGGTGAGCGTCGTCGATCCGGGCGATGCTGGGGTTGTTGCCCTTGACCCGTTTCACCTCGCCCTCTTCGGTCTCAAACTCTATCATCTGGGCCGTCGCCTTAGTGACAACGCAGCTTTTATCGCACCCCTCCGGCGATGACCACATCAGGGCGTCCCCCACCTTCCAGCCGAACTTGTTATCCGTCATTTTGCCTCACCACTCTCCCTTTTCGTTCCAATTTTGCGACTGCACCAATGGCTTTGATTAAGATGCCAAAATAAGTTTCGCATCGCTGTGGGCCGAAGGGGCACAAAATCAGGTACTTTCAAAAGCTTTTTGTATATTGGCTAAGAATTTTAGACTCAGATGAAACATTCCTCGATTTTGATCCTGGCCCTGATTCTACTGGCCCCGTTCCTCGCAGGACCAGCCCTGAGCGCGACAGCCGACGACTCTCGGCCGATCGTCCAGGCGAGGGAGATCCTGAACAAGATCGAGAGAGGCGAGCCGGTGGAGTATGACGGCGTGATTGTCGAAGGGGATCTGGACCTGAGCGGAAAGACTCTGGGATCGGTTCACTTCAACGATACTGTATTTCAGGGATCAGTAAATTTTGAAGGAACCAATTTTACAGAAGAAGCTTGGTTTCAGGAAGCCAATTACAGAGGCTATGCATGCTTCAGGAGGGCGGTCTTCAGTGGTGGCCATGCCGACTTCAAGGAGGCGAAATTCAACAGCCAAGGTATCTTCTGGGAGGCGAATTTCAGCGGCGGTAATGTCGATTACGTGATAGCTCAGTTTAGTGGCGATGCAAACTTCGGGGAGGCAGTCTTCAGCGGCGGTGATGTCGACTTCTCGGAGGCGAAATTCAGCGGCAGCTTTGCTGGCTTCGAGGGGGCGGTCTTCAGCAGTAGTTCTGCCGACTTCTGGGGGGGTTGAGTTCGCCCACTGCGATGCTTACTTTGATAGGGCGGTCTTCAGCGGCGGTGATGCTGACTTCGGTAGGGTTAAGTTCGTCCACTGTGACGGCGACTTCGTGAGGGCGATCTTCAGCAATGATGTCTATTTTGAGGATTCCAGTTTCGATCACGCTAATTTGACGTTGGAAGACACGAGAAACATCCGCATCCTTCGCCTCTCAAACGCCACCTTCGAGAACGAATCCACGATCTCTCTTAAAGGGACCGACTATGAGAAGCTCTATGTCCACTGGGACTCGATCAAGGACGCTCTCGTCTACAACGGCGAGGCGTACCTGACGCTGGTCAAGAACTTCAGGGCTATAGAGTACTTCGAGGATGCCGGCGACTGCTATTACCAGTACAGGAGAGAGAGGCAGTCGATGAGAAGCTGGGGAGAGTGGGCCAAGTACACCGACATTTTGGGATGGGTCACCTGTGGGTACGGAACTCGGCCGGGCTACGCGCTGCTATTGGGCCTCTTCATTGTCCTGGTCTCTGCCGTCTACTACTGGCGAGCCGACGCCATAAAGAGACTGAAAGGAAACGAGAACGAGAAGGCGAGCTTCTGGGACGCCTTCTACTTCAGCATGATGACCTTCACGACGATCGGCTACGGCGACTGGTACCCCCTGGACCGGCACAGAAAGGTGGTGATGTTCCAGGGGATCTTGGGCTGGCTCACCCTATCCCTCTTCCTGGTGACCCTGGCGAACGTGATAATCAGGTAAAACGAACGTCGGGACAGCTGTGTTCTGTGTTGTTTCCATCTTGCTGCACCCAAAAAGGCATATGAGAATGGGGTTTGCTTATAACAAGCTATTTTTGGCGCACAACCTGAGTCGGGTATTAAATAACTATCTAATTTGAGGATCATGGCCGTAAATCGCGCCCACATAGCCGTTAGCTATAATACGGTGATGTTACGAGATAAAAAATGGATACAGAAATGCCGGGCGCTGGTTGTAGTCCAGATTAGGACTATCGCCGCCCAAGAAGAAGAATGGGTACGCGCCTGCTTGATGAACTATCTCGCCGAAGAAGGGCTGAAGAACGCGAATCTGAGGAGGAATCTGAGGGAGATTCGGGATCAGATGCTAGTCTTAGTCTTGATGGCTGGATGAAGTAACATGAATGCAGTTTGACCTGGTTCAACACCGTTAAACATAGTTACGAGGTGGATTGGATGAAAATCGCGATTATGCCTTGCATATCGGCTACTAGAGGGCTGAAGATATTCTTTGGATGCCTCATGTTATGTATTTTGGTTTGCGTGTCAGCGGCATCCCAGGACGAAAATGTCACCTGGGTTGGCGGAGAATTTTATGACTATGCAGAGTTCAGCTTCGCCGTACCGAATGAATTAGAGGACATGGTAGATGCGGAATCCCTTTCTGAGGACAACTACACAGAAGGAAGATACGTGGCGGCGTCTCTGCTTTTCAACGAGAGCAGAGTCTGGATCTTGCTTCTATATCCATGTGATGCCCCAAAAGGAGATCTGGACGCGGTCGGTCTGAAATCCGCTGTCGAAGGTTACAGCACAGGACTCAATCAGACGATATATAGCCCCGACCCCCTCAATATCAGCGACCGATCTGGCATTGCAGGCCAGTTCGGCAATCAGATCTTGGTCGCCTACCAGCCATCGAATCAAACCGTGTCGATGATATTCATTGACGTGAACGTGACCGGAGACTTCCTGAAGTATTTCCCCCAGTCCCTCCAGATAATCGTCAATGAAACCAGCTCGCCGCTCTGGCCCGGCTACTGCGACGGCGCTGCTGCGCCAGAGGTAGTTTCTGCCGAGGCCGTGAGCGAGACCGGGCAGACTGTGCAGACAGAGCAGACCCAGACAGGGCAGGCCGGATCTGAGCCCGGCAAAGAACAAGTGGCCGCCGACGTGGAGGCCATTAAAGAAAAGTTCGATAATAAGTTTGGGTTTGGGCTCTCGTTTTGAAGGCTGCTATTTCAGCCCTTCAAACCACCAATATTTTTTTGATTACTTCGGGAGCGCAGAGGGTCACGAATACCCCGTCCTTTAGGTAGGGGATGAAGTGGACCCTCGCCCGTTCTTCGTGTTCCTTTGAATTGATAAAACTTTAGAGACTATTCAGAGGAAATCTAAAGCGGGGTTTCAATCGTGCAGATCAGGGAATCTCGGCAACACGACCCCTTAGATGAAAGTCGCCTTAAGGATATTGGGAATCGATGGAGATTGCAGAAGCGACAGGCGTCAGATAAAGGTGACTATTCCTAAGGATAGATCGTTCTTCATGGGATTTTTCCGATAGCAGCGCTCGAGATTACACCACCGCCCACTCGCCCCACCCGTCAGCGCCCCAAAAAAAGCGCAGCGAATGGGCTCACGCCGTTATCGCTGAGGAGCCCCTCCGCCTGGAGGGTCGCGCCGGCAAGGCCGACGATGTGATGTTGAGCCCGATTACCGCAGCACCGTGAAGTTATATATAAAGTTGGTTAAAATATGCCAGACGTTTTCGGGAAGAAATAGAGATAGGAATAAGTTAACAAAAAACCCTACAAAAATGGCTATGCTAAAGCTGAGCAGTGTTCCAAATAATATGTACTCGCCAGTTATTCTATTCGTATTATATCTGAATATCGATTTTGCGGCAATTAAAAACCCGATGGCAGTATACTGTTGAGATATTATGAATGTTAGAATTAAAAAACGTTCGAGATAACCGATATATCTGCCAGCGCTCTCCAAGCTCTTACCCTTATTTTTATCATCTTCTTGAATTTTATCTCGCCAGCTTCTGGTCATCTTTGATATGAAAATGCCCGCTGGCTGGAACATCGTTGTATAGCTCAGCAAAACCACGAAAATGCAGATTAACGTTGGCTCAGAAAAGTATCTCTGAAGAGAGGATAAATCAGGGTGAAATAACAACTGCCAAACAAGTATTATAATTATCATGTGTGCCGCTTGATCGCCGACAAAAGACCTCGTGGTATCTTCGCATTTCGACTTCACCATATCAATTGCCAGATGTGATATGAAAAACGTCATAAATACCAGAACCGCTGTGATCGAACCGAGAAAACTCCAGGCGACTAATCCCGCAAGAAAAGCAACGATAGAGACGTGGAGATAGAGATGTTTCGATCTCCATCCATTCTCGTTTTTGCTATTGACCCATGTATTCGGTTGTAATACGAAATCAGCCAATATATGTGAGAATACTAATAGAACTAAGAAAAACAGGCCTGAGATCACGACCATGCTACCTCGACACCCCGGGTTCTTGGCAGCGTGCCGAATGTGAT
>DAQG01000029.1 GCA_002502785.1 Methanothrix harundinacea | reverse complement strand
ATCTGGAGAGGGGTATTATGATGGATACGGCGACGAATACAACGACGGTTATGAGGAAGGCTACACCTGCTGGTCGTGTCCCATTTGTGGCTTTGTCATCCAGCTCGACGTGCCTGTTGATGAAAGCGCCATCGAGTACCAGACAACCCTGGGCGAGGTCATGTACCTCAATCCCTATGATCCTAGCTATTATTGCCCCTACTGTAGCACCTACGGAGCGTACTTCGTCCTGGTTCCCTGTTCCGATTATTACGTGGATGAAGATGATTACGAGGACTACGAAGACGAAGAGTATTACGAAGAGGACGAGGAAGGGGAGTATTGCGAAGAGGGATACGTTGACGACGGGGAAGAGTCCGAGGAAGACGAAGCGGATTCACAAGTTCACGAAGAATACGAAGAGACGGAGTATGTGGATACGGAGTACGTAGAAACGGGTGAAGAGTGCGAGGAAGATGCTGGAGAGATCATTGATAACGAAACCGAAGTGGCTGCCGAGCCCGAGGTCGGCGACGAGGTGACCCCGGAATTCACCGAGCCTGAGTCGGTTGAAACGCCTCTCGAAGAGGCCGGCAAGATCCTGATCGCTCTCCCGGCAAAGGATTTCAACGACATCGAGTTCAACGTCACAGAGACCGTCTTCCTTGACGAGGGCTTCGAGGTCCAGGTTGCATCCAAAGGGACTGACGCGGCCGTCGGCATGGAGGGAAGCTCGGTCGATGTCGACCTGGCGGTCGCAGACGCGGTCCTCTCCGACTACGAGGCCGTCGTCTTCATTGGAGGGCCCGGCGTGGACGATCTTCTGCTCTACGAAGACCTCGACTACCTCAGTCTTGCAAGCTCCACTCGAGATCAGGAGACGGTCGTCGGCGCCATCTGCGTCGCTCCGAAGATCCTGGCGAACGCGTGGCTCCTCGGCGGCAAGAAGGCGACGGTCTTCCCCGACTCCGAGTCGGTTGCCTACATAAAGGCGAGGGGCGCGATCTACACCGAGGAGCAGGTGGTCAGGGACGGAAAGATCATAACCGCCAGCGGTCCGGAGGCCTCAGAGGAATTCGCAGAGGCTGTTGCGGCGGCGGTGAAGGAGAATCTGGCCTAGATCTCTTGCCTCCGACGAAATTGTGCGCCGGGAGACTCCGGACGCCTCCCGATCTTTTTTTGGATTTACGCTCAATCCTCTGGAAAATTTATGCGCGTCCATCGCAATGCACTTTCGACGCCATATACTCACTTATTGCGTTCGCCTTCGAGATTACCTTGCCGACTACGACGCTTGCACCACTGAGACTCTGCCCAGCCCTGGGCCGTAAGCTCCTATCTTAGTCATATCAAAAAACCCCATCAAAAGGCCGAACTCAATACGGCCCTTCGCCTTCCGCACGTGCCACAATGCCCAGTCTATTACCTTTGGATCGCGAGTTGCAGGAGTGAAGCGCCTTTTGGAATCGAGGGCCATCTCCACCAGCCCCTTCAACCGCTTCTGAACTTTCTCGGAGGCTCCAACGTCGCTGGGTAGAGCATGCGCCCTTCCGCCAACCGGGGCTTGATCCCTTCCAAGTAAGCTGGACTGTGGTGATGCGGCCGGTTCGCGCAAGCGACGCCGAAAATAGCGGATTTCGGGCGTCGACCTCAGAATCTCAGAGGTGGTCCAGATCGAATGAGTTCTGACGTTGGTGAGACTTCTTTGGCACTCCATCAGACCGGCTCCAGGTCGCGATCTGTTCATCGAAGACCTTATGATGGATGACCGCAGGATAAACTCGGGTCAGAGATGAAGATGCAGCAGATGGATTTGCAAAGAAGCGATTTCTTGCGAGTGGTGGTGGTGGGTGGCGGCATAGGCGGAGCGGAGCTGGTGAGAAACGCTTCCATCAAAGAGGGGTTGGACCTAGTGCTCGTCGAGCCCAAAGACAGGATCGAGTGCCAGGCCCTCTACCCCGACTACCTGGGCGGAAGAATCGATATAGAGGATATGACCGCCCCTCTCGACCCCTTCTGCAAGAAGATGGACGTGGTTCACGTAAAGGACAGGGCATTGAAGGTCGACTTTGCCGATAAAAGATTAATTTGCGAAAAGAACGATCTGGATTACGACATCCTGGTTTTGGCCCCGGGAGCTGTCCAGAACTACTTCGGGATCGAGGGCGCAGAAAACACTTTCTCGATCAACACCCTGGAAGAGACTGTGAGGGCGAGGAAGTTCGTCGAGAAGAATCGCCCCAAAAAGATCGCCATAATAGGGTCGGGACCAACAGGCATAGAAACCGCCTGCTTTTTGGCAGAGTATACGCACTGCACGATATACGTCATCGAGATGATGGACAGGCTCCTGCCCACCCTCTCCAAGAACGCCTCCATCCTGATGGATAAGATCCTGAAGGGAAAGGGTGTGGAGGTCTTAACCCGCAAACAGGTCGAGTCGATCGATGAAGCCGGTGTCGCCTTCACCGATGGAAGCTCCCTTGAATGCGACATGACGATCTGGACCGCAGGGATCAGGCCCGCCCCCCTGATAGAGAATCTCGACCTGCCCAAGAAGAGCGGTTGGCTGCTATGCGACCAGTATCTGAGAGTTCAGGGACGGGATGACGTCTTCGCGATCGGGGACTGCGCCTGGATTGAGATCGGTGGGAAATTGGCCACCAAGACCGGGATGGAGGCTGAGATCCAGGCGAAACACACTGCCAGGAACCTGACAAGAGTCGCGAAGAGGACGGATCTGAAACCCTATTCGATAAGGGCGAGCACCGACAGCCCCGTGGCCCTGATCTCGACAGGATGCGGCTGTGCCGTCGGGATTTACGGAGACCTCTGCGTCCCGATCCCCAAGAGGATCATCTATACATTTAAGAGCTGGATCGACAAGTCCGTCGTAAAGCGGTTCAAATAATCGCTGAAGTTCGTGATGGAACGGCTATCTGGCAGCCCTCCATTCCGCCAGGAAGCTGAACTTCCCACGTAAAACTCTTCTCGGAAGGCGGGAGTGGCCCAGATGGGACGCACACCCTTACCTCCGTCGAGCGCAGAAACGAAAATAGAGTTCGGGGCTTTGAAACGTTTGCGCGGAAGGCGAAACGCTTCGTCCCCGGTTTATCGTTTATCGTGCTGCCTTGGCAACTCTTTCTACGCTGTCTTTCCTGTTCATCGCGAAGCTTCGAACGTCTCCCTTCGAGGCGGCGATGATCTCGTCGGCAAGACAGCTTGCTGCCGAGCGCTTGCTCTTGAAGGCCGACCTTTGGGCACCGGTGGTGATGAACATCAAAGCCATGTCCACTCTCCTCTGGGGAGCGGTATCTACGGCCTTTGGCACGGTTATGCCACCGTATTTGAGACGGACGACCTCTTCGCGGGGACCGGTGTTGGATATCGCCTTCGCCAAGACCGTGAGGGGATTCTCCTTCGTCCTCTGGTTGATTATGTCGAAGGCCTCTTCCACGATCTTGTAGGTCTTCATCTTTTTGCCGGTGTTGACCTCAGTTTGCATCATCTTGTTGATGAGCCGCTCAACGATGTGCTGCTCGGACTTCTTGAACTGCTGCCTTGCGTGCCTTCCGCCTGTGTTCATTACGACCATCGGACGGAGGTTAAAATAGCGCTTTATGCTGAGATCCGTTATCTCGATCTCTTCTGGATCCCATTTGTTGAAGATCTTCACATTCACAGTATCACCTTACGGGCTTCTCCTTCCGGCCGATGACCATCTCCCTCAAAGAGACGTTGTTCACGGCTACTACCTGGAACCTGACGCCGGGTATATCACCCTTGGCTCCGCCCATCCTGCCGCCGATCCTCTCCACCACGACTTCGTCGTGCTCGTCTATGAACCCGATGGCTCCGTCTCCTGGGCAGAAGGCGGTAACCTGTCTTCCGTTCTTGATGAGCTGTATTCGGACGCACTTCCTGATGGCGGAGTTCGGCTGTTTCGCCTCGACGCCGACCTTCTCCAGAACTATGCCTCTGGCCCGCGGCGCGCCACCCAGGGGGTCCGCCTTCACGTTCAGCTTCAGTGCCCTCCGGCTGTAATCCATATCTCTCCACCGGAAGCTTTTGCGGTCACTCTCCAGTTTCCTGGCCGCGTACATTCCCTTTCCCATTATTTCACCTAGTTGAATGCTATGTCCATCGCCAACGGTTGGCCCGCCGACCTCAAAGCCGATTGGAGCTCGGGCGCCGGGTTATTTTTACTGGATTATGATGTCGTCTACGCCGTGATGCCTCGAAGAGAGCATCTTGGCTTTTAATATGTTACGGCCATCCCGTCCTATGGCGATGCCCTTGTCCCTATTTGCTACTTCTACATAAGCCAATCGCTTATTGTTTTTCGTGACAATCGTCACGTTCTTTATCGAGGCCGGCTGGAAGACGTTCTCCAGGAACTCCTTGACGTCGTCGCTGTGTTCCACGATCTCGATCTGCTTGCCTATCGACTTCTTCACCCTGTTGATGTTGCTGCCCTTTCTACCTATGGCAGCGCCCATGTCTCCCTTCTTAATGACGAATATTATCCGATCGTTCTCATCGTCGATGATGCAGTCTCTGGCCACGCCACCAGTCAAGCTTTCGAAGAGGGCGATGTACCTTATCCCTTCGGTAGTAAGCTTGAACTCACTCATCCTCAATACCCCTGATCTCCCTCAGAAGCGCCATTATCTCAGAGTCGCCAGGTTCTATTACCGCCAGAGCCGCCACCGAGAAGGGTTTTCCGCAGGCGGAGCCTAGATCCTTTCCCCTGCCCGAATAATTGTAGACCGGCACGTCGACCTCCTTCAGCACCCCGGTCACCTCCTCCGGACAGTCAATGGCGTTGATAACCAGCTTAGCCTGCCCGCTGGCCCCTGCTTCCACGGTTAGATTTGAGCCAAGAACAACTTTACCGGTTCTGATCGAACTTCTGAGCGCTCTATCAATGTTTATCATCATTTTACCTCATCGTTTTTCGACTAATTGAACATCGCCCGTTCCCAGCTGTATCGGCTGACCTACAATGACGTTCTCAGTTACGCCCCTGAGATCGTCCACTTCTCCGCGAACTGCGGCGTCTAGTATGTGGTTGACGGTGACCTCGAAGGCGGCTCTCGCAAGGACGCTGGCCTTCTCTCCTGAGACTCCGTGGCGCCCTATCTGCTTGACCTCGCCGTCGCAGGTCATGATGTCGGCCACCAGCATGATGTGCCTCACGTCGACGGACAGACCCTGTTCTCGCAACGTGTCGGTGGCCTCGTTTATTATGGCGTTTCGAGCCGCCTCTATTCCCAGGACATCGCCGATCTCAGTTATATTATTTGTTTTCGTCCTGGTGGGGTCGACCCCCTCGAACTGGATGACTTCCTTCAAGGCCGAACCCTCGGTGTAGAGGACGTACTCGCCGCCCTCCTTCCTGATCACGACCCTGTTTATGCCCTCGATCCCTTTGAGAGAGATCGTCTTGATCTTTTCGACGAGCTGCAAAAGATCTCTGTAGGAGGGCTCGGGCGGCGTCAATATGATCTGGTTTCCATGCTGATCTGCCGAGAGCTTTAGCTTTGTCCCCTCTTCGAGCCTCTGTGCCACCTCTTCAGCGGTGATCTTTCGCTGAATCAGGGCGTCCTCGTTCAGCTCGATCACCACGTTCATCTCCGCCAGGTCCGTAGCTATCGATCCGAGATGGAGTATGTTGGTAGACTCGATGCTCCAGGCAACTTCCCTCGCGATGTCCCGGTCAAGGGCGTAATCCTTCTCCAGGCGGACCGTCATGGTGGGTGTGCTCGGGATCTTTCGCGCGTCCACGATCTCTATGAGCCTCGGAAGGCCGAGGGTGACGTTGATCTCAGCGACCCCAGCATAGTGGAAAGTTCTCATGGTCATCTGGGTGCCGGGCTCGCCGATCGACTGGGCCGCGACGACCCCCACCGCCTCGCATGGCTCGACCTTGGACCTCTCGTAATCGGCCACCACCAGGCCTGCTATCTCCTGGAACTCCTCTTCGTTTATCTCGACCTCTTTCAGCTCGTCGCCGAGGGATTTTTTTATGTTCAGCGGCAACGGGAGCCCTTCGACCTTTTTGAGGACCTCCTTTTCCGATAGGCTCATGCACCCTCCTTTCTCAGCACCCTCTGGACTATCCGGTGAACGTTCTCAGGGCTTGCGTAGTCTCTCTTCGAGGCGTCTACACCGTCCTCACCGTAGTTGAACTGGACGATTATGCCCCTCGTCTCCTTGACGGTCCCGTCGTACTGGACCTCCAGATCCTGGAGGGCGTTGATCAGCCTCCTCTGGAGGTAGCCGCTCTGGGACGTCCTGATGGCGGTATCGACTAGCCCCTCTCTCCCACCTATCGCGTGGAAGAAGAACTCGGTGGGGTTGAGCCCTCCCTTGTAGCTGGACTGGACGAATCCGTGAGCTTCGGCTCCAAGGTCCCCCCTTCTGAAATGGGGTAGGGTTCGTCCTTCGTAACCTCGCCGAATCCGCTCGCCTCGAACGGACTGCTGACCGACGCAGGCCGCCATCTGGGTCAGGTTGAGCATCGACCCTCGAGCTCCGCTGACGGCCATGACCACGCCGCTGTTGTCGAGGCCCAGGTACCTGCCAGCGATGGTGCCGGTGCTGTCCCTGGCCTTTCCTAGAGTCTGCATTATCCGCATCTCCAGGGTCTCGTCCAGGGTCCTTCCGGGCAGGGGCTCAAGCTCCCCCGCCTCGTAAGCCTCGATGAGCTTCGTCACGTTCTCCCTGGCGGAGTTCAGAACGTCCTGGATCTGGTCCACCGCTTCTTTCGGGATGTCCTCATCGTCTATTCCGAAACTGAACCCAGCGAGCATTATCCCCCGGATCGCCATCTGAGTCATCCCGTCGATGAAGCCTGCGCCGACCGTCGGACCGTACTCCTTGATCACTCTGTCGGTGATCTTGCCCTTGAAAGCCCCCACTGCCGCGGCATCGATGGTGCCGCTCTCGATCTCCCCGTCGCGGATGACGATGTAAGCGTCGTCATCACACTCCTTCTTCTTGCACTGATCGCAGTTCTTGCAGAAGGATGCCTTGAAGTCGAGGTTCAGGCCTTTGGGGAGGGTGAGGCTGAACATTTGCTTCCCCGTCCAGTAGGGCTCCCCATCTTCGCCATATCCCCGCGGGTCGGGAAGCTCCAGGTGAGGGAGCTTCTTGAATATCTCCATAACCTCCAGCCGGTTTATCCTTCGGTCGCCGTGAGTTAGGAGGAAGTTTCCGGTGACGTAGTCGTGAATGCCGCCGATGATGGGGCCGCCGAACCTTGGCGAGAGGATGTTCTCCTGGACCCTCATCAGTATCTCTGCCTCGGCCCTCGCCTCTTCGGTCTGGGGTACGTGCATGTTCATCTCGTCCCCATCGAAGTCGGCGTTGTAGGGAGGACAGACCGCCGGGTTCAGCCTGAAGGTCTTGTACGGCATGACGATCACCTTGTGGGACATGATCGACATCCTGTGAAGAGAGGGCTGCCGGTTGAAGAGGACTATGTCCCCGTCCATCAGTTGCCGGTCGATCTTCCATCCGAGTTCGAGCTGTTCGGCCACCTCTTCGCAGTTCCTGTCGGTGATCTTGACCCTTCTCCCGTCGGCCCTTGTGACGTAGTTTACGCCCGGGTGTTTGTCTGACCCCCTTCTCACGAAGTCTCGCATCACCTCGATGTTCCTCGAGTTAACGACCAGGGGCACTGAGAGCTCCATGGCGATCTCCATCGGGACGCCGACCTCGTTTATGCTGAGGTTCGGGTCTGGCGAGATCACGGTCCTGGCGCTGAAGTTCACTCTCTTGCCTGATAGGCTTCCTCTGAACCGTCCTTCTTTACCCTTCAGCCTCTGAGATAGGGTCTTGAGGGGCCGGCCGCTCCTGTGGCGGGCAGGGGGAACCCCTGATACGGTGTTGTCGAGGAACGTCGTGATGTGGTACTGGAGAAGCTCCCAGAGGTCCTCGATGATCAATTGGGGTGCTCCAGCCTCCCTGTTCTCCTGGAATCGCTGGTTAATTCTGATTATATCCACAAGTTTGTGGGTGAGGTCGTCCTCGCTCCTCTGGCCACTCTCAAGAGTGATCGAGGGCCTCATCGTAACCGGAGGCACGGGAAGGACTGTAAGAAGCATCCACTCGGGCCGGGCCGTATCCGGGTTCATCCCCATCACCTTGATGTCGTCGTCGGGGACCTTCTCGAACCGATCCCTTATATCGGCCGGGGTGAGCTTGTGGCCGTCTTCGACGTAAGCGAGAGGCCTCTCGAACTTGATCTCGAGCTGAGGCGAGCCGCAGTAGGGGCAGACCTTGTGCTTTCGGGCCTCGCCGAAGACCTTGTTCACGATGTCGTCGGTGGTCTGGCCGAGCCGGACGAGGGTTTCGATCTGCTCGAGGTACATCCTCTTCTCGTTCTCAAGGAGCATAAGCCTCGAGCAATCCTTGCAGATTCCGCGGAGGATCTTCCTTATGAGTTTTGCAAATCCGACGTGGATCACGGGAGCTATCAGGTCGATGTGGCCGAAATGGCCGGGGCATTCGCCGGGCCTTCCGCCACAGCTCCTGCACCGCAGGCCGGGGTCGATAACCCCGAGCCTGGGGTCCATCAGGCCCATCTCGATGGGGAAACCGTCGTCGTCGTAGGTATCTGCAGTTATGATCTTCACCACGCTCATCCTCCGGAACTCCTGTGGAGAGATGAGCCCAAAACTAATCTTACCAATTCTCTTCGGGACGGTCATGTTTACACCTAAACTGCGTCCTCCAAAACCAGCCTGGGGGCGACGCCGAGGGACTTAATCTCGTCCAGCAAGAGCTTGAAGGCGTAGCTCATCTCTACGGGGTATATCTCGGTGTCCGAGCCGCAGACCGAGCAGTAGTCGACGTTCCTGCGCTTGTCGTGGATTGCTATCATGCCACAGCGGCTGCATACAAGCTCCGTCACCTTGTCAGACTCGTCGACCAACCTCTCTTTTAGGGCCAAAGCCGCGCCGTGGGCTATCAGGACGTCGCGCTCCATCTCGCCAAACCGAAGACCTCCTTCCCTGGCACGACCCTCGGTGGGCTGCCTGGTGAGGACCTGGACGGGACCCCTCGACCTTGCGTGCATCTTTCCTGCCACCATGTGGTAGAGCTTCTGGTAGAGAATCGCCCCAATGAAGACGTCGGCCATGATCTGCTCGCCGTTGATGCCGTTGTACATCACCTCTCTTCCAGTGTGGGAGAACCCGAACTTGGTGAGGGCAGCCCTCATGTCCGCCTCCTCTTCGCCCAAAAAAGCGGTGGCATCGGCGAACCTCCCCTCGAGAGATCCCATCTTGCCTCCGATCATCTCCAGGACGTGACCTACTGTCATCCTGGAGGGAATGGCGTGAGGGTTGACTATCAGGTCGGGAACCTGGCCCGTCTCGGTGAAAGGCATGTCAGCGGGCGGAACGATCAGGCCGACGACACCCTTCTGGCCGTGTCGCGACGCGAACTTGTCCCCGAGCTCTGGAATCCTCTGGTCCCTCGTCTTGACCTTGGCGAGCCGGTTTCCGTTGGAAGATTCGGTGAGGATCACCGTGTCCACCACACCCTTCTCGTTCGACCTCATGGTCACGGAGGTCTCGCGCCTCTGCTGAGGCGTGATCCCAAACTCCGTCGGCTCCTCCAAAAACCTCGGCGGCGAGGTCTTCCCGATCAGAACGTCGTTTGGAGCCACCACGGCGTTGGGGTTGACGAGGCCGTCGTCGTCGAGCTGTGAGTAGGCTTCGGTCCCCCTCGCACCCCTCACCTCCATGTCGGGTATCTCGAACTTGTCCTCCTGGCCACCGGGGTACTTTCGCTCCTCGGCCTCCGAGACCCTGAAGAAGTGGCTTCTGCCAAGGCCCCGCTCGATGGCCCCCTTGTTGAGGATGAGGGCGTCCTCGATGTTGTACCCCTCGTATACGAGGACCGCCACCACGAAGTTCTGGCCTGCGGGCCTCTCGTCGAACCCGAGGGCGTCAGCGGTCCTGCTCCTGCATAAAGATCTCTGAGGATAGTGGAGGTAATGGCCTCTCGTGTCGGGCCGAAGCTTGGTGTTGGCCATGGGGGTACCAAGGCACTGCTTGATCATGCCCGCGCCCATGGTGTTTCTGGGGCTGGCGTTGTGCTCGGGGTAGGGGACGAGGCCCGTACATATCCCGAGGATCAGGGAGGGGTCGACCTCGATGTGGGTGTGCTCCGGGGTTATATCCTCCGCCCAAATGGCCACAAGAGCGTTCTCCTCCTCCTCGGCGTCGAGATACTCGACGAGCCCCTCGGCCACTAGGTCTGAAAAGCCCATCTCGCCGAGCCGGAGCTTTTCTATATGCTCTTCGGTGACGAGAGGTACTCCATCCTCCACGACGATGAGGGGGCGTCTCGCTCTGCCGGAGTCGGTGTTGATCAGAATCTCGTTCGTCCTAGCGAAGTAGGATACGTTGATCTGGTTGCTTATCTGGCCGCCCCTTCTGAGCTTTCTCATCTCCTTGACGAGCTTGTAGGGGTCGGAATGGGTCCCAACAAACTCCCCGTTGACAAATACCCTGGCACTACTCAACGCGACCACCTACAGGAACGACTTCCAGGTCCAAAAGCATCTTCTTTACGTCCTCGTAATCCTCGACTCCCGTGGAGAGCTCCACGCCCTGGGCGAAGTTCTTCACGAGGCCACAGTTGGGACCTTCTGGCGTCTCGCTGGGACATATCCTGCCCCACTGAGTGGGGTGAAGGTCTCTCGCCTCGAAGTGGGGTTGGGACCTCGACAGAGGAGATATCACCCTTCGCAGATGGCTGAGGGTCGCCATGTAATCGGTCCTGTCGAGGAGCTGGGAGACGCCGGTCCTGCCGCCGACCCAGTTTCCTGTGGCGAGAGGATGGATCATCCTCTCGGTGAGGACGTCAGCCCGAACTGTGGTGATGACGTTCAGCTCGCGGTTTCTCATGCTGGCACGCTCGAGTTGGTACTTGATGTCCCTCGTAAGCCTGCTGAAGGCGACCCTGAAAAGGTCCTCCATCAGGTCACCGCTCAGCTTGAGCCTCTTGTTAGCGTAGTGGTCCTTGTCATCCTCGCCCCTCTTTCCCAGAGCCAGCTCAAAGCAGGCCTCGGCCATCCTCGCCAAAAAGAGACCCTTTGCGTACCGGTCGCCCTCGTCCACGCCGATGTGGGGGAGAAGATACCTGTCCAGGACGTAGGCCGCCCTCTTCTTCTGGTACTCTTTCGCCTGGCCTGCGGCCACCCGGCCGCCGATCTTCTCCATGGCCTCCTCTTTGGTGGCTACCTCCGCCTCCTCCAGGTTTTCGAGCATGAACTTTATGATCTCCGGGTTGTCGGAGACGGCCTGGACGATGTCCATATCGGTCTCAAGGCCGAGGGCTCTTGCGAGGGTGACGAAGTTGAGCCTTCCGCTGACGGAGGGGAAGGATACCTCCAAAATCGACCTTTTGCCACGCTCGACGATCACGAGCGATCTGTAGCCCTGCCTCTGAGAGAAGACCTTGGCCACCTCGATGAAGGCGTCGTACCTCTGGTTATACTCCACCAAGATCTTGTTGGGGGATAGGTCTTCTAGGGTCATGATCACCCTCTCGGACCCGTTCACCACAAAATAGCCGCCCGAGTCTAGAGGGTCCTCACCGTACTCGATCATCTCCTCGCGAGATAAGCCTGAGAGGTTGCAGACCTTGGACATTATCATGATGGGGAGCATCCCGATCATCGCCTCTACCGGCTCCTTTTCAACCTCGCCCTGGACGATCGTCATCTCCAGGCGAAGGGGTGATGCATAAGTGAGGTTTCGGAGCCTCGCATCGTTCGGGTAGAGCCGCTCCACAGAGCCGTCGGCTTCGGTGACCGTGGGCTTCTCAACTCTGATCGCGCCGAGCTTGACGTAGGTATCCTCGATGTTCGTCTCGATGATCCCCACCTCGTCGATCACCTTCTGAAGGCCCCGATCTATGAAATCGTCGAAAGAGTTTATGTGATGATGGACCAGCTTGTCCTTTGTAAAATAGGCCTTGTATAGAACGTTTCTGTCAAGCAAACCGTAAAACACCTCTTAGTCAATTACCAGTCTGTAAAAGACCGACTCTCCTGATGTGTAACTCTTCCTGATTATCTTGACCACGTCGCCCACCTTTCCCCCGATCTCCTTCACCACCGGATCGGTGACGTGGATCTTTGGCAACTGGGCAGAATCCACGCCATAACTCTTCAGCATCTCCTCCGACTCTTCAGGAGAGAGGAGGATGTGGGCCGGAACCAGGTCATGATCCTGCAGCGCAAATTTTTTCATACGGCCACTTCCCAGAAATAAGCGATAAGCGGGCTCGAAGGGATTTGAACCCTCGACCACCTGGTATCTTCGTTCAAAAAACTTAAAAGCCAGACGCTCTGCCTAACTGAGCTACGAGCCCCCATGAGCAGATCAGCCCATACCACTGTCTAGGAGATGGTCATCCGACATAAAACCTTTTCGCCTTCCGATCAGATCTTCTCGAGGACGATGGCCGCGATGTCGTCGCCTACCTCTGAGGTCGTCGAGCTGCCGCCCATGTCGTATGTTCTGACCTTTCCCCTTTTTATGTTCGTCTCGATGGCCCTGACCACGTCCTCGGCGGCCGCGCGCTCTCCGAGATGTTCCAGGAGCATGGCCCCGGCCCATATGGTGGCTATGGGGTTGACCTTGTTCATCCCCTTGTACTTGGGCGCGCTTCCGTGGATCGGCTCGAACATGCTGGTACCCTCTGGGTTTATGTTGGCTCCGGGCGCAAGGCCGAGGCCACCCTGGATCATGGCGCCAAGGTCCGTTATGATGTCGCCGAACATGTTGGGAGCGACGACTACGTCAAACCACTCCGGGTTTTTAACAAACCACATCGTTATCGCGTCGACGAAGTTGAAGTCGGTCTCAACCTCTGGGTATTGGGCTGCGAGGCTCTCGAACTCCTCTCTCCAAAATCCATAGATGTCGGATAGGACATTCGCTTTGTCGACGCTTGAAAGGTGCTTTCCCCTCTGCATCGCGAGGTCGAAGGCGTATTTGATGACCCTTTGGGTTCCCTCCTTTGAGATCATTCCTATCTGATAAGCGATCTCGTCGCTGTCAGACTCGACGTCCAGACCGAACTTGACGTTGTAGAGGGTCCGTATCACCTCGAACTCGTCGCGGCTCTTCCCGGATGTTGCTCTGCTGCCGATTCCTATGTAGAAGTCCTCGGTGTTCTCCCGGACCACGGTGAAGTCGATATCCTTTGGGCCCTTATCTTTAAGAGGGGTCCATACACCCTCGAGGAGCTTTACGGGCCTCAGGTTAACGTACTGGTCGAAGTAGAACCGCATGGCGAGAAGGACGCCCTTCTCAAGGACACCTGGCTCCACCCTCGGGTCGCCTATGGAACCGAGGTAGATCGCCTTGTACCGGGAGAGGTCTTTCAGGGTCTCCTCGCTGACCAGCTCTCCGGTCTTGAGGTAGTGGTCTGCTCCGAGGGAGTACGTTGTCCATTCGAGATTAAAACCGTGCTTTTCAGCCGCGGCCTCTGCGACTTTCATGCCTTCGGCCACGATCTCAGGTCCTATTCCGTCGCCAGGAATAACGGGAACTTTGTACTTCAAGCAGACTTCACCATCCTTCTAGTGTACTCGACAAGGCCCCCCGTCTCCACGATCTCCTGGAGGAAGGGCGGCAAAGGCGTAGTCCGATAAGACTCGCCGCGGGACCTGTTGTATATGATCCCCTCATCGGCATCGATCTCCAGGGAGTCTCCATCGCTGATCCGGTCCACATCTGCGCAGACGAAGAGTGGCAGGCCGATGTTGATCGCGTTTCGGAAGAATATCCGAGCGAAGGACTTGGCAACGACGGCCTTCACCCCCGCGCCCTTCAGCCCCAGGGGCGCGTGTTCTCGCGAGGACCCGCAGCCGAAGTTCGTTCCTGCCACCACGAAGTCTCCGGTCTCGACTTCTCCAGCGAACTCGGGTCGCACGCCCTCAAAGACGTGTTTTGCGAGCCCCTCGGGGTCGTTGATCACCAGGTAGCGTCCGGGTATGACCGCGTCGGTGTCGATATCATCTTTAAACTTCCAAGCTCTGCCTGCCAAAAACCATCCCCCTGCGATAGTGGACTACTTAGCAATACCAACGTAGTATATTAAGGTGACCGTTCAGAGGCCTGCTGGATCGCCTTTTTCGTCCAGGTTCTGGATCGGCCTTGCAGAATCAAGCGCGGGATCGGCCCCGGCTCTCAGGATGGATGGGTCGTTGGAGCGAAACCGGACCCATCCAAAAAGTCCGGTCGCTCCGAGAAGATAGGACCCACGCTTGAGGAGCGCGGTTCTCTACTTCGTCATTCGAATGCCTCTTCGGCGAGCATCTTCGCCTCGTAGTATTTCATCTCGGCGTCATCACGTTTCAGCGCAGCTTCGGTCTGCTTTTCCAAAGCTCTCTCGTCGAACCTGGCTGCCATCTCCCTTTTATCCTCTGCCTGATCCAGCTTTCCCTCCGCCTCTAACTCGTCTGCCTGCTCGTTGAACTTCTCTACCTTCTCGTAGAGCTTCTCAGCCTGATCGTCCAGCTTATCCGCCTCTTGCCTCAGCTTGTCGGCCTCGGCGAGCTTTTCTTGCGCCTCGGCGAGCTTTTCTTGCGCCTCGGCGATCCTCTCCTCCAGGTCGCCAGGGTCGGCAGAGACGACTCCGATGAAGAGGCTCGCCAAGAGGGCCGCCAAGACGACGCCCAAAAGGCAGCTCTTCATCCTCCTCTCAACTCTCTTGCACATCTTGCACCACCTCACTTCAGAAGGGCTTTCTGAAAAGTTTGTCCGTCCTTCAACAGCTCGAAGAACGAATAAAAGGCCCTTTGCGGCTCATCTCGCCAGAAACCCCTCAAAAAACTGAGTTGAAAATTATGGATTCAAACTATTTAAATTTTTTCCTGATTACCCTTGCGCCGCCGAAAGCCACATGTGGTTTTGCCATCCGGGATCAAGATTGTGATTTTCAAACTGGGCATCAGAGGAGAAGAGATGGCCTTCCTCGTCCCAGACCGCACAATATATAGCCCTTGGAGGGCCAAGGAGAAGTTAAGCTCAAGTTTGATGGTGATTCTATTGAAGGCGATTATGATCTCTGGACGTACCCTCGGCCAGGGTGCGAACTCTGAGGCGAAGATGTCTCCGGAGTTCTTCAAGGCCACCTCTTTCTGTGCTCTATCCGAAGAGGACTACCGATCCCTGGGAATATCCAAGGAGGGAAACGTCCTGGTGAGGACCGAGTTCGGCGAGGTCGTCGTCTCGGCCAAAAAAGACGTAGGTCTGCCCTTGGGTGTAATCTTCATACCGATGGGACCCTGGGCTAATGCCGTTGTGGGGCCCGAAACCGGCGGTTGCGGAACGCCCCAGTTCAAGGGGGTCGAGGCCGAGGTGGAGGAAACGAAGATGCGGGTGAAGGACGTCCGGGAGCTATTTGCCGATCTTAAGAGGATGGGGGGTGAGGCGTCTTGATGGCAGAAGACGTTCTCTGCCCCTTCTGCGGCTGCCTTTGCGACGACATCAAGGTCGAGGTCGAGAACGATCAGATCGTCGGCGTCAAGAGGGCCTGCAAGCTCGGGTCGAGCAAGATTCGGGGCCACGAGAGGACGAAGGCCCCTATGGTGAGAAAGGACGAAGAGCTCGTTGAGACGAGTTACGAGGAGGCATACGATCGGGCCGCCAAAATCCTGAAGGATGCGAAAAGGCCCCTCCTCTACGGCTGGTGCTCTACCGTCTGCGAGACCCACAAGAAAGGAATCCTCCTGGCGGAGGAGGTGGGCGGCGTTATCGACTCAACGGCCACCGTCTGCCACGGCCCTTCCATCATCGGGATCGAGGAGAAGGGGCTAGCGGGTTCGACCCTCGGCCAGATAAAGAACAGGGCCGACTTGATAGTCTTCTGGGGCGCAAACCCCGCCGAAGCCCATCCGCGCCACACATTGCGCTATTCCTCAAACTCCACAGGGATGTTCACCCCCGATGGGAGGAAGGGGAGGAAAGTTATCGTCGTCGACGTCCGGGAGACGAGAACTGCGAAGAACGCCGACAAGTTCCTTCTGATAAAGCCTGGGACCGACTACGAAGTAATATCGGCCCTTCGGATGATCGTCGCAGGAAAGGGCGAGATCGTCCCCGAGAAGGTGGCGGGGGTCGCAAAATCCGACCTCGAAGAGGCGGCGGAGATGATGAAAGCTGCAAGGTTTGGTGCCATCCTCTTCGGTCTCGGGATGACCCACAGCCGCGGCCGGTACAAGAACGTAGACAACGCCCTCTCTTTGGTGGCCGACCTGAACGGCTTCACCAAGTTCGTGGTGATGGCGATGAGGGGCCACTATAACGTCGCGGGCTTCGGCCAGGTCTGCGCCTGGGAGACGGGCTTTCCGATGTCCGTCGACTTTTCCAGGGGAGCGCCCTACTTCAACCCCGGGGAGACCGCTGCCTGCGACCTTCTCGCAAAAAGGGAGGCGGACGCCATGATGGTCGTCGCCGCAGACCCGGTCTCGAACTTCCCGAGGGCGACCGTCGAGGGGATGGCCGAGATCCCGGTGATTCAGATAGACCCCTTCCCAAACCCAACGACTCTCCTCGCGGACGTGGTGATACCGAGCGCCGTTTGCGGCGTCGAGGCCGAGGGGACGGCCTACCGGATGGACGGTCTATCCCTCCGGATGAAGAAGGTCGTCGATTCTCCGTATCCGACGGACGAGGCGATCATTCAAAATATTCTAGATCGAGTTAGGAGGCTCGGCGATGATAATTAAGGGCGGGTTCGTCTGCGATCCCAAAAACGGGATCCTCGGCGAGGAGATGGACATTTGCATAGAATGCGGAAAGATCGTTGAAAAGTCCGTTGGGGGCGATGTGATCGACGCACGGGGAATGCTTGTTTTGCCAGGAGGCGTCGACGCCCACGCCCACATCGCCGGGGCTAAGGTTAACAGCGGCAGGATCATGAGGCCGGAGGATGGAAGGCGTGGGATCGAGCCCAGGACGAAGCTGCTTCGGCCGTCGACGGGCTATACCGTCCCCAACTGCTACGCAATGGGCTACCGATACGCTCGATTGGGATACACTACGGCCTTCGAGGCGGCGACGCCGATACTGGAGTCAAGGCACACCCACGAGGAGTTGGAGGAAATCCCCATCGTCGACAAGGGGGCCCTCACATTATTCGGGAACAACTGGGAGGTACTGGAGTGCGTCCGCGACGGCGACCTCGAAAAGCTTGCGGCCTTCGTCGCCTGGGGCCTTCGTGCCAGCCGCGGCTACGGCGTAAAGGTCGTGAACCCCGGCGGGGGAGAGGCCTGGGGCTTTGGAGGAAACGTCAAGGGGATCGACGACCCCGTACCGAACTTCGGAGTGACTCCAAGAGAGATAATAAGATACCTCATGAGGGCAAACGAGATCCTCGGGCTACCCCACTCCGTCCACCTCCACACAAACAACCTGGGCAAGCCCGGAAACTACGAGACCACCCTCGAAACCCTTAAGGCCGTCGAGGACATCACCGCCTCCCGCGATCGGCAGGTTCTCCACGTCACTCACATGCAGTTTTCCGCCTACGGCGGGACCGGCTGGCGCGACTTCGAGTCGAAGGCTCCTGAGATCGCCGAGTACTTCAACCACCACGACCAGTTCACCATGGACATGGGCCAGCTGATCTTCGGGAGCGCCACCACCATGACCGCCGATGCGCCTCTGGAGTACGGGAACGCCCGGCTTCTTCACGCCAAATGGTCGAACCACGACATCGAGCTGGAGGAGTCGAGCGGCGTCGTCCCCCTCGTCTACGGAAGGAAGATGCCGATAAACGCAATCCAGTGGGCGATCGGCCTCGAGCTCGCCCTTCTGACGAAGAACCCCTGGCAGGTGATCATGACCACAGACCACCCCAACGGCGGACCCTTCGTCAACTACCCGGAGGTCGTCACACTCCTTATGAGCCGGGTGAAGAGGGAGGAGGAGCTGAAAAGCTTGCACGAGCTGGCATCCAAGAGGTCGTCGCTTCCATCCATCGAGAGGGAGATGGACTGGAACGATATCGCCATCGTGACCAGAGCCGCCCCCGCCAGGATCTTGGGCCTTTCGGAGAAAGGGCACCTAGGGGTAGGGGCGGATGGCGACGTCACCATCTTTGACATCAACCCTGCCGATGTGGACCCCTCGAAGGATCACAGGAAGGTGAAGGAGGCCCTCGCGAAGGCCAGGTACACCATCAAGGCTGGCGAGGTCGTCGTCAGGGACGGCGATATCACTGCAGTCCCCCAGGGGAGGACCTACTGGGTCGACGCCTCGGTCCCCGAGGATCAGGCGGAGAAGGTCAGAGCGGATCTCGTCGAGAAGTTCGCCAAGTACTACAGCATCCAGATGTCAAACTACATGGTCCAGGACGCCTACGTCACCCATCCACGGGTCGTCAAGGCGGGGGTGATCTAGATGAGAAAGATCGTGATTGTGCCGCGACGAGAGTTCAGGGTGCCGGTGGAGGCTGAGAGAATAAGCCCCGACGTCTTCGCTCCTCTAGCCATCGAGGAGATCGGGAAGATCGAGGTATGGGAGGGGAACAGAAAGACGGCCCTCTCCGACCTCTTCGAGGTCTCGGGAGACGACGTCCCCGCAAAGCCTGAGGAGACGCTGATCAGCCTCTCCGGCGACTTCTCGAAGGTAAAAAGGGTCGGCGAGAATATGACCCGCGGTCGGATCGCAGCCGAAGGCGATCTCGGGATGCACGCCGGAAACGGGATGAGCGGCGGCGAGATCGAGATAGAAGGGCGGGCCGGAGACTGGCTCGGCCGGGAGATGCGCGGCGGGAAGATCACCGTTTTGGGTGAGGCTGGCGACTACGTCGGAGCCGGGTACCGCGGTGAGAGCTGCGGGATGCGCGGAGGCGAGATCCTGATCGAGGGGTCGGCCGGGGACTACCTCGGCGAACACCTATGTGGCGGGACTATCACAGTCCTAGGAAACGCCGGCGATTTTCCGGGGATCGCCAATCGGGGCGGCGTCATCACCATCGGAGGAAACGCCCACCTTCCCGGTGCCGAGATGGCCAGCGGCACCATCACCATAAAGGGACGGGCCAAGGTTCTGCCGTCCTACCAGTACCTGGAGACGGTGGAGATCGATGGGCTGAGTCTCAAGAAGTTTTTTGGGGATCTGGTGGATAATGGAAAAGGTGAGCTGTACGCCGCATCAGTCGAGGACGGAGGAGCATGACAGTCAGCTTGATAAGTGAGTACCTCTCTAAGTCGGTACTGAGACCAGGATCATTTTGAGGTGCTTTGAATTGATCGATCGTAGCAAAATTTTAGAAATTTTAGAGGGATACGACCTGAGCGACCCGCTGATCGGCGTGGTCGCCTCCCACTCGGCCCTTGACACCTGTGACGGGGCCGTAGAAGAGGGGTTTCGAACCCTCGCCATATGCCAAAAGGGGAGGGAGAAGACCTACGCCAAGTACTTCAGGACGAACAGGGTCAACGGCAAGGTCGCCAGCGGCGTCGTGGACGAGGTCCGGATCCTTAACAGGTTCAGTGACCTGATCAGGGGGGAACAGCAGGACGCCCTGATATCGAAGAACGTCCTCTTCGTTCCGAACCGGTCCTTCACCTCCTACTGCGGGATCGACTCGGTGGAGGACGAGTTCGAGGTGCCGCTCCTGGGGAGCAGAAACCTCCTCCGGTCCGAGGAGAGGGGAGAAGAGCAGGACTATTACTGGATCCTCGAAAAGGCGGGCCTTCCCTTTCCCGAAACGGTGGAGGCAGAGGATATCGATGAGCTTGTGATGGTGAAGCTTCCCCACGCCGTCAAGACCCTGGAACGGGGCTTTTTCACCGCCGCCAGCTACGACGAGTACAGGGAGAAGTCGGACCTATTGCTGAAGCAGGGGGTCATCGACCAGGACGGCCTGGACCTTGCGAGGATCGAGAGGTACGTCATCGGCCCGGTCTTCAACCTCGACTTCTTCTACTCGCCGATATTGAAGCAGATCGAGCTTCTAGGCATAGACTGGCGGTTCGAGTCGAGCCTCGACGGCCACGTGCGGCTTCCTGCGCCCCAGCAGCTAACCCTCAACGAGGCCCAGATCAGCCCCGAGTACACAGTCTGCGGCCACAACTCAGCAACCCTTCGGGAGTCGCTCCTCGACAAGGCCTTCGAGCTGGCTGAGAAGTACGTCGAGGCGACCCAGGAGCACTACAGCCCCGGGATCATAGGTCCCTTCTGTCTTCAGACCTGCGTAGACAAGGACCTGAACTTCTCCATCTACGACGTCGCACCGAGGATCGGTGGCGGCACCAACGTCCACATGGCCGTCGGCCACCCCTACGGAAACGCCTTCTGGAGGACGAGCATGAGCACGGGCAGAAGGCTCATGAGAGAGGTCGGGATCGCTCTTGAGAGCGATTCCCTTGGGAAGATAGTAACCTGAATTCGACCCTAATTCGAACTGGCATGATTGAAATGGAAGTCGTACCGGAAAGTTTCCCAAAGAAGATCAGAAAGACCCTGGACGGCCTGAAGCAGGCCGGAGAGCCGCCGGTCATGGTCTTTCCGGCCGTTCCCAGGAGGTACCAGGACGAGAAGGCGATGGCCTTCGCCAGAATCGGAGCCTTCGACGAGTTGAAGATCTCCTCCTGGATCGTAGTGACGGAAAGGGAGGTCGTATTCGTCCGGTCCGGCCTTCTAAGAAACAGGCTGGACAAATTCCCTCTGGAGAATATAACGGGAATCGAGTACGTCAAGGAGTTTCAGGATAACACCCTGAAGATCAGGATCGGTGATGCCGCCGAGGACGTCCGGTTCTACCACGAGGTCGATGGCGTCCAGTTTTATAAGCACATGAAAGACGTCCTCGAAAAGCGGGTTGAGTCGGAAGAGACGGGTCGAGAAGGATGACCACGGTCCAGGTGGTCGCCCACTGTCTAGTCGATCCCTTGGCGAGGCTTAAGGGCCTCAGACCCGTCGCTTTCACGCCCGAGGGGCCGGTGATCCAGCTCCTCTGTCCCGAGGCAGGAGGCCTCGGCCTCGACCGCTGGGCCGTCACCAAAAACCAGATCGACATCCCCTCGTACCGCCGATACTGTCGCGAGATCTTCGGCCACCACGCAGACCTCATCGAGCAGTTCGCGAAGAAGGGATACGAGATCGAGGTGGTCGGCGTCGAGGGGAGCCCAAGCTGCGGCGTCAGGTCCACCACTTCTGGCTACACCGGAGGGAAGATCCGACACCAGGACCACGATCACGTCGCTGGGATGGGGGTCTTCATGGAGGAGGTGGCAAAAGAGCTTGACAGGAGGGGCGTCACGTTCAAGCTGGCGGAGACGAAACTGGAATAATTTAGCTTCGATTAGATGTCGCGAACATCAAAATAAGGCACTCATTTTCGAGGGGTAATTTAACGAGAGATAATTCAGATACATCTTCTTTGATCTCTTCCATGATACGCTTTTCGATGCTGTCAACTCTATCACTACTAAATTTGTTGATATTTAGTGGTTCGAGTTCCTGTGTCTGCTCATCCACTCCAAAAAAATAAATCTTAAAATTACTCTCAGTCAGTTTATTTTGTAAATCTGAGGCGATTTTTTCTGGGAGTTCTTCGTTCTTACCTACTATGTAATCACGAGATTTGTATTCAATTATTTTTCCCTCATTTTGAGCTACTTTCAATGTATCATATGACGATCTTGACATATCTTCAAGAATTTCATGCTCGAATTTATCGAAAAACAATGATATAGGTTTATCTTGATTTGCCTTATTAAGGAGGTGGAATATCGAATAACATAGCGATCTGTCTAGTAGAACATCCCGTATCAGCAAAGAATTGTAATAATTTATTAGTAAATTTATAAGTTTGTTTTGTCTAACTTCATTGAATAGACCTATTGATCCTATCTGCAGAGGCCCATCTGCAGGAGAAAATATATTCATACCAGCATGGAATATCCTGATAGGTTGTCTATTTAGGAAGCCAGTGTATATCTCTCCCAGAAAACTCTCTCTAATTTGGATAAATACTTCAGAATTTAATTTGCTAGCAAATAAAACATATATATTTGAGTTTCTCTTTACTATATGTGTTTGTTCAACGCCCGATACTAACTTTACTAAGCTGTTGGCATCGTCGATGAAGGGAGTAATTATTGGATCTAACGAGCTAATTAGTTTTTTATACTCACTCTGATAATATGTTAATTCGTAATATAGCACAAGACATTCTTGTAAAAAATCTTTCATTGGTGTATATCACTTCCTGCCAACTCTTATCTGTCCTATCTGTAACCTTTCAATGGGGCTCGATAAAATTAATTGGTTTTTATCGATTTCAAATTTACCCTTTCTGTTAATAAATAACTCTTGAATATCATCATCAGACAGCTCTAAGGAACAGTGCATACCATCAATATCTGCATATATTCTATTTTTACCACCCAGATCATAAAACGCATCTCTTCCCGGAATTCCAAGCCAATTAACGAAGGACTCTGATGGGTAGTGCTCGTAATAGTACACATCGATCGAATCGTTTTCCTTTATAAAAGGCAGCGTGCCGAATGTG
>DAQG01000115.1 GCA_002502785.1 Methanothrix harundinacea | reverse complement strand
ATCACATTCGGCACGCTGCCCGGGGTCTTGATCCTTCTCTTAGTTTCGTTTTCTCTTTACGGCATCGCCTCGGAGACCGAAAACGGGGCAGAGCCAGAAGAAGCCAAAAGCGTGATACTCCTGATCGGAGATGGGATGGGATTTGCGCAGATGACCGCTGCACGATGGGCGAAAGCAGATGAGAATCTTTCGAACTATATGGATGCAGAGCTTTTTATGGACGGCATGGAGTATGCGGGATACTCCACCACCTCCTCAGCCGATAGCTTTGTAACCGACTCCGTCGCCTCTGGAACCGCCCTTGCCACCGGCCATAAGACAAACCTCGGGATAATCGGCCAGGATGAAACCACCATTTTTGGGGTGCAGGATGGCGAGAACCTCACCACTATCCTGGAGCTGACCGAGGCCGACGGGAAGGCGACAGGGATCGTCACCAACATGAGGATAACCCACGGCACGCCCGCCTCTTTCTACGCTCACGTCAACGATCGGGACGAAGAGAGCCTGATCGCAGAGCAGCTCCTGGCGAGCGGCGTTGATGTGGCCCTGGGAGGCGGCCTCAGCTACTTCGTCGGCCAGAACGAGACCGACCCCCTCGGCGGGGCGAGTTCTCGGGACGACGACCAGAACCTCCTGCAAGAGGCCCAGGATCTTGGATACGTCTTCGTATACAATCGGACCGGGCTTCTCGGCGTCGATCCTGAAGAGACAGAGAAACTTTTGGGGCTATTTGGCAGCTCTCATCTCTATTTCGAGTTCAGGAGGACGAACGAGATCGATCCCCAGCCCAGTCTAAGAGAGATGACTGAGAAGGCCATCGAGATCCTCTCCAAGGACGATGACGGCTTCTTCCTCATGGTGGAGGGCGGGACGATCGACCATGCCTGCCACATAAGGTCCTTCGATAACACCACCGCAGAAACGTTGGCCTTCGACGAGACGGTGAAGGTGGCTCTGGACTACGCCGACCAGTCAGGCGATACGCTGGTGGTGGTGACTGGGGATCATGAGACGGGCGGCCTGGTCTTCGGGTCCGTTGATTTCGACAACTATTCCGCAGGGGTGCCCGTCTTTGCTGGTGGTCTTGCCACCTGTCCTGGACCGGGGTATAACCTCACGTCGGAGGGAATGGCAACTCACACAGCCGTCGACGCGCCCCTCCTGGCCAGCGGTCCTGGAGCCGAGAGGTTCAGCAGAGGACGGACCGACAACACCGAGATATTTTATCTGATTAAAGAGGGAATGGGGCTCTGAGGTCCCCATACCTCGACCCATCTCGTCCCCCTCTTTTCTGTGTCTCGGGCTTCGGACTAATTCGGCGACTTGGATTTGCCTTAGAGGATCGAGATGTCTGGAGCCGACAGCAGACCACCGCCAAAAGTATTTACCATCAGAAATGAAGTAATCCCAGGACATCACTTTTAAGGGGAGGTTCTTTGGCGAGCTACAACCAGATGCCCCAGGAGATCTTGCGTCAGAGGGCGAAGATCGCCCTCTCCAGCCTTGAAAGCTGCGACGTATGCCCCCGAGGTTGCGGCGCCAACAGGCTCAACGGCGAGTTCGGGTACTGCAGAAGCGGCCGCCTCGCCAAGGTGTCGAGCTTCACCCCCCACTTCAGCGAAGAGCCGCCCCTGGTGGGCTCCGGCGGCTCGGGAACCATCTTCATGACCGGGTGCAACCTTTCATGCGTCTTCTGCCAGAACTACGACATCAGCCAGCTCTGCGAAGGGCGTGAGGTCTCATCTACGAAGCTCGCCGAGATGATGATCTGCCTCCAAGAGGGCGGATGCCACAACATCAACTTCGTCACTCCCACCCACTTCGTCCCCCAGATCCTGGAGGCGCTCGTCGAGGCGACGGATATGGATCTATCCGTCCCGCTGGTCTACAACTCCGGTGGCTACGACTCCGTCGATACCCTCCGGCTTCTCGACGGGATCTTCGACATCTACATGCCCGACGCCAAGTACGGGACCGACTCGGCCGCAAAAAAGTACTCTGACGCTCCCGAATACACGAGGATCATGAAGGCGGCGATTCTCGAGATGCACCGGCAGGTCGGGCCCCTGGTGATCGACGATGGTGGAGTCGCCGTCCGAGGGCTTCTCGTCCGCCACCTAGTCCTGCCCGAGGGCCTGGCCGAAACCAGCGAGGTGGTGAGGTTCCTCGCCGAGGAGGTCTCGCCGGAGACGTACCTAAACGTGATGGCCCAGTACCATCCCTGCTACAAGGCCTACAATTACCCGGAATTGAGCCGGCCTATCACCCTGCGAGAGTACGCCGAGGCAGTGAGCCTGGCAAAGGCTGCGGGGCTTGGCCGGGGGCTGAGAATATGACGGGATTTTCCGGACACATCAATCGCCCCATCATTAGAGGGCCTTCTTTCGTCTCGGTTTCGTCCTCTCAGCCACGTTATCCATTATCTACGCCTTCTTCAGCCTGACCGCCGTCCCGTAGGCCAAAAGCTCGGCGGCCCGCGTTCCGGTCGTCGAGGTCGTGAAGCGGACGTTGACCACAGCATCTGCTCCGAGCCTCGATGCCTCGTTCGCCATCCGGTTCATCGCCTCTCGTCTTGCGTCCGTCAGCATGTCGGTGTACTCCTCAAGCTCCCCACCGACCAGGCCCTTCAAAAAGGCCGTTATGTCCTTTCCGAGGTGCTTTGACCTGACAGTATTCCCAAAGACGACATCCAGAACCTCCACCTCGTAGCCCGGAATAAAATCTGTGGTGGTGACGATCATGGTCGTCTCGTTTCTGCCTCCTCGATGATAATTTCTCTGTTCCGAAAGACGATCAGGGCGGTTCCGATGATCACCAGTGGCGCGGCGTAGACCAGCATATGGGGACGACCAAAGGGCAGAGTTGCGAGGCCGAGAGCAATGAGCGCGATTCCCCACTTGACCTGGCTCTTCATGATTTCCCCATAAACGAGGCCCAGGTAATAATACGCTTGGATACGCTCGCTTGCCTCTTTTCTCAGCGCCATTTGGCCGAGTCGCACTGGTCGCCAGCAGGATCAACCGAATGGCTCTCTCCAGCATCACCCCTTGGAGCTTCGTCTCATCCTCCCGCTTTTCGCCTGGGATTCAGATGGAGGGAAAAAGTAAAATCCCCATCAGTCGTCGCTTTCCCTCTGGAGGGTTAAAAGGGGTGGGAACGAAGATGGCAATGGGATCGATTAAGGGGACGTGGATTTGAACTACGACGAGCACGTTCTGGCCGGAATTTTGACTTATCCGATTGCGATTTTGATCCTAGCAGTCCTGAGCTTCCACTTGGGCCTTCCCATCGATATGACCTTCATGGCCATGTCCCTCGGCTACGCCTTCTATGTCCTGGGCTCGGACTTGCCGGACATGGACCATCCCGAAGCTCTGATCCATAGGGTGATCAAGCCCTTCGTCTCGGTGGCCGTCGGGATCTCCGCCTTCAGGAACCTGGGCCTTGCGCTCCACTTCACCTCCAGCCCCGTCATCAACCTGGCCCTCGCCTGGGCCGTGGCGGCTCTGGTTGCCGTCGTCGCCTGGAACCTTTTCAAGGCGCTGATGCCGAACCACAGGGGAGTCGTCCACTCTTCGGTCTTCGCCGCGGTATACGCCCTTCTTGCCTTCACCATCGTGAGGTTCGGTTTCAACATGACTCCGGGCGAGGCGCTCTTCATCGCCTTTGCCTCCTTCCTCGGCTACAACCTTCACCTGCTCCTGGACAGGGATTTCTGGATGAAGAGATAGTCGGGCCTAGTCTGGCCGATTCCCAACCTCAAAGTCCAAAATATATCCGGATTTGGCGTTATCGCGTCCGAAAGTCTCCGGAAAAATAGATATAAGATCCTGACAAATAATATTTCTTGAGAATTATGCTCAAGATAACTCCCTACCTGGGAATAATCGTCGTCCTGGTATCCGTCGGAGGCATCTGGTACCCAAAGCTCGGGTACGTTGTGGCCCTGGTATTTCTCACCCTCATGATCATCAGCCCCTTTCGAGGCAGGTGGTTTTGCGGAAACCTCTGTCCTCGGGGCAGCTTCAACGACTTCTGGATCGGGAGGATCAGCCGCCACCTTCCGATACCCCGAATCTTTCGGAGCATGGTGCTGAGGGTGCCGGTCTTCATCGGCCTGATGGGCTTCATGATATGGAGGATCCTTTTGACCCAGGGGATGGTGGATAAAGTCGGGATGGTATTCGTCACCATGTGCATCCTCACCACCTCCGCCTCGATCTTCCTCGGAGTGGCCCTGAGCCCGAGAGCCTGGTGCACCTTCTGCCCCATGGGGACGCTCCAGAGGCGTCTTGGCCGGGGGAAATATCAGCTGAAGCTCGACCCGGACCTCTGCATCGACTGCGGCGTATGCAAAACGGTCTGTCCGATGCAGCTTGAGGTGAATGAGATCGCCGAGAAGCCCGACTGCATAAAGTGCGGCCGGTGCGTCGAGGCCTGCCCAAAAGAAGCCCTGAGCTTCTGACTCGTAAGATGGCGGGCAAGGGGCGATGAATGGCCGCCAGATCCCGCAAAAATCCAAAAAAATGTCGTCGACAGCTTCTCCGAACGGCAGATTTACGGGCCCGATGCTTCGGAGAGACCCTCGTCGACGCTGACATCGACGGCGGTGAGATTCTCAGAGATCATATCCTCCTCTAAGTTCTCGCCGGCGTCGGCCGTCTCGGGGTTCTGGTTTTCGATCATGTTCTCGGCCGCCACCGGCGACTCCTCCTCTTCCCAGGCTGGCAGACCGAATATCAGGGCCAGCGCTACGATGATCACTGATGCTGAAACGATTATCTTCTTCATGCCGATCACTTCTGACAATCTGGTTTGGGGTCTTGAGATCGGAAGATATAAGCCTTTTCAGGCTTTTTCGCAAAGCTCCTCATACTGATTCGTCCACATCGCCCTTGCTCGCACGGCTCAAAGGCGACCGAATATCGGAAAAGGAGAAGACCAGGAACCCCTGGAATATCAGGAATGCCTGGCGAACTTGAAAGAATTGAATAGCGAATTGGTCCGGTCGGTTCAGGTGCCGGAAGGATCAGGGGATCATTTATTTGCCCATTAGAGGAACTCTGCATTCCGGACATTTTATCGAACGGCAGTTCACGCCGTTGGTTTTCTCGATCTCGAAGCCGCACCGAGGGCAGACGCAGGCGCTGGGGTTCTGACCCTTATTACGCTTATTTCCCTTGCCTTTCCCTGATCCCTGAGTCGATTTGTCAGGCATATCGACTATCCTCCTGAAATTAACGGCCTGTTGGCGCTATCGGATATAAAATCTTATTCTCATTCGTCCGCCGTTTTTCAGCCCTTCATACCGGGACGGAAAAATTCATCAGACAGATATGAGCTAATATAAGTGCATGAAAAAGATTTTGTCAATTGGACTGTTGGCTTTTGCCCTTTCGGTCACGGGCATCTGTGCGGCGGAAATTCCGGATCTGGTGGGGATCTGGGCCGGTTCGGGTCCTGGGTATAATGAGAAGGCGGGTTACGTCGAAGGTGGGGCTTACGGTACAGTGACCCTCAACATCACAGAGCAGAAGGGCCCCGTCTTCACCGGGGAGCTGACCTACCAGTTGAACGGGACCGATGTGGTCGAGGGCTTCGCCGGTGCCATCGGCTCAGATAACAAGAGCCTCTACATCGCGGAGTTCATCTCGGGCTACGACCTTGGAACGGTCATTTCCGAAGACGAGATCGAACTGGTATATCTTCAGGACGGAGAGCCGGGAGAAGTGTTCATGCAGACGTTCAGCCGCATAAGAGAATAAACGCCGATTTCCGGGCGATAGGGGAGTTGGAGCGCACGCTCGCCCCCTCCCCACCCCCGTCCGGTTTGCTCGGATCCCATAAATTCAGTGCACGAAGCTGGTTCTGAAGATTTGTTTCAATGGCCCACGACCGAGGCTTCCAAGGCTTTGAGATCCCGCGAAGAGTTCAAGCCTGACGGCATCTAACGCATCCGATTGGACTCCGCCCCCGGGCAAGGTTAGGGAAAACTATAAGTGTGTCAACCTGCAGAGGTTGACACGTGAACTTGTTCATCAACGAAAAACAGTTCGAGTTCTGGAAGCTAAGACGCGCCCGGATATCCAACACGGCGATCGCCACGAACTTTGGGATCTCCCGACAGGCGGTCTCGAAAGCTCTTCTCACAATAGGTAGTAAGATCGAGACCGCTCTCCGTGAGATGGCAAGAGCCAACAAAATCGCAATCGTGAAAATTAATCCACAGCTTGGTGTCCTTCTCGGTCGTTCGGTTCCTCTAGACGTAGATGCGATCATCTTCGTCTCCGGGAGCCACGGCCTCCAGGTGTGGTACGAACACGACGGTGATTGCGGGGCATGTGAGGAATACGCGGAGTGCATCAAACTGCTTTGGGATTACGCTGAAGAGCTCGATATCACGCTAAATCGGACGGCAGATCCCACGAAAATGGCAGAGGAGTTATTTTCGAAATTGAAGGAGATGGTCTGATGGTGCGGTTTGGTGAAATCGTCGAAGACTGGACCGGGTGGTGCCCAAAGAAGCAGAAAGTGCAGAAGGCCTCTGGAACCGATTTTCTATGGAGGGAAACGTTCATGAAAATGCAGCTAAGCACGAGAAGCAGGACAGCAGGCATAGCGGCAATTGTATTGGTGTTGGTGCTTGCCTCAGCCCTGGTGGGGATGAAACTTGAGTTCGACAACATGCAATCCCTGGATTGGTTAATGAGCGACTCAAAAGCCGTAGAAGGTTACCAATGGATAGCGGACAATACAGAGAGTGATGCGACAGTGCTGGCCTGGTGGGATTATGCTGACGGGATTGAGACGATTGGAGGCCGCGGAGTTGTGATAAACGAAGCGTCCAGAAGAATCAAGAATACGATTGGTGGCTACTCTGCTCCAGGAAAGCCCTGGCATAAGATAGAATATGCTCTGTGGTATCCATTTGAGTCTGATGAAAAGGTCAGGGATGTGGCAGATTTCTTCGTATCTGAGGATGTCACATCTGCCAAGGAAATAGCCCAAGAGTACGGAGCGGATTATGCACTTGTAATGTCCGACGATTTAGGCAAGTACCCGGCGGTGGTAATTGGGGCTGGAGTAAACTTCGACGATCACATAGAGTGGCCCACAGATCCCAGCTCAGATATTTCCGATAAGAGACAGTACCTGAAAAAGCAAACCATCTTCACCAGGATGGTCAACGGCGATGATATAGAGGGGTTCTCGAAAGCGTTTGACAACGGCAGGATGAGGATTTATAAGCTGGCCTCCTAACCTGGAGGTGTGGAGGCGGTGCGTCTAGAATTGATTGGTATTTCCAACGAACGGGTGGCAGATTCAGATTTGTGGGATTCTCCGGCTGGTCTATCCTACAATCAAAAGTGCCACTGTGCTACATCTCCAAAAACTCCACGCGAAATATCAACCAGATCCAGGCGTACCATCCAAATTCAATCTGGGGAATAATTGGGTGGAGTTCTATCCAGCAGAAGGGGTCGAAGTAAAGCCTAACGGCACAACGATAAGACACATCGAAATAGATGTTACGAAAGTTCCACCAGACGCGGCTGATTATGACCTTGATATGCCGAGCTGGGAGATGTGGCCAAAGCCACCTTCGTATCGCGACGTTGAGCGGATGATAAAGACGGTATTTAAAGGGAAAATGATGATTACCTCAAAAACTGCCATCTGCTTTAAGCCTGATTTTCGTCTAATTCGGTTTTAAGGTAGTTTAGCAAAGCAATTATGCATTCTGCAAATTTACTTAACTTTTTTTCGGATTTTTCCGATTGAGTATCTTTTAATTTGTTTAATAAAACCTCTTTTTCTTTATACTCTATTTTTGGATTCATAACTGTATTAAAGGATTCGTTGATATCATTCCAAAACTCAATCATCTCAGTCAATGAGAGTTCAACGTTATCTATTAGTTCACTTAATGTGGGTGAAATTGTGAATAAAAATTCAACGTCAGAAATGCGTTCTGCGAATTCATTACAAGATTTGGCTGCCTCTAAGGCGGTTTCGTTTGATCTATATCTTATTTCTTCAAATCGTTTGGCATATGGATGTTCTTTTAAATATAGAATTTGATCTTCATGATTATTAGGCATATGTATAAAGTAGACCGATTTCCAATAACCCTCATCTATTAGCGTAATAGAATTCAAATCACATGCCTGCAATATCAAATATTGGCACCCTTTTAGTCTGCTATAAGCCCTCTTTTGTCCTTTTTGTTTTTCATCATCCCTACGTATTTGTTCAAAATAACTCTTCCCCAAAAATCCAAGAGGCAGCGTGCCGAATGTG
>DAQG01000065.1 GCA_002502785.1 Methanothrix harundinacea | reverse complement strand
CCACATGAAATAGCGAAGAACCGAATTTCCGAATTTAAATACCTTTCCAATCGAAGGGACAGAATCATATCGATCTGGCAAGAGGTAGATTAGACGCTCCTTTGAATCGCGATTAACTTCGGCCAACATTAAATGGATATCTTCAGCGATAAGCTTATCATAATCGCGATTCGAGGTGAGTATTAACTCATGATGACTATTTGCTAACCGCTTTGCTAAAGCATGGCAGTAAGCAGCTATAGTTTCCTTGGTTTCAGGCTGGTCTCTACCTTCGCGCCACCCCCCCTGAAAAAGTATTTTCATTCAGCTCACTCCTATTTTTATAGATATTACATCATTCTTTTATCGTAAATCAGGAATTCATTTTACCTATATCTAAATTTCGCTTAGCTGAGTATCGAAGTTAAACGTAGGAATACTGTATCAATATATTTCTTATGTATTAAATAATACGTGGTGTCGCAATCAAATGCCAAAACAATCGCCTAAAATCTCCTCACACCTCCCTGAACGTCATCTTCAGCTCGTAGACCCCCTCCTCCCTTCTCTTCTCGATGTCGAAGCCCATCTTCTCGAAGAGGCTCCGCATCGGCCGGTTGCTGGAGAGGACCTCGGCGGAAAAGCCGAGGAGCCCCTGCCTTTTGGCGAGGTAGGTGAGGTAATGGAGAAGCTCGGTGCCTACACCCTTGCCCTGGTAGTCGTCCCTCACCACCAGCGCCACCTCGGCGGTGTGCATGTCGCGGTTTAGGCTGTACTGGCCGATGCCGACGACCGTCTCCTGCTCCGGCTCGTCCTTCCCCTCAACGACGGCGAGGATCACCATGTCCCTCGTGTAGTCGACGGCGACGAGATCCTGCCTCATCTCGTGGGGGACGTTTTTTCTGGCCGAGATGAACCGGGTGTAGAGGCTCTCGTCCGAGAGGCTGTAGAAGAAGTCCTTGATCAGAGGCTCGTCGCTGATCTTGACCGGCCGCAGCAGGATCTCCTGACCCGCGCCTGCACGGGTCGTCCGATGGATCGCAAGATTCTCGGGATACTCGCCGCCCTTGCCGGGGATGTAGGCCTGGTCTTTGTAGATCAGCTTCAGCCCCTTCGCCTCCTCGATCAGCCAGGTCCGGAAGTCGGGATGTGCGATTGAGATCAGGTCCATCGCCCTCTCCCGGATGTTCTTTCCCTGGAAATAGGCGATCCCGTACTCGGTGACGACATATTGGACGTCACCCCTCGTCAGGGTGACGCCGGAGCCGGGGTGGAGGGCGGGGACGATCCGCGAGACGGTGCCGCCGAGGGCGGTGGATGGGAGGGCGAGGATCGACTTTCCGCCGGGGGCGAGGAGCGATCCCCTCATGAAGTCCGCCTGCCCCCCGATTCCGCTGTAGAACGTGGACCCCAGGGACTCGGCCGTCGCCTGGCCCGTCAGGTCGATCTCCATGGCGCTGTTGATGGCAGTCATCCTCTTGATCTGGGATATGGTCAGGGGGTTGTTGGTATAGTCGATCGTCTTGAACTCGACTGACGGGTTGTCGTGGAGGTACTCGTAGGTCTCGGCCCGGCCCATGCAGAAGGCGGCGACGGTCTTTCCCCGGTCGATCGTCTTTTGGCTGTTGTCGACGACCCCCGACTTCATCAGCTCCACGATCCCGTCGGTGAGAAGCTCGGTATGGACTCCCAGGTGCCTCTTCTTCTGGAGGTGGGAGAGGAGGGCGTTGGGGGCGTAGCCGTACCCCACCTGGATCGTCGACCCGTCCTCGATGATCCGCGCCACAAACTTCGCTATTCTCGCGGCGGTGTCACTGATCAGCTCGGGCATGTACTCCAGGAGCGGCTCGTCGTGCGGGACGAGATAGTCCACGTCCTCGACGTTGATGAAGCCGTCCCCGTGGATCTTCGGCATCTCGCGGTTGACCTGGGCTATGACGAGAGGCGCCATCTCGACGGCGGCCTTGACTATGTCGACCGACACCCCCAGGCTCATGTACCCGTGCCGGTCGGGGGGCGAGGTCTGGACCAGGGCGACGTCGATGGGGGTGATCTCGCGGCGGAAGAGGTCTGGGACCTGCGAGAGGAATATCGGGGTGTAGTCGGCAGCCCCCCGGTTGACGGCGTCTCTTGTGCTGTCCCCGACGAAGAAGGAGTCGAGCCTGAAGTTATCCGCGAGCTTCTCGTCGGCATAGGGGGCGATCCCCAGGGACCAGACGTGGATCACCTCCGCCTCGAAGAAGGCCTTGGGGTTGCTTTTGACGTACTCCATGAGAGACTTGAGAAGGTATTGGGGCTCACCGCATCCGGTGCCTATGAATATCCGGTCGCCCGGGTGGATGCTGCTGAATATCGCCCCGAGGGATGCGAACTTCTCAGGCCACATCTCCTTCGCCTGCTGGCAGCCCAAACCGGATGAGTCTTGTTTCATCTGAAGATCCCCTCCTCCTACAACAAACACAGTCATTCAAATTCGTCGATCTAATTCTAATTGGTAGATCTAGTTGGTAGATCTCTCATCCCATCTCAGAGCCTTCAATGATCCGACGGATCAGGCCGACCGATGCTTCCATTTCAACGGAGTTCGCCATCCGTAACGGCGGCCGAACTTCTCTATGCTCTCGAAACTTCCGATGATCGCGAGAAGGTCTCCTCTCTTCACCACCGTCTCGGGGACGATGGATAACATGCCCCGACCGTCCCTCTCGATGGCCACCACGCTGCAGCCGAGCTTCTCGGGAAGGTTCAGCTCCCCGATGCTCTTGCCGTCGAGGCGCGACCCCCAGCCCACCCGGAACCTGGTCATCTCCAGCTCCTCGTAGATCATGGTGAACTCTTCTTCCTGCTTCTGAGCGATCTTGGCGAGCATGTGGCTTGCAACGATCGGAACCGAGGCCACGTAGTCGGCGCCGGCTCGACAAATCTTCTCCGCCGAGCTGAGGTGGTTTGCCCTCGCCACTATGAAGGCGTCGCCGTTCAGGTTTCTGGCTAGAAGGGTGGCGAAGACCACGTCGGAGTCATCGTTCAGCATTATCAGAATCGCTACGGCCTCCTTGGCCCCCGCCTCCACCAGGACCGCCTCGGAGGCGCCGTCCCCGGCAACGTGCCTGAAACAGGTGTCGCAGAGCTCTCGCCTGTCCACCACCGATGGCGATACCCCTCTCTCGGAGAGGACATTGACGATCCGCCTTCCGACGTCGCCGTAGCCGATCACAATCAAGGGGCCCTCCCTGGGAGGCCCGATGGTGAGATCTCTCAGCCGGTCCAGGGCCTCGGCCTCCCCCAGCGCCATCAGCACCGTGTTGGACCTGATTACTTCCTCCTTCGGAATCGAGACGAACCTGCCCCTTTTCCACATCCCCACGACCCGCGCGCCGGTCTCGGGAATGACAGGGTCGTGAACCTCTTTTCCTATCAGAGGGCTTCCTGGATAGATGGGAAGCGGGGCCATCACACCCCCGAAGAGCTTGAAAGCCCCCGGAAATACCCCCTCCCTTGGAGGTGAGATGATCTGGGCTATGAAGGTTCCAAGAAGGCTTTTGGGCGATATTACCCTCGTGGCTCCCGCGTAGCTGAGGAACCGCGCCCTTGCCAGGTCTTCGGCCAGGGCCACCACCTCCACGTCTGATATCTCCCTCGCGGTCAATGCGATGTCGGTGTTTCTCTCGTCCTTTTCGTTGGCGATGAGGAGCTTGGCTGATTCGATTTTGGCGCTCTGGAGAACCTCCCTTTGGGCAGGATCCCCCCATATGACCTGATACTTTTTGCTGATCTTTCTGGCCGTCTCTTCAGATCTCTCGATCACCAGAAAGGGGACTTTCTGTCTTCGGAAGTTCTCCGAAAGCGCTTCCACTATGGGGTTGTAGCCGCAGATTATTATGTGGTCCTTCATCTTCGGCGGGGCTTTCGAGGGCAGCTCGCTGCTCAGGCGCTCTAGACCCGGTGTGACGATCAGTGGTAGGGCCACCGCGAAGAGGATGAATATCCCAGAGAGGCTCACAAGGGTGCTGAAGATCCTGCCGAAGGGGCTGTAAAAGATGACCTCTCCGTACCCCACAGTGGTCATGGTGATGATCACCCAGTAGACGGCGGTCACTGGATCGACGTTTTCGAGCTGGCCCTCATACCTCATCAGCTCCATGAAGATCTGGCCATAGAGGGCGACCAAGAGGAACGTTGCCAGGACGTAACATAAGACTCTGCGCAAAGCAATACTCCCTCAGATACCGGTTGGGTCGGGATACGTTAAAAAGATTCTGGCATTCGGGCCGCGATCCTCGGTAACTCTTCCTCGATCCTCCCAAGCTTTTCAATCAGGTCGTTGATCTTTGGGCCCGAAAAGCGATCCTCATCCCAGCCGAGGATCATCGTTGCGCCCTTCCAGGGGCCACACTCAAGACCCGCCTCTTCAAAGCAAAGCGTAAATTCTCGGAATTCGCAAGCAGGATTCGGGCGGGTTTCCAGGCCGAGCATTTGCCAGGAGAGGGCGATCCATCCGGCTTCTGCAGACCTTGATATCAGCTCTTCGACCAGGACGGCGTCGCCTTTTGCTATGTAGGGCGAATCGATGAGCAGAAGCGCTGTTTCTTCCAGATAGTTCATGAGCTTGCAAGAACCAGAAAATCCGTCGCCTAGATGAAAATGCGGACCCGATAAGTTCCGGCCTTTATCACGAAATCTCCAGGCCCTCTCGACCTCGGGGCTCGAATCCCACAGCTCAGCTCTAAGATCGATGCCGAGCCCGAGGGCGAGCCCGAGGACGATGCATGCCGATCCCGGATACCGCTCAAGTTTGTGAGGGTTTAAGTCCCAGAGAACCTGGAAATAGGGAAATTCGGCCAGATCTTCTCGATGGGGCCAGAGCCTTCCGACTCCTCCCTCCCACTCGCCGCCGGGGCTGAGCCGGTATTCGGGATAACCGGCGTGGCTCTCGACGTAAACCCGGACCTTCTCGGCCTCGAAGAGGTGATCTGCGACCTCGGCCAAGACGAGGTGCTTCCAGAGGTCCCCGGCATTTCCGGCATGGCGTCGGTGATCATACACCATACCTAGCCACATAGGCCTCCATCGGTGATAAAGTTGACCTGGAGAAGCGAAATCTACTTTTCCAGTGATTCTAAAATGAATGCCCCGCAGCTTGCAGCGCGGTGCGCTGTTTGACTATTCCGCGAAAAATGTTTCGGTGGTCTCTCCTATTCCCCGCCCACTCCCCCCAATCCTTCCGTTTCCTCCTCTGACTTCTCCTCCCCACCCTTCTCCTTCTCGCCCGATTTCTTCTTCGCCCCGCCGGACCTCGCCCGGAGCGCCTCCTCGTAGGCCCAGATCGACCGCTCCAGGTTGTCCTCCCGGTTCTCCAGCTTCGAGAGGTTCCGGTAGGCAATTCCGAGGTTGTTCTGGGTCTCTGCATAATCCTCGGGGCTTGATTCGAGGGTCCGGATGGTCAGAGCCTCATCGAAGGCCCGGATCGCACGCTTGAGGTTTGTGGCGTCTTCGGGACCGCTGGCCGGGCCCGAGAGGATGACTAGAGCTCTTCCGAGGAGGTTTTTCGTCTCGGCGTATTCCTCGGGGTGGGACTCTCGGGTCCGAACGGCCAGAGCCTCCTCATAGGCCTCGATCGCCATCTTGAGCCCTTCCCGGTCCGCCCAGTGGATCTCGCTCCCGCTCACCTGAGGCTCGGACTCAAGGACCAGAGCCTGGCCGAGGAGGGTCTGGGTCTCGGCCCGCTCCTCGGGCTGTGAGTCGGCGGTCCTGATCTCCAGGGCGGCCTTGAAGGAGCTGACCGCCTTCTCGATGAGCGCCTCCCGCATCACGCCGTCCTCGATTTGGGCCAGGGACATCCGAGCCCGTCCGAGGCTGTTCTGGGTCTCAGCGTAGTCTTCGGGATGATCCTCTAAAGTTCTGAACTTCAGGGCCTCCTCGTAGGCGCCTATTGCCCGCTTCAGATTTTCGGCTGCGTTTGCAGTCGCGACCTCATCCCCGCCTCCAAGCCCGGATAAGAGAAGATAGGCGTCGCCGAGGTTGTTTTCAGTTTGGGCGTGCTCCTGCGCCCTGGCCTCGGCGGCGTAAAGCTTCAGCGCCTCCTCGAAGGCGCCGACCGCCAGCTTCAGGTTCTGCTCTTTCTGCCCCCCCTGCCCTCCTTGCGCCCGCTCGCTCCACCCTTCGCCACCGGTCTCCGAGATTCGGACCAGGGACATCCCGAGGCCGTTCTGGGCCTGGGCGTGCTCGACGGGATGCTTTTCGGGCTTGTAGAGCTTTATCGCCTCCTCGAAGGCCTCGACCGCCCGACGCAGGTTCGTATCCCTCGCCCCCTCGAAGGACTGGCCGTAGTAGCTGAGCCCCTGCTTGAACCTGACCTCTCCCCGGACGGCAGGCTCAAGCCTCGGAACGTCCTTCAGGATCTGGTCGTAGATGGAGAGGGCCTTCTCAACCTGGCCCATCTCTGCGAAGTCGTCGGCGCTCTTCGTCAAAAGCAGGATCACGTTCCTGTAGGTCTTCCTGGTGTTGTACTCGGTGGCGATCCATGCAAGAGCCGCACCGGCTGCCGCGCCGACGGGTCCCGCTATCCAGGGGCTGCTCATCTCGATGGCCATTTTTACCCGAACTCCCTCTTCATTTAGAATATTGAAATTTGAAATTCAAAGAGCAGGCATTATATCGTCCTGTTGGTGACACCTTTTATTCACCCAGCGGCACCAGTGGTCTTTTATTTCCGATTTGATTTAAACATTTGTGGAAAGGTCTGACACGCCTTGAAGGACCTCGAGGGGCTAACTGAGCCTGAAAACTCGTCCACCCCGAATCACCGCTCCCCTCGAATTAAAGGCTTGCCTGATTTATAAAGATGGTCATCTGGACGCGGTTATGATGGAAGGTGACAATGCTGGAAGTTGACGGGGCCTGGGACGAAAGTCATATCGGCAGGTGAAGCAGCTCGAAGACCCCCATCATCCTCAGGCCCATATAGATCATCAGGACTGTGAAGACCACCCTCAGCCTGTCGGCAGAAAATCGGTGGGCTACCCTGACTCCGACGCAGGCCGTCGGGACGCTCGTACCGGCAAGAAGCGCCCACTGGAGGAGGTTGACGTATCCCACGCTGTGGGGTGGAAGGCCAGAGACGGCGAGGCCGCTGTAGACGTAGGAGATGGTTCCTCCGAACGACGTGAGGATTATGGCGGCGGCGGAGGTTCCAACGGCCCTGTGCATCCCGAAGCCCATCGCCATCGAGAGGACTGGGACCATGATCACCCCGCCCCCGATCCCGATGAGGCCGCATAAAAAGCCGAGGGGAAGGCCAAAGAGAAGGTAGCACGAGTCGCTTTTTGCCACCTGCTTTTCCCCGCCCAAACCTCCACCACCCTCGGCTTGAGGACCGGGACCCATCACCATCCTCAAAGCGGCCGCGATTATGACGAGGCCGAAGATGATCCTTAGGAGGTTTCCAGGAGCGTGAGCCGCCACGACGCCTCCAAAGAAGGCGCCGACAAGGCCCGATATGCCGAGGAGGAGGGCTGCCCTCGGGACGACCGCGCCCCACCGGCGGTGCCCATAGGCGGCGTTGATTGAGGTGGGAAGGGCCACCGCAAGAGCGGTCCCAAAGGAGATCCGGGTCGCCAGCGTCGGCTCGACCCCCATGGAGGTCAGGACCCAGAACTGGATCGGCACCATTATGAAGCAGCCTCCGACCCCCAGCATCCCGGAGGCGAAGCCCGCGGCGACTCCCGTGATCATGAGGGCGAGGACGTAGACGAGTTCCACAAGACGACGGGTGACGGAATCAGATAAAGATATATCTCGCCCTTCCAGGTAGTTGACCGTGAGACGATCGAGAGAGCTGCCCGAGCTTCTCGCCCCCGCCGGGTCCTGGGAGGGGCTAGAAGCGGCGATCGAGTCGGGAGCCGACGCCGTCTACCTTGCAGGAAAACGGTTCGGAGCAAGGCAAAGCGCCCCAAACTTCGACGACTCTGAGCTTGAGAGGGCCATCGGCTACGCTCACCTCAGGGGTGTCAAGGTCTACGTCACCGTTAACACCCTCATCCCGGAGAGAGAGGTCGAGGAGGTTGCCCGTCGTCTAGTCTGGCTTTTCGAGGTCGGTGCGGATGCGGTCCTGGTCCAGGACCTGGGGGTCGTCCGGCTGGCAAGATATCTGGTTCCTGAACTGGAGCTACACGCCTCAACCCAGATGACGATATGCAGCCTCGAAGGGGCCCAGGAGGCCGCGAAGATGGGGCTGAAACGGGCGGTTCTCGCAAGAGAGCTCACCCTTGCCGAGGTGGAGGAGATCGGAAAAAATGGCTCAATCGGCGTCGAGGTATTCGTCCATGGAGCCCTATGCTACTCTTACTCAGGCCAGTGTCTCCTCTCGTCGGTCATCGGCGGGCGGAGCGGAAACCGGGGGACCTGCGCCCAGCCCTGCAGAAAGCCCTACCTACTCGTCAGAGGAGAGGGCAGGAGGCTGGACGCTTATGGAAGGCCTCTTGAGCTGGAAAAGGTACCCCTGAGGGGAAGGTACCTCCTGTCCACAAGGGACCTCGCCGTCTACAGTCATCTTGATGATCTGGTGAAGGCCCCCATCGAGGCTCTGAAGATCGAGGGTAGGATGAGGTCACCCGATTACGTCAGAGTCGCGGTCTCGATATACAGGAGGGCACTTGACGCCATATCCAGAGGCGAGTGGGCCCCGTCCGAGGAGGACGAAAGAGACCTAGCCCTCGCCTTCAACCGCCAGTTCACAGCAGGCTGCATCGGCGGCGCGGCCAGGGGAGACCTGGTCAGCGCGGATCGGTTCGACAACCGGGGCCTTCGGGTCGGGAAGGTCGTCACATGGGACGGTCGCCGTAAGGTGGCCGCAGTAAGGATCGAGGGCGATCTTCTGCCAAATGAGGGGGACGGCCTGGTGATATTCTCTGGCAAAAAAGAGCATGGAGTGGTGGTCAGGTCTCGCCCCCAGGCCGCTGACGGCCTCTTCCGGCTCGCCGTCCAGGAGCCCGTGGAAAGGGGTGCAGAGGTCTTTCTCACCCGGAGAGCCGGGCTTGGCGAAAGTCGAGGAACTCGGAGCGAGCCGGAGATCCCCATAGATCTGAGAGTCGGATGGGAAGAGAGAAAGCCCGCCCTGGAAGGCAGAATCTTTCTGCCGGGCGGAAAAGAGGTGCTAGCCGATCTGGAGGCCGACTTTTCGATGGAGCCGGCCATCAAACGGCCCCTCTCAGAAGACCAGATCGAAGCCCAGCACCGAAAGACCGGGGGCACTCCCTTCGTCGTGAAAAAGGTCGAGATGGACTATCCCGGCGGGCTATTCGCGCCCCTTGGGGAGATCAACAGGCTCAGACGAGAGTTTCTTGAGAAGGCCGAGCGGGAGATCGCCGTCTCGTTCAGGCCTTCTGATGAGGTGGTGAGAGGAGCGAGGGAGAGGCTCGACGGGCTGGTTGAGAGACGAAGGGCCACGCCCCGAAGACCGCCTTCGGTCATGTCAAAACTGTCTGTCTCGATATATGCGAGCACCCTTGAGGCGGTATCCGGGGCGGTGGAGGGGGGATGCCGTCGGGTCTACTTCGAGCCCGTCGTCGGGATCGCCGAGGGCAGGATGTGCAGGCCCGGGAAGACTGGTCCCGGCGACGTCCTAAAAGTGCTCCGCCTAGCAAAAGAGATCTGCGGGGGTGGGAACGCCAGCCTGGTCTGGAAGTGGCCTAAGATCTCCCGGCGCCGTTTTATCGATTTCGCAGCCCCCCTGCTGAAAAGTGCCGACGTGGAGGAGGTGATGGTCGAAGGCGTGGGGACCGCCGAGGCCGTTAGGGCTCAGGTTCCCGATATTAGGATATCAGGGTCCGTAGGCCTGAACGTCTGGAACAGCCTCGCCGTCGAGGCGTTGGTGTCTTCCTTCCAGAGGCTTACCCTTTCGCCGGAACTCTCGGCCCGGGAAGTGGAGGAGCTGGCGGCTAGGTCTCAGTCCATCTCGAACCGTCCGGATCTAGAAGTTCTGGTCCAGGGGAACACGGAGGCGATGGTGGCCGAAAACTGCCTTCTCTCATCGGCCCTGGGTTGCGAGTCCGTCGCGGGCTCCGGGGAGGTGTTCTGGGGGATCGAGGACGAAACCGGCCGCGTCTTTCCCGTCAGAAGGGACGGCGAGTGCAGGACCCACATATTTAACGCCGTCGAGCTCTCCCTGATAGACCAGGTGCCGAAGCTAGCCGGGATGGGGATAGAGTCGATCGCCATCGACGCCCGGGGCAGGACCGCCAAGTACGCCCGGAAGATGGCCGAGATATACAGCGATGCGCTGGCGGGGGAGGGCGGCGACCTCGACCGGCTCAAGAGGGAGGCGAGGAAGATCTCGATGGGCGGCACCACGGGAGGGGCCTTCCTTCGGGGGAGGGGTGAGTGAAGCCTTGCGAGCGTGCCCTTCGATCGCCGGGCATCTTTCCTGCCGGACCACAACCGGGATGAGAAAACAGGTTTCATAAGCAAGACCAACGAGGAATAGACGATTATGGAATCATCCTTTCCAAAAGGGCGGCACGAGGCGCTCCGTCCCGACTACAGAAACGGACTATGCTGCGTCTGCGGCCACCTTTTATCAAACCACCTCAAGGACGGGGACGGATGGAGGTGCAACGAACGCGGTCTCGACGGCAGGCAGTGCGAGTGCTTCCTGAGATCGATCCTGACCGGGACCGAGCGGGAGAAGGATTTCTACGACCTGGGGTGGAGGATGAACGTCTCGGAACGGGAGATCTGGGAGTTCAAGAAGCGGATTAGGGACACCTTCCGCAGGTGGTAGATATTTCAAAAAAGGGCGGAAGATCCTAAGACTGGTAGGGTCCCCTCTCGACTGAACCGCCGATGATCTGGTCGTACTCCTCCTGGCTCAGGACCACGGGCGAGTACTCTATCCCGCGCCGTTCCAGGTTGTTCACAAAGGCCCGCAGGTGGTTTCTCGATCCTCTCATCAGAGACTCGTAGACGAGGCGGATGTCGTCGTTATCGGTCTCGGCCAGCCTGTCATTTAAGTCCTGGATGTCCGTCTCCTCGATGACCGCGCCGACCCGGAGGGCTTCCACCTCTGACGAGCTGCCCTGCTCCACCAGGTCGTCGTAAAGAACCTGAAGGTCGGAGTTTGCGAACTTCCCAGCTTCGAGGATCGGATCTTCAAGCTCGTACTTCTCCATGAGGACCTTCACCGAGTCCATGTGGGTCTCCTCGGCCTCGGCGATGTTCTCGAAGACGGGAAGGCCGTACCTGTCCCGGAATTCCCAGTAGGCGTCTCTCGCCAGCTTCTCCTCCTCCCTCATGAAGAGGATACCGTCAGCCTCGCTCTGGCTGAGGTCCGCCTTGGGCATCGCGGTCACGGCCTCGCGAATGGATACAACGTTCAGGAATGTGGCGCTGTTTTCGTCCTGAAGAGCGCCCCGCTCGGAGGGCGGCATGGCAAAAGCCGTGCCGACGGCGATGAAGGCGACAAGGACGACCGCCAGAAGTCTCTCTTTCATGAGATGTAGATTAGTTAAAATAAATATATATAAGTTATCCCAACTTCCTCAGGACCTGCAATCCAATTCCGCCATTTGCCTTAGCCTTCGCTTTCAACTCATCCAAGGCAGGTTCATGATCTGTTGACGGGCGTTGTTCGTGCCATCTGCCGCAGTTTCCAATCAGATTTCTGGTGGGGGTCCCTAAGGCGCTCCTCCACCACTGGGGGGAGGATCTGGGGGCTCGTCCGGGTGGGGAGCAGGGTTGCGGGGCGGGTGGATCTGATCGGCGAAGGGGTAAATCGGAGGAAAGGGTAGTTGTTGAGGAGGTGAAAGGAATGAGATGGGGACTTGATCTGCGATCAGGAACCTCTGACCATCTCATTTGAAAGCCGTCTCCACCTTTATTCTCCCGTTCCTGATATCCTCTTCAGTTTGATTTATCGCGGCCTCGACATCAGCGGGCGTTGCCACCTCATAGTAATTGTTGCGTGCCAAACCCACGCCGCCCTCCTTGATGCCCAGAGTTTCGGCCTGGCCAAAGGGCAATTGGCCATCTATATACAGCTTCAGCGCTCGATAGAGGCTCGCGTCCACGTTCTTCATCATCGAGGTGAGTATGTGCTTGGCCTGCTCAGGGTCGGTCTTCTCAATTATCAGTGCCTGGTCTGAATCAACGCCTACGGCATATTTGCCTGATTCCTTAGCTGCCTTGAAGACGCCGAGGCCCGTGGTTCCCGCAGCCTGGAAGATGATGTCGGCCCCTTCGTCGTACATCTGCGTTGCCATCTCTTCGCCCAGGGCGGCGTCGTTCCAGGTCTCCGCATACCGGACCAGGACCACGACGTCGGGCCTCACGGACTTTGCGCCCTGCTCATAGCCGACTACGAAGTCGTTTATGGTGGTGCTGTTCTGGCCGCCGAGAAGGCCGATCGTCCCCGACTCGGTCATCAGGCCGGCGTAGACGCCCGCGAGGTAGGCGCCCTCGTTCTGCCGAAAGAGTACGGAGTAGACGTTGTCATATCCGCCTTCGGCGTAGTCGACGGAGGAGTCGTAGATTATGAACCTCTTATCCGGGTGATTTTCGGCCACCTCCGAGAGTAAATCCCGCATAAGAGCGGACCCTGTGATCAGAACGTCGTAGTCCTCGCTGGCGGCGGCCTCTTCCAGCTGCTGCCCCCACGTAGAGGAGTTGTAGCCAGCCTCGATGGTGGTCGCCTCGATACCGAAGTCCGCCTCGGCCTTGGCGATGCCCCGGACTGCCGAATCGAAGAAGGATTCGTCGCCTTTGGCGCCGTTGATGAAGTGGACGACCCTAACGGCGTTCTCGCCGGGCTCGGCGGGTGATGGCGCTACGAATAAGAGCACTATAATTAAAATAGCGAATAATTTTGGTGTCACGTTTTTCGGAAAGGAGCTTTCTACTATTATATGGCTTTGCTTACTGGTTAAGCGTATTATTAGCCGCGAAACATTCGGCTTCCGTCGGCCAAGCCTCGACCCTTTCTCTGGAAGGCCACGTCCCATGTTAGGACGTGAGTGGCACGATCCAAGATCCGGAGCTAATGTGCTTGCTAAAAGCAAAGTGCTGCAGTGTCTTGAAATAGGCCTAAGTATTAACTCTTTGGTCATCAGTTAAGGATTTTTTGCTACATTATCGATTAGTTGGGTCATTGGAGTTATGCAACTAATAATTGGGGTTGATATTCGGAAAAGAACCTAATGTACTTTTTTGATTAAACAGATCTCATTGGAATTGATACCAAGATCGTAGTTACATTTCGATTCTCGGCTTAACTGATTACCAATGAGTAGTAATTTATAGATAAAACGCTCATGCGATTCTTTGGAGGGGAGGGAGGAAGACCCCACCACACTAAAAGCTTTTGTCATTGCAATTATCTTTGCGATGGCTTCACACAATATTGCTACAGGAATCACCGATTTGGGATCATCACCTGGCGAAGTGGTCACCTAGGATCATCAACTTACGAGTCCGACGATGAGGATGAAGCTGGATTGGACTATGACTTCGTAACATTAGTAATAGTATCCACATTTGCCAATGTAATCACCGAACTACTGAAACTTATTCCCAGGACGTTTAGTCTCAATCGCAGAGATCTCATAGAGATCGAGAACGCACCCTTGCTCAAAGTTGAGGATTCTATCGAATCCTAGACAAGAGTGGGATAAGCAAGTTCCAAAATGGTGCCATCAAGATTTTGATGGTATCGAATTTTTGGTCGTGGGTGCAGGCAATTGAAACTGATCCTTAAAACCAGCTTCATGCACTGAATTTCTGGGACCTAAGCAAATAAGCCCCTTAGTTTTCGATTTTCAATGGTCCACAGTCAGGTCGTGTACGCGCTTCATTGAATGGGCACCTTAAATGTCATCAGCTCTCTAAGATTCCAAACATGGTCAGTAATCCCTTCTGCCATGGCAGGTGTTCGATACATCCATTTTCCTTCCATCTAAATTGATTTCCACTTTTAGAGATTGATGGGGTTTGACGAAGTTGTACCAAGCTTGGAAGAAATCCAGAACAAGAGAATGCCTCTTTAGATCCTTGCTGCAGTTCATACCTTTGCGAATGAACCTCGCAATACAGTTGCGGATAGTTAGGTTTAATCGTTCAATGTACGCAGTATTGATCTTACCACCAGAATCAGCATCAAGGGCCTTAATGACTTCATCAAGATCTCCAAATATTACACGCGGGACCACTTCTACAACTCGTCCATGTCTCTTCCTCTTACAGACTTGTGCATACTTCAGGTCTGCGTAAGGAACAAGAACGGGCAATGGTCTTCGTCCCGTTCCCTTGTAAGGTGGATTTTCCAAATAACCATAGATGTTTACAAGTCCCTCTTCAAAGGCATCTCAGTTATCAGACGTGAAAACAGGGATGGGAGAATGAATAGACCTTCTTTGCTCTACATCTCTAAACAAAGCGATGGCGTCTTCAGTTGTTCTTCCACCTTCGTGATGGCTCAAGAAAAGTCTTGTGTCAGTTTTCATAGCAGTTAGAGTATAGATATCTCCCAATTCATCTGAATCGCTAACCAGTAGATTTTTTTCTTTTTTTAATATAAGATCAAATCTCATCTACTCGAATACGATTCATTTGGAGTTCTTTGAGATAATAATCTGTGACCTCTTTGCAGTGCATCCCGGCGACATCAAGCCACCTGCATATCGTATTCTTATCATGCCCTGTAGCTCTTGCCACTCCGCGAATACTTCCCTTTTCCGGAAGCGATGCAAGTGTCCTAAGCACTTCATCTGTTGGCGTGTTCAATCCGAAAAATGGTGTACCTCTACTCTCACTGAAACAATGTCCACAGGTATTGCAGCGAAAAAGCGCTGCATTTATCTTACCATATCATTCCTTGAAAACGATGTTCCACGAACCCTTCTTGCCATAGTTCGGACAGTCTCTGTTCCAACACCACAATTCTGATGTGTCGTGTTCTTCCTGCGTAGCTATCCCCAACTCTAAAAATAGATCTTATTACATATAAACCTATTCAATCAACTGCAGACACGACCTAAAACCGACTTCACCAGAAAACATTGTGCTACCATTATCCTTACTCAAGAAAAATGTTATTCCCTTAAATTTTACCTCATAGAACCAAGCATTTGCACCTCCAATAAACTGAACGTTTAGTAAATTTCGCATCGCCCATAAAATGGACATGACTGAATTGGCCATATTTGCTGAATACGGTGTCCTTAAATCCTCCATCTTTGCAGAACTTACCAACTTGGAATGAAGCAAGATAAAATTTAGAATTGTGAAAATAAATCGGCTCTTTGAAAACAATGTCTTCAAATTTAACGATTCCTTGAACATGAGAGTTTACTATTTTAATCGGAGAAGATACGATGAGCTTTCAATCTTCATCTTTCGGCAGTTTTAGCCTTGTTAGATCCAGCCCTTGCCCAACTGTGACTCCCTCGTACTCGACCGCTTCGCCCCTCTCGATCTTCCCCAGGATCTCCTCAGCCTTGACGACCCTTCGCTCTTCGTTCTCGCCCGTAATATTCGCTACCAAAAATCGCGCGCAAGTTATATCACCATTTCCGTATCATCCGCCCCCAAGCCCCGGCCCCTCCAAGCCTCGCGTCGCCCAGGGGGGCTAAAGGTGATATATATCCTGAGTCAACCCCTGTCACAGTAAAATCCCCCTGAAGGAGGGAGTCAGTTGAAGGATTATCTCACGCTAGACGATTTCCCCATCGATAACCAGCGGATCCTGGTTAGGGTCGACATAAACTCCCCCATGGTCCCGGACGGAAAGATCCTCGACGACAAGAGGTTCCGCGGCCACCTGCCTACCTTACGCGACCTGGAGGACGCAAGGGTAGTCCTGATGGCCCACCAGAGTCGCGCAGGAAAGAAGGACTTCACGACCCTGGAGGCCCACGCCCGAAGGTTCACCCAGCTGTTACACTGCGAGGTCACCTACGTCGACGACATCTTCGGCTCCCATGCCCGAGAGTCGATCAAGGCGATGAAGCCCGGCGACGTCATCCTCCTGGAGAACACACGCTTCTACTCCGAGGAGAACATCAACCGTCCGCCCGAGGACCACGCCAAAAGCCACATGGTAAAACAGCTTTACCCGCTCTTCGACCTCTTCGTCAACGACGCCTTCGCCGTCTCCCATCGGTCCCACCTCTCCGTCGTCGGGTTCACCGAGGTCCTCCCCAGCGCCGCAGGCCGGCTGATGGAAAAGGAAATCGAGTCCCTTGACATGGGCGTCCGCGGAAACGAGCACCCCTCGATCTTCGTCCTCGGCGGGACGAAGGCCGACGACTCCATCAAGGTTATACAGAACGTCTTCAACCGGGGCGGCGTCGACCAAGTCCTGGTCACGGGGGTCGTGGCCACCGTCTTCCAGATGGCTGCAGGGATCAACGTCGGCGAGAAGAACCGGGAGTTCGTGTCGGGCCTTGACTACTCCGACCAGGTGGCGATCGCCAAAGACCTCCTAGATAAGAACCCCGGCAAGATCATAGTCCCCCAGGATGTCGCCCTGGACAAGGACGGCGAGAGGCTAGACGTCGCCATGGAGAAGGTGCCCTCAGATCTTCAGATCGCCGACATCGGCCTTGAGACGATCGTTGACTTCTCCAAGAAGATCAAGGAGGCGAAGATCGTCGTTCTGAACGGGACCGCCGGGATCTTCGAGAAAGATAAGTTCGCCCTCGGAACCACCGAGATCCTGAAGGCCGCCACAGAATCCGGCTTCTCCATCGCGGGAGGTGGCCACACCAGCGCCGCCATCGAGCAGCTGGGCCTTGAATCCAAGTTCTCCCACGTAAGCACCGGCGGCGGAGCCTCCATAAGCTACCTCTCTGGAGACCTTCTGCCAGGGATCGAGGCCCTGAAAAAGGCGGCCGCGAGGTACAGGAAGTAGTCGAACTTATGGCATAATACCGCTAAAAGTTGTTCAGAGGTCTACCTGAAGGGGTCGCCGCCCCTCCAGAGCCTCCAAAACCCTTTTTCTGCACTCGGCTAGAAGCACCAACGGATGGCCTGTGGCCTCCAGGGCGGCCGCACCCCGGTGGCCGCCCCCGTCGCCCTGATGGGCTCTTCCCACGTCCCCCATGATCGCAGCTAGATCAAGGCCGGCGAGGCTGGCGTCCCTTCTCGCGCGGCCGCTGATCCTGCACACGTTGCCGTGCATCCCGCCGACTAGGGCGACGTCCGCCCCGATGTCGACGAGGGTCATGGCCGAGGAGCCCTCAAAGGCGCCGACCTCTGAGGAGACGACCACCCAGTCGTTCGTCCACTCGATCTCGGCCCTGGAGGCGGCCCTGAGGGCGGCGATCCTCCTGGAGGTCTCCGTTGGGACCCGTGAGAGGACATCCAGAGCTTCGGCGTACTCGATGGTTGAGCTCTCCAGAATCTCGGCCACCGTCCTGAAAGAGGAGGCGTGAGCGTGCTTGAACCGGCCGGTGTCGGTTATTATCCCCACGACGAGGGCGAGGGCTGCCTCGCGGCTCGGCACGATTCCGCTTTTTGCGAGAATCTCCCAGACGATCTCGGCGGTGGAGTCGGCAGGCCTCTGTAGCGAGAAGAGGGCGGACTCGATCAGATCCCTGTCCTGGTGATGGTCGACGACGGCGTACTCTTTCATACTTAAGTCGCCTATCTGGAGCCTCACGGCCGTGTCCACCACCACCACCAGGTCGTAGCCCTCGACGGGCGGATCGATCAGAACGTCCGCGCCTATGGCCCTCAGAAGGCTCGCGGCGGTCCTGCTAACCCCCTCCACTGCGGCCAGGTCCCCACCAAAGGCCTCTCGAAGGGCAAAACCGCTCCCGACGGCGTCGGGATCGGCGTTTCTGTGGCAGAGGTAAAGGACCCTATTGTACCCGCTGATCAGATCTTTGAACTCATCCTCTTGAATCTGCATCCGGCAGCATAATTCCCCTGATGATAGAAAAAAGTTGTTCGGGCAGGGGCAAAAAGATCGTCAATCCTTCGCTTCGACTTCCCGGTATCCAAGCCTCTTAAGCCCACTAACAGCGCCCTCTGAAAGCATCTCACCCTCGGGAACCTTCACCTCGACCTCATCCACCCGATCCGAGACCCTCCATCCCTGAGGAAGAAGATCCTCGGCGGCCTCGACCCGGCCGAGCCTCTCGAGGCTAAGAGTTCCCTCGATCCTTGTGGCAAGACAGGACCTCGAGGGCCGATCAGCGTTCGAGAGACCCAGCTCTCGTGCCATCTTCCTGACCTCGTCCTTTGTTATACCCAAATCCCGGAGTGGCATCCGTATCCCGGCTTCGTAAAGGGCCCTCATGCCGGGCCGGTCATCGGCCCTGTCTGAAGCGTTGGTGCCGTCGACCACGACTTTAATGCCCCTGGACCTCGCCTCTTGAAGGAGCCTATTTGCCATAGCCCTCTTGCAGAGATAGCATCGCGATGGCAGGTTCTCACGGACCCCCTCCAGCTTCAGGACCCCGACCTCCAGGACAATATGCTCAATCCCGATCTCTACGGCTACACGTCTGGCGTTCGCGAGGTCTGACCCGGACTGTAGCTCCGACTTAACTGTGACGGCGACGGCCAGATCGCCCAGAGCAAACCTGGCTGCAGCCGCCAGAACTGAGCTGTCAACCCCCCCCGAGAAGGCCACTAAGACCCCATCAAGACTATCAAACCAGCAACGGAGATCATCGAAAGATCGCATTCTAATACCCTCAAACCTCGAACCATTTCAGCCTGACGCCGCTTAAAGTGACTCTCAAACCACGCGAAAGCCTTTTCCCGTTGGCATGATCTACTCTTCGCTTACGTTAATTCCCGGAGCGAGGCTCGGGACAGGAGGGATTCCATGCACATCTTGATCACCGGAGCTGGCGAGGTCGGGTTTCACCTGGCAAGCGAACTCTCCGGCGCCTATGACGTTACTATAATCGATCAGAGCAGCAAGGCCTGCGAGCGTCTGGAGGGCATCGATGTGAAGGTCCTCCAGGGAAACGCCGCCAACGCACAGCTCCTGATTGAGGCCGGGATACAGGACGCAGACATCGTGGTCGCTGTCACCGGCAATGACGAGGTGAACATAATCACCTGCATCACCGCAAGCCATCTGGGCGTCGATAGGACCATAGCCAGGGTCAGCAACTCAGACTACATCGACCTGCCCATGAAAGATCGAAAACAGATCGGCATCGGCCTTATGATATGTCCGGAGCTGGTGATGGCAGAGAGGATCGTCACAGGCCTCTACTTCCCCTCGATGATCGAACGTCGGAGGCTCGCGGGAGGAAAGGGGGAGCTGATCGAGCTATCCGTCGACAAAGATATGCCCTTGACGGGAACGATCGCGAATGTGGACTTTCCCGAGAACTGCAAGCTCGCCGCCATCAAGAGGGGCGAAGAGATCCTAATCCCTAAAAAGGAAGACTCCATAAAGCCCGGAGACCGTCTGATACTGACCTGCGATACGAAGTCCGTTCCTAAGCTCAGAAGGCAGATCCATGAGGAGACGGCGTCCCATAAGGTCATGATCGTAGGGGGTGGGGTCGTCGGTTTTTACCTCGCCAAGTGGCTGGAGAAGATGGACTTCGATCTTAAGCTGGTGGAGATCGATAACGAGCGCTGCCAGGAGCTGGCAGAGGAGCTTCCCGACACCCTGATCCTCAACGGCGACGGCACCGACATCTCGCTGATCAAGGCCGAGAACGTCGGGTCGATGGACGTTGTCTTCTCCGTTACTGGCTTCGACGAGAAGAACCTGCTATGCTCTCTATTAGCCAAGCAGCTTGGTGCCGAGAAGATCGTCGCGAGGGTTGACAGGAGCGATTACATCAACCTCTTTGAGATGGTGGGGGTCGACCACGCCATCAGCCCGGGGATGGTGACCGTCGAGGCCGTCCTCCGGATGATAAGGGGCGGCGAAGAGGTCATAGTCATAGGAAAAGACGAGGCCGAGGTGTTGGAGTTCCGGGCCGAGAAGGATGCGAAGATCCTCGGGAAGAACGCAGCCGAGAAGATGCCAAAGGGAGCGATTCTCGGCATGATCATGCGAGGCAACCAGCCCATAATCCCCACAGCCGAGACCGAGGTTAAGGATGGGGATCGGGTCTTCATCCTGGCCCTGCCCCAGGTCCTCTCCAAGGTGAAGCCCCTCTTCTCCACCGAACGAAGCGCCTGACCATTGGCTCAGGCGCAGTCTTCTCGTTTCTGGTGGCAGGCCCTCGAACCTTCCGCCTTATCTCTTGCGGCCAACAGGTCCAAGACGAGATCCTCTTTGAGATTTCCGTTTCTGAGGACGGCTGCGGGATGGAAGGTGACCAGGAACATGTCCCTGAAGACCTGACCCCTGAGGGATGTTACGCCCTCCACGTCCAGAACTGCCTTCGTCGCCGCGTTTCCCATGAGGATCACGACCTTCGGCTGAATCAGTTCAATCTGATATTTTAAGTAGGGCCGACAAGCCTCGACCTCGTCCTTCTTCGGCCTTCTGTTCCCCGGTGGGCGGCATTTGACGACGTTTGTTATGAAGACCTCACGCCTTTCAATCCCTGCATCGTTGAGGCAGCGGTCGAGGATCGATCCCGCCCTTCCGACGAAGGGCCTTCCGGCCAGGTCCTCGTCCTTTCCGGGCGCCTCGCCGATGAGAAGTATATCGACCCGATCTGGTCCCTCGCCAGGGACGGCTTTGGTCCTTCCGTTGGCGAGAGGGCACCTGTTGCACGATCTTATCTCTTCATCCAGCGACTGGAGCGAATCTCTGCTGACTTGTGGACGCCCTTCCCTTCCTGAACTCTGATCTGATTTCATCTGATGCACCTTTGGAACGAAACGTTCTTATTCATTTAAGCCAGAAACGCCTCTCCAAGGTGGTACGAATGGTTGAATGGACAGGAAGCCTCAGAAAGTTCGACGACTTGTGGTACACCATTGAGAGGATCGTCTATGGAAAGGGCCAGCTCAGCGGGTTCACCTCGGAAGAAATCTATAACAGCCTGCGAGACAAATCCTTCTTCAAGAGCGCCGAAGATCTTCACAAGTTCCTGATCGAGAACGACAAAAAGTATAGGGTCAGGGCTCTGGAGACCGGCGGCTGGGAGCGCTACTGGTAGGATCACTTCTCGCAGAAGTAAATATTCCCGTCGTCATTTCCCAGCTGCGAGAACTTCCCCGTGGCCAGGATCTTGTAGCTGTACTTGAGGGGGGCTACCCTGGTCCCTGGCCCGACTACCGACTCCTGGGGAAGGATGACGTTCTCTCCGACCACCGGTATCTTGCCCGGCTTGCTGTAGGGCTGGTCCGCGTCGAGGACGCATTTCGTCCCGATGGTGGAGTGCCTCCCTACGATCGTTTTGTTCAGGACCGATCCCCTCTTTATGTTGGCAAAACTCATGATCATGCTGTTTTTGATCACCGAATCCCTCTCGATAAGGCTTGTGTGGCCGATGTGAGAGTTCTCGATGACAGCACCCTTTTCGATGTTGCAGTTTCTGCCTATGAAGACGTTCCCTCGAAGCTCGATATCTCCAGTGTCGAGGTACCTCCCGATCCTGTTGAGGGTTTTGGGGTTGACCCACTGGCCTGGTCGGTACTCGTTCCTGAAGGCGTAGTGCTCCACCTTTCTGCCGAGAAAGTCCACCGCCGCCTGGAGGAGCCTTTCAGGAGTACCTATGTCGATCCAGTAGCCTTCGACCGGATAACCGTAGACGGGATATCCGTGCTCCGTTAGATAGGGGATGAGGTCGCCACCTATGTCCCTTGCTGAGTCGCCCATCTTGGCGAGAACCTCGCGGATCTCTGGGGAGAATAAATAAAATGCGGTGTTGATCATCCTGCTCGGCTCTTTTCCGGGGGCCGGCTTCTCGACGAAACCGTTGATCCGATGTTCTCCGTTGATCTCGGCAACGCCGTACTGGGATATGTCCTCTTCTCCCCCCAGCTCTTTCAAGGCAACGGTGAGGACTGCCTTCTTTTCTCGGTGAAAATCGATGAAATTTTTGAGGTTGATGTCGATGACGTTGTCTCCCGAGACGACGAGCATGTCCTCCTTTATGTCGAAGTAGTTCGCGCAGTATCGGAGGGAGTCAGCGCTTCCCTTGTCATCGTACTGGGGCTGGTAGGCGAACTCCTCGATATCGTTCAGCCCCAGCCTCTTGAAGAAACCTTCTCCTGCCTTGAAGTAGTTGTTGAGGGGAAGGGTGTTCTCTGCACCCTTGCTGCCCAGGACGAAACGCCTGCACCCCTGGGTCGCCAGAACCCTGAACAAAGTCGCGATTATGGCGGTATCGCAAAGGTCTACCAGAGGCTTGGGCTGGTCGAGGGTCAGAGGATAAAGTCGTGTACCCCCGCCACCGACGGTCGCGATTACCGGTGGAAACATCTCCATATCATCTCCCCCTAATCAGCATCAGTAGCCGCGCCTGATCTTGGAGATTATCCGGGTCACCATGAAGACTATCAGGAATATTATGACGTAGAATATTATCTCCTGGGTTGTCATGTTTCCGCCTGGGATGTTGAAGTTTATATTTTTGATGGGTGGGAGCCCACGGGGGAAAAATATCGCACGTAGATCAGAGGGTTAATTATAGAAAAAGGGGAGGATAAGGAGGATCGAGATTCAACTAAGGGATGAACGTCATGAGCGAGCTTAAAGAGGCAATAGAGAGGGCGAAGGCCCATTTCGAGACGCTGCTCGTAGAGCAGATGGACCGTGTGGAGCGGATGAAGGCCGCCGAGGACTGGATCGATTACTCACAGGTCGAGCCGATCGTCGTCGGGGTGGTGGGAGGCGACGGGATCGGACCCTACATCAGCGCCGAGTCCAGCAGGGTTCTCGAATACATGCTGAAGGGCGAGATTGAGTCAGGCAAAGTCGAGATCAAAAAGATCGAGGGGCTCTCCATCGAGGAGAGGGCAAAGGCGATGAAGGCGATACCCGACGGGGTTATTGACGAGCTGAAGAAGTGTCACGCCATCCTCAAGGGGCCTCTGACAACGCCAAAGAAGGGCGACCCCTGGCCGAACCTGGAGAGCGCGAACGTGGCGATGCGCCGGGAGCTGGACCTCTTCGCCAACGTCCGGCCCGTCAAGGTCCCAAACCAGGGGATCGACTGGATCTTCTTCAGGGAGAACACGGAGGGCGCCTACATCCTGGGAAGCAAAGGGTTCAACGTCACCGACGACATCGCCTTCGACTTCACGGTGACCACCAGCCAGGGGGCGGAGAGGATCGTGAAGCTCGCCTTCGATCACGCGAAGAAGAACGGGATCAACAGAGTCACGGCCGTCACCAAGGCCAACGTCATCAAGACCACCGACGGCAAGTTCCTGGAGGTGGCAAGAAACGTCGCCAAGGAGTACCCCGGCATTGACCTCGACGAGTGGTTCATCGACATCATGGCAGCAAAGCTCGTCGACACCAAGCGCCGGACCCAGTTCCGGGTAGTAGTCCTCCCGAACCTCTACGGCGACATCATCACCGACGAGGCCGCGGAGTTCCAGGGGGGCGTCGGGACCGCGGGATCTGCCAACATAGGGAAGAGGTACGCCATGTTCGAGGCGATCCACGGCTCGGCCCCGAGGATGGTGGAGGAAGGACGTGCCCTGTATGCCGACCCCTCCAGCATGATGCGTGCCGCCGTGATGCTCCTCGGCCACATAGGCTTTGTTGATAAGGCGAGAAAGCTCGAGATGGCTCTTGACATCTGCGGCCAGCACGAGAAGAAGGTAGTCCTCACAGGCCGGTCGGACGGAGCCACTGGGGCCGAGTTTGCCGACTACGTGATGGAGACCCTCCAGGATCCGAACCTGGAAGCGAAGTGGAAGGGTTACCAGTAAGTAGGATGCCTAAAGGGCCCGGTCGGTGGTTCTACCGGGCCTTCAGATCCAACCTTGAGGCATATGGTGGGCGGCGCCATATCTGCCTTGACAGCAGGGCCGACTAAAATGCCAGATCAACGAACGCTGCCAGTTGGTCGGACACTTTGAACTTGTTGGGTGACTTCAACCTCCCGGACATCTCCAGCAGGCCGAAGATCTTGGTCTTGTGAGACTTCTGGGATCAATGATGTGGCGTTGGCGTCTCCCACGTCTGTAGGTGCCCTCACATCTTTCGTAACGTCGACCATCATCCGATAACCCTTCGTGTCTAGTTCATAATTCTTTTCAACTGTTATTATGCAGTAACTGTTGTGTTTGGTTCCATCCCCGCCCACGGCTTCAATCTCAATTGGATGGTTTCCCGAACTAATATCGGATGATATTTTTGCATGTATTGTTGATAAATAATTGTCCGGAAGCCGCAATACATTTGGCTCAAAAGTGATTTCTATGCAGTCAGGTTCGTCAACAACTCTTAAAAAAATTTCATAGTCGTACGGGTTGATACGATGGCAATTCCTAGCGATAATCCTACTCTCGTTGTAAATCACCATTATGGGGGTTCCACCTGGGGTGGATGGTGCCTCAATTAAGGCATTCTCAGTTCCAATGTTGACCGAATCGAGACAGACTTGAAAGTCCGTCGGCGAGTTTATAATATCAAAATATACATCCAATGATTGGGAGAGGATAACCGGCGTTATCGCTAATGCCATGGTGATTATTACGCCGGAGTTTTTGTACCATTTTTGATTCTCGGCCATGAATGCCCTCCGCAAAATCCTAGCAATAAGAGATATCATTCGAAAAATATTATATGGGTGCCCTGATATGGCGATAAGAGATGTGCAATGTCACAACGAATTATGATACAAGCGTCACCAAATTCGCACAATCTTCATCATGGAACGTAATCAATACAGGAGATCTATTTCTCGTATTTAATCTCCTTTAACTTGTAGGATCGGAAA
>DAQG01000033.1 GCA_002502785.1 Methanothrix harundinacea | reverse complement strand
TCACATTCGGCACGCTGCCTGATAAGGAGGTGGAGAAGGCCAGGATCGCAGAGAAATACGGTGCTGATACCGTTACCGACCTCTCGATGGGAGGCCCCACCGATGATATATTGAGGAGAATATCTGAGGCGACGAGCACACCGCTGACTACCGTACCCATTTATCAGACAGTTGCGCAAAAGGGCTCCTTCGAGTCCATAACTGAGGGCGACCTGGTCCAGACCATCAGGAAGCACGTCGCCGCGGGGATTTCGTCCATCGTCGTCCACGCGGCCTTCACTCTCGACATGCTGGAGGAACTCAAGGGCACGAAGAGGATAATGGGCATGGTCTCCAAGGGCGGCTCCTTCACATCAGCATGGATGCTGCAGAAGGGTGGAGAGAACCCATTTCTGTCCCTCTTCGACGAGATATGCGGGATTCTCGCCAAAAGGGATGTGGTGCTCTCTCTTGGGAACACCATGAGAAGTGGTTGTATTCACGACCCAATGGACGGGCTGCAGGTCAAGGAGCTCGAGATGAACGCGGATCTAGCCAGAAAGGCAAATGAGTTGGGCGTCCAGGTCATAATAGAGGGGATGGGTGGCCACGTCAGACCAGATAGGATACCCGACTATATTGCTAATTACAAGAAAAAAACGGATTTCAGGCCTCTGTTCGTCGCCGGTCCCCTCCCCATCGACATCGGTGTAGGGTACGACCACATCTCAGGATGTGTGGGTGGAGCTCTTGCAGCCGGTGCCGGGGCTGACTACCTCTGTTACATAACCCCGTCCGAGCATCTCGCCCTCCCAAATGCGGCCCAGGTCAGAGAAGGGGTGGTGGCCTTCAAGATAGCGGCCCACATAGGGGACACTCTGAAGTATGGGCCGAGGCCCGAGGACAAGATGCTGGCCAGATACCGGAGGTTGAGGGATTGGGAGAATCAGTTTAAATTTGCCATCGATGGGGAAAAGGCAATTGAGACCTATACTCAAAATGGAACTGGAACCTGCTCCATGTGCGGGAAATACTGCGCCATAGCCATCATGGAAAATTATTTGAAATGATCTGCGACGAGGAACGGGGTCGTCGAGGGGAAGTGACCGAACTGCGGCGAGGAGGCGGCCGGGGTCTGGTGATCCCCGGCCGGACTCGTCGGTCCCCCCCTCTTCAGTCCTTAGGCAAGCTCAGAGGACGGCCTTCTTGAACTTCTCAAATCCGATCTCGTCGATGAACTCGCCTAGCCTCTGCTTCTCGGCGTTCGCCTTGTAGTAGCCGATCACCTTCTCGACCAAGGCCATAGCCTCGTCGTCGGAGAGTGCCTCAGCCAGGATCGTGCCGAGCCGCGGCTTTCGGGCGGCGTTTCCTCCCACCAGGATCGTCCAGCCTTTGGCGGTTCCCATCAGCCCCAGGTCCTTGACGGCGGGCTCGGCGCAGGAGTTGGGGCAGCCCGAGACGCCGATCTTAAACTTGGAGGGCATCTCCATGCCGTGGTACTTCTCGTCGAGCTTGAGGCCGACGCCGACCGAGTCCTGAAGGCCCCGTTTGCAGAAGGTCGTCCCTGGGCAGATCTTAACGCTCCTGACGCAAAGGCCAATGGCAGCCCCTGGCTTCATCCCCAAATCCGCCCAGGCCCCGTCCAGGTCCTCGGGCTTTAAGCCCACGATGGCTATCCTCTGGGCCGAGGTTATCTTCAGGGCCGCAGCTTTGTACTTCTCTGCGACTTCTGCGATCTTCTTCAAGCTCGCCGGATCGATGATCCCGCCCGCGATGTGGGGGGCTATGGCGTAGGTCTCCTTGTCTCTCTGGAGGATCGCTCCCTTTTCCAAAATGTCTTTTGCCATATTTTCAAGCTCCTTTATGGTTTCTACCTCTATCTCTATCTTTATTTCTCTATATCGATTTTTTCCCTCACAATTTTGCACCCGGATAGGCCAGACCGGGCCAGGCTCGTCGCGCCCGCCTATGGTATACTTATGATACCAACGTATATAGGCTAGAAGGTTTCTCCAAGGATACCATGCAGGAAGGATGCACCGTCAACAGGACGGTGAAGTACATAGCCCGGAAGTGGACTCTTCTGGTCCTCCTGGAGCTTTACAAGGGCGAGGAGCACAGAAGGCGTTTTTCCGAGCTGAAGAGCTGCCTTGACGGCATCACCCCGAAGGTCCTCTCCGCCCGGCTGAAGGTGCTGGAGGTGGAAGGGCTAGTGGAGAACAGGTTCGATGGCAGCTCTTTCCCGGCCAAGAGCGAGTACTCCCTGACGGAGAGCGGCCTTGAGATCGTGGAGATCGTAAAGGAGATGAAGCGCTGGGCCTTGAAGTGGAAGATCACCAACATCGAGTGCAGCTGTCAGGACTGCTCCGAGTGCGTGCTGTGAGACGGCCGTCGATCTGCTCAGTGCGATCTTACTCTCTCGCTCTCGGTGCCCTCAAGAAGACGGAGATATATCCCCTACAACTTTCGAAAATAGGATGGCTTGTCTCTACCTTTTCTCAGGTTAACGCCAATCACCTCAACTGCAGTTCTCCTGGATAGTGGTCGACCAAATTGCATTTTCACCCTGCCACTGTTGGGAGCTTAGACTTCAATTGACAGGTGATTTTATACGTATGAGCTATAAACAGCAAGTCATGTTTAAAACCAGAGCTCAAACGACCCCCGCTATCTCGCTCTGTGTCCTTGCCCTGGGTGCTCTTTTTTTCCTCGCCCCGGGTGTAGGTGCAGTGCCGAACGTCACCTACGAAGTTCTCATACCGTCGGAGAACGGTGAGGTGGAGGTAGATCATCTCGTCATCCGGGGTGGAACTCAGGAAGAGATCGGATACGAACTCGGGATGACGGGCATCGAGAAGTTCAACGCCATCCTCCTACCCTACGAAGATCCGATTTACGGGCGGGCAAAGGAAGAGTACATCCGTCTCCACGACCCGGTTCTCTTCGAGCGCATCAAAGGCGTAAAACGAGCATACGGGCTGAAAGAAGACGACTACTCCCTCGATCCCAGCGGCCTATTCTACATGTACATATCCACCTCCTGCTCGGCTATTTATCTGCCCCCGAGTTCGACAGAGAATGGCCACGCCATGGGCGGAAAGAACCTGGACTGGTCCTACGATCCGGAGGGGAACGAATCTGCCGATATCGCGGCTGGTGGCATTGAGTCCCTCCTAAGCGACCCCACAGTCTTTGAGTCCGTCCTCAGAAACAGGATTCATGTCGTTGAGCTCTATCCCGATGACGGGTATGCGACCCTGACCCTGGGAGGCTCCGACCTGGAAAACGGCGTTTCTGACGGCATAAACGAGATGGGCCTGGCCGTTTCGGCCCTGCAGGACGGAGATACATATACCGACCCCATCGCCAGCATGGCGGGAGGAACGACCAGCGGCTTGAACTTCCTGCAGATGCTCAGATCCATCCTGGAGAACTGCGTCACGGTGGAAGAGGCGAAAGAGCATGTCTTGATAAACCGCATATCGATGCCCTATATAGGAAATCACTTCCTGATCTACGACAGGTCTGGAAACGCAACCGTCATCGAGTTCAGCAACTCTTCCCGCGAGGCCATCTTCACGGATTACAGTTCAACGCCGGTACCATTGACAAACTATGCCATACATCTGAGACCTGATTACACCAAGCTCGTTCCAGAAAACCCCAAAGATCCTCACGACGACTATTCCAGGATGATTAGGCTACACAACTACATAGATGCCCACGAGGGACTGTACAACGAGACCGATATCTGGAACGCTATGTCATTAGTAGAGGCGAACGGTAATGCCAGCAAAGAGGGGGTTCTCACCTGTGGCACTGTGAGACTGATGTATACGATAGTCACCGACCTGGACGAGAGAACGCTGACTGCAAAGTTCTATCTTAGAGATGGACCTGTCAGCGACCCCGTCATGGGAACAAACGAGCTGGTCTTGTCAGACCCGTTCGACTTCCGGCTGGAGCGTTGATCTATCGCACGACTCTGAAATAAAATCGACTGCATGCGGCGGCGTGCCGACTTTCGTGAACCGATGACGGATCGATGACGAAAAACGATGGAGGGCTCCCCTGGGGTGCCCCCTCTGTCTGGGATCAGAAGCCACTGTTGATCCTCAAAAGTTTAATCTGCTCCCAGTCTTCGCCGCCAAATCCTCCTGTCTGGTCCACGAGCTGAAGCTCATCTTCCGAGGTGACGTTCAGCACCGCGGTTCCCATTATGGTAGCGTTGCCCTTGGGCACATCAACCCAGCTAACGCTCACTGTGTTGCCCTCGATGGTGCCGTAGGCGACGCTGGTCCATACAGGGTCCTCGGCCGAGTTCTCGGCGTACCACCAGATGGTATCGTTGACCTGGCGGATGTAGATGTTGGCGCCATCAGCATCCCAGTCACCAGTCAGATCATATCCTTGCGCAGTGGTGCCGATAAGGGCTGCCATTGCCACGACCCAAAATATTCTGTTCATAGTCCGTCCTCCTAAAACGTTTGCTTTTCCTCTTTTATCTAATCCGATTATAATTAACGTTTTTGCTTGTAGATGTTACAAAGAGCCGAAGATCATGCGAGCATGAACGGCTGATACGGCAGGATCTCTGTTTTGAGGACAAACATACGTCAGCCGTTTGTCCGAACGATCGGGATGTGTTGTCCATACGATAAAGTCCGAATGTATTAAAAGGATGAAAAATATATAGGTATCCGAGGTGTTCTGAAGACGTCATCTACGACGTTCCGGGAAATGGACACCAAAGAATACATTGACGTGATCTCATGCGATATTCCGGAAAAATCCTCGGATTCATAATCATGGCTGCCATCGTTGCGAGCGGGCTCGTATTTCAGGCAGCCGGTGCAGAAAGCACAGAAACGCTGACGAACGACGATATTCTGAAGATGGATTTCCTGCGCTCCTTCCACCTCACACCGGACGGGACAAAGCTCGTCTATCTGACCACCGCAGGGTCTGATCTCCTCCCCCCAGGAGACAACGGAACCCTTTGGCTGCTGGATACCAGGACAAAGAATGTGGTATCTCTCTCAGATCCCGACGAGTCGGTATTGGTCTGGGCAGTTTCGCCTGACGGGTCCCGGATAGCATATGCATCAATGCCCCGGGGTGGGAACTCAAGCGCCCTGACAATTCAGGATCTTTCGACACTGGCAAAGGAGAAAAAAAGCGACGTTCCTGAAGAGCTTCTGGACGGCTTCGAATGGCTTGGAGCTGACCGTCTGGCCTTCACCGGAGCTTTGGAAGGTGAACCGGTCGAGCAGCTTCCGGGAGATGTTGTCATCATTGATGCGATACCCGATCCTGTGATCCTCAAATCGTATTCGGTTCAGGACGGAGATGTGACGGTTCTGACGGCAAATGGTGATGTCATCTACGCCTATCGGCCATCCCCTGACGGCAGGTATATCGTCTATAAAGCTGCCCGGTATCCCGAGTCCTGGCTTGAGGCCCCCTCGTTCAGATATGTCATTTTCGACACTGCCACCGGAGCAGAGGACGAGTTCATGGCGCTGGTGGAGGGGTACCAGGACGAAAACGAGTTTGCATGGTCTCCCGACAGCACCGTCGTGTACATCGAGAGGATGCAGAACGGCGGCCTCCATTATCCGGTTCGGTACACATCTGATATAGTGGCCTACTCCCTGGCCACAAAGACCCTGGAAGAGGTCCCTATGAACTGGGATCGAAAGCTGCTGAAGGACCTCTTCAACGACGACGTCGAGATGGAGCCCTTCATTGGCGGGGTGTACGCCCTTCTTGCAGACGGTACCAACCCGAAGGTTGCAAAGTATATGCGGACCGACGACGGCTGGAAGATGACGCTTCTTTCAGGTGAGCACCAGGGGAACATATTCGCCTTCGAGAGCACAGACGACGGCTCCGTCCTCTACTACAACTATAATACAGCGTCAGTTCCGCCCCAGATTTATGAGGCCGAGGTCTTGGGCCAGAATATCAGCAACCCTGAGCGGCTCACGAGCCTCAACGAGGATCTTCTCGAAAAGCCGCTGGGCTCTTCTGAGGTCGTCGAGTGGACGGGCGCCCTGAACGAGACGGTGCAGGGGGTGCTCAGATATCCGGACGATTACGAGCCCGGCACGCGATACCCTCTGGTCTTCGTCATCCACGGGGGTCCCACCTACACCGACTTCGACGGCTGGCGTGATACCTGGGAGTTCCCCTACCATCTGATAACGAACGCCGGTTTTGTCACTCTCTCGGCAAACTACCATGGGAGTAGCAACTATGGGTTTGAGTTTGCAAGATCGATTGAGGGCGGGCATTATTACGATCTCCCAATTGAGGACTTCGAGAAGGGGGTCGAATATCTGGCCGATAGAGGGATCATCGACGAGGATAAGGTGGGGACGACCGGATGGTCGAACGGCGGCATTCTGACCCTTGCGTGGATCGCTACCTACGACGGCCTGAAAGCTGCTGTTGCAGGTGCAGGAACGGCCGACCAGAACTCCCAGTTCTCAAACACCAACGGGGCAGTGATGACGAAGATGTACTTTGATGAGACTCCGTTCCAGGACCCGGAGGCGTACATTCCCATCATGGGTGCGTTCCATGCCGAGAACGTCACAACTCCCCTATTGATGCTGAACGGATTGGAGGACAACTCCGTTGTTCCAGCGAGCGCCATCTCAACCTATCGGGCGTATAAGGAGGGGAGCGATGAAGAGGTGGAGATGATCCTCTTTGAGGGTGAGCCTCACCATCTGAAGAAGTACCCCGACCAGATGCGTAAGGTGAACGAGGAGATCGGCTGGCTGACGAAATACATCCTCGAATCGTAACTTTCCCTTTCCTGGACGGACGAGGGCATTTGGGACCTACGCAGCTGAACTTCGGCTGCGTAGGTCTTTCTCCATCAAGTTTTTTCACAGGTTCATATTTTTTATTATTTTAATTACAACCGTTCTTGGAGTGAAACTCGAATCGGTTTCATACGAACGAATAACCTCCCTCGATCCCAGATATAAGAAAATACCATTCAAAATTTTCTAAATGATTTGTGAGCGATCTTTCAGAAACGAGGTGGTGGGCCGACCCTCCTCTCCCTCGTCGGCCCTCCTCTTAATCGTTTCCTGAATTTTCCCTGGCGTCGGGGTGGCCGTCAACCAGGGTAGATTATGCAGGCCACCGTCCCGATCCACGCTTTTGCTGTTAAGGTCTGATGCAAAAGACGCTCCTGGCCAGATTGAACTGTTCCTGATGAGCCTTCACCATCTCCTTGAAGTTCGGCTCAGGTTCGATCTCCCCACCAATGCACGCCCATTTGTTCAGACCGCCAAAGTAAGCGCAGCCACCGACATAACCATCGTACCTCATCGTGGGGCCGTGGACGGAATCGAATCTCTCTCCGCCCACTGCTCCGCCGTAAACCATCCCGGGGCCTCTGACCCCTTCAAACCGTGCCGATACCGTTGGTGCCAGCAGCGCCAGAACCAACACCATCATTGCTATTTTATATCCTCTCACTCGCTTCACCCACTTCTAGTTCTCGACAATCCTCGATTGATTTAACGATCGGCCGTCTGACCGGACCCCGTCTTTTGATGCAGGTTCGAGGTTTCGATTTGGTCGACTTTGTCTAACAAGGAATACTGTCACGATAGATTAAAAATGTTTCGATAATTGCCCAAAGCACAAGTTACTTGAATATACGATAGATCTGACTTAGCTAAAATCCCGGCCTTGATAATCGACCAACAGATACGAATCGTCAGATTCGTATCTGTTGGTGCGAAGGCAGGCACATATGATGAGATGATCTGAATGAAGTCTGAGATTTTGCAGCCAGTTTGCGGAACTGAGCACGTAGAGGTTTACCCCTACATCAGGGCGATCGATATGATGTCCTCCAACTCGTACATCATCTCATCCGAAGATCAGCTCGCTCTCATAGATCCGGGTGGCCTCGACGATCAGACGGATCGATTGATGGAGGTGCTTTTCGGTCTATATGATAGGAATCCAAGGTCTCTGGTCGTTTACCTGACTCACATCCACGCCGATCACTCTTTCCAGCTAAACCGCGGCGACCTATTCGAGAGCTTCGATCAGGCTGCTCTCGCGGTCCAGGAGCATGGGGCCTTGGCCTTGGAGAGGGGGGCAGCTGATATGACCCTGTCCCGATTTCTCGGAAAGAAGGTCGATCCGATATCGCCGGAGATCAGGCTTCTCTCCTCGGAGGATACGAACGATCCAGCTCCGAGACGTTTGACCTTGGATGGCGGCTTGACCTTCAATTATGCGATGGAGTTAAGAGACATCGGCGGAGGCCAGATACTGAAAAGCCAGAGGGTGGAGATGGGTGGCAAAGATCAGCTCGAAATCTTCCACCTCCCAGGTCACAGCCCTGACAGCGTGGCGATCCGGGCGGGCGACCTCCTCATTTTGGGCGATCTCCTCTTCGCATCCAATCCTGGGGTGGCTGGAATTCCCGGATGGTCCCGGGACGAACTGATGGCGTCGATCGAGAAGGTTCTCTGGATTTTGGATAACAGGGGTATCCGCATCTGCTGCCCGGGCCACGGCAGACCGATGGACACCGAGACCGTTAAAAGAACGCTCGCAAGGCTTCACAAGTACACGGGGTCGCTGGAGGATATCGCCGTAATCGATCACGACTGGGCGAGACAAGCGGCGGATTACTCTCATGCGGCTCTCCGTGAGATGGACAGGCTTTTCACCATCATAGCCGGCAGGCTGATCCTCACTTCCAGCGTTCTTGAAGATCTTGAGGAGACGGCGGCCGCGAGGGAGGCCGAGGGCCTAGTGGATGCTGTGGCCGTCGATGAGCTATTCACTCGCATGGACCGTCACCTCTCAAATCACAGGGCAGATGAAATCCTCGACATCGAGCTTGTGCTCAGGGCGGGGCAGACGGTCGGAAAGCTGGAAAGGATCTTCGAGAAGAAGCTGGTTGAGGGGCTCTTTGAAGATCACCTTCTGAGGCGGGCCGAGAGGCTGCTGAACGATTATATGGTCACGTACAGGGGATTTCGGCCTTATCAGAACCAAAGCCCTAAAGACCTCAATTCGGTCATCTCCGCCTCCCTGGAGGCGTTCAGGCGTAAGCCCTACGATGAAGATGCCATTCTTGCGGCCGAGACCGAGGAGGAGTACCTGCGGGCCTTGAGGGCTCGGATCTCTCATGTGAACCTGGCCGAGAGGGCGGACCTCGTCTTCGAGAGGGCCGACGACTTGCCGGAGGTCCTGATCGATGCAGAGCGGTTCTCCGACCTGGTAATAGACGTTCTCGAAAGGCTCGTGGCTGCGAGGGCAGAGAAGATCGTCATCGAGACCGCCAGACTTGACGGCTCGGTCTCAGCCAGCATCTCAGGCACCGGTCCGAAGCTCGTCAGCCCCTTCCGGGAGGCCGAGCTGATGTTTCTGCAGCGGTCGGTTTCGCTCTGCGGCGGGACCCTGGTCGAGGGGCGAGAGGAGAGGGTGGCTCCGGCGATCTCGGTTCGGTTCTTCTCGGAGGGGAAAGCTCCGTAGATGGGATGATCCGAGCCGACGCGATCCGACCCTCGATGCGAGGGCGGCGGAGATCGGGAGGGATGCGGGGCTGAAGTACGTCCACGTCGGAAACATCCCCGGCGAGGACGAGAACGCGAGCTGCCTCAATGGCGGCGAGGAGCAATGTCGTTGAGGGGAAGTGTCTGAACTGCGGCGGGTGTTTTGTGAACATCCGAGTTACAGTTACTACGAGGATTAGCACTTTTCGTCGCGAATGCCCATGGGTTAACAGGGCAAAAAGGTACTTTAAAAGAGTTTCAAAGCCGTAGTATAGCGGTTTTTGCCGATGGCGTTTTGCAACCATTCTTTCAAATAATATTTAGATCCATCTAAGTTTCTGTTCTATTGCCGCCAATGCATTTTTCGATAAAATGGCTCCTCGCTGTTTTGTGT
>DAQG01000101.1 GCA_002502785.1 Methanothrix harundinacea | reverse complement strand
AGATCGAGGCCCAGAGGGATCCCTTCAACGTGGACCCAGCTGACTCAAATGGCTCCTGTTGTGGTGACTACATAAACTTCACCAAGGAAGCCGAGTTCGAGTACATGCCTGTCAGCTACCAGACCGGCACCTACGACCAGAAGTGGATCGAAAAGCTCTGCGTCCAGAACTATTACATCGGCGCTGTTGTAGTCGAGATGTACACCCACGCTGAGCACCTGCAGAAGAACACCGAAGTCAAAACGAGAAAGGACTGCGTCGACAGAGACTCCGACTGCGGCAACTGCACTGGCGCTCTCGAGGCCAACTTCAACTCCAACGTCATCGGTGTAGCTCACATCGGATGGCTGTCCAAGGACGTAACCACTAACTCCAAGGGCAGGCACCCCGAGTATGGCCGAAGCGTTGAGGACCTGACCGGTGTCTTCTCAATCGAGAAGTTCATCCAGCTCTGGGGCAACGACACCTGTGGCGATGTCCAGGTTGACTGGCTGCCCTGCATCTAAACGCGAAGTTAGTATCCGGAATCTGGACTCCAGGTCCCCCCAGGGATCTGGAGCACATCCAACTTTTTTTTGACCAAAACATTGAAATATTAACCGAGAACAACCAATCATCAGCTGGCTCTTAAATGGGATATTCATCGAACTTATCTCGCTTAAGAGTTACTCTTGTAATTATTGACAGGAAAAGGAGGTGGGAACAGAATGAAGAGGAAACTAGCGATTTTACTGGTCATTGGAATCGCCCTGGTCGGCATGGCAGGCGCTGCCAACTACATGTACGAGAAGGCTAACGTCAAGGGCGTCGGATACAAGAACGTCGAGACGATCATTCAGACCCAAACCGGCCTTGCTGGGAACAAGCTGGTCGAGAAGGAGTCGGGAAGCGGAAATGTCATCGTCGAGAGGACCGAGATCGAGGCCCAGAGGGATCCCTTCAACGTGATGCCGTGGGACGCTTGGAAGACTGAGGCCGACTGTTGTGGTGACTACATCAACTTCACCAAAGAAGCCGAGTTCGAGTACATGCCCGTTAGCTACCAGACCGGCACCTACGACCAGAAGTGGATCGAGAAACTCTGCGTCCAGAACTACTACATCGGAGCTGTCGTAGTCGAGATGTACACTCACGCTGAGCACCTGCAGAAGAACACCGAAGTCAAGACGAGAAAGGACTGTGGATACTACTCCGATTGCGGTAACTGCACTGGCGCTCTCGAGGCCAACTTCAACTCCAACGTCATCGGTGTAGCTCACATCGGATGGCTGTCCAAGGACGTAACAACTAACTCCAAAGGCAGACACCCCGAGTACGGCCGAAGCGTTGAAGACCTGACCGGTGTCTTCTCAATCGAGAAGTTCATCCAGCTCTGGGGCAACGAAACCTGCGGCGATGTCCAGGTTGACTGGCTGCCCTGCATCTGAGCTCGAAGGCGAATTCCAGGTCTTGAGATCTGGAATCAACCTTACTTTTTTATTTCCCGTTTCCTTGAGGGCGTCTTCGGACCAAAACACTGAAATATCAGCCCTGTATTAAATAGATAAAGAGTTTCGTCTCCCCGTGAAAGAGAGACAAACGATTTAAATTCGGAAAAGGAAGGGGGTGTAAGTAAATGAAGGGAGTAATAGCGATACTGATAGCTCTTGCCTTGGCTTGTAGCCTCGCAGTAGCGAACCCGCCAATCAAGGAGCCAGTTCAGTACGAGCAGTTTTGTGAGCGACAGCTGGTCAGCGGGACCGGTTATATCGACGTGGCAACCTCTGTTGTTGACAAGAAAATAGCCCTTGAGTACTACGACATGATGTCTGGTGACGGCACGATAGAGATGGACGCCGTCCATGTCTATTCGCAGGAGCCCAACAAGTTAGTGAGGCCGCTGCCCAGCAACGACAACGAGACCTGCGGCGAAGAAGTTGATCAGCAACTGAACTTCTTCGAGAACACCAAGCTTACCTACGACGGTGCTACGCCTCTCCAGGGCGGAAAGTTCGTCAACTCCAAGTCATTCTACGGAGGCATAGGTGCAAACATCCAGGAGATGTTCAGCGTCAACCAGATGGAGAAGGACCAGACGGTCTTCTTCGGCTCGACTGAGAACTCGACCATCACGCACACAGTCGGTCTCAACACGTTGAACAGCTTCAACGGTACCTGGGGAACCGATTCCAGCATGCACAAGATCTTCTACAAGGACGTAAAGAGCCACGAGCTCTTCAGCGGTGACTTCGAGGTTCAGAAGGAGATCAAGTTCCACGAGAACCCAGTGGCTGAAAAGCTGCCATGCCCGTGTGCAGGAGTAGACTGCTAAGTAGCAGTCTACGCTCTTTTCTTATTTTTGCGGCGTAGCCGGATCGGAATGCCGGCGGGGCGTATTGAGATACGAGGCCTTTGTCGCAATAAATTCGTCATGGGGGGTTAAATATTGAAGAAATACATGATGATTCTGCTGCTTCTCGCGACCCAAACAGCCTTCGCCACAGTCGAAGAAACGAGACAGGGCCCGGAATCGACGTGGGAGTTGGAGCCATCTGCAACAGAATCCGTCTGGCCCTCGGTACCAGTGATTATGGGTGAGCTTTACGTTTCAGTCGACCTCTCCGGCCCGATATCCGGTTCGGGTCCAGATTACGCCACACCAGGAAAGACGCTTGAATATATCGTCACCGTGGAAAACAGAGGTTGTTCTGAGGTGGATGCGAAACTCACCGTAAACTCCAACAGCTGCAACCCTGGATGGTTCGGATGGACAGAAAAGATCCTGACCGTCCCGGCAGGAGGGGTCGGAACTGAGCAGCTCCAGGTAACGCCGGACATGAAAGCATCGCCTGGAGATTACGGCTTCCAAGTCCTAGCCTCGGCCCCGAATTGCAAATCTGGGTCTGACGAAGCAGGGTTCAAGCTCCAGGATTACGACTACGTGTCAGAAACCTCCGTCAGCGGGACCGGCCAGTTTCAGATGAACAAAGACGTCAGGAGCATGAACACCGGAGTCAAGTCGAACAAGGACATATACTTCAGCGGCAGCGTGGACACGCTGATGAAGAACGAGTACCTGGTCGAAGAGGCGAAGGGAGTTAACCCTAATTTCCAGGAGTGCGACGCCGTGGAAAACTACCTGGCGTTAAATGCTGGCGACACCCTGATGGGCACTGAAACGGTCAAGAGTTCTCTCGTCTTCGGCGGTGTGGGTGCCAAAGTCCAGGAGAGCTACAACCTCCAGGAGATGGAATACGAGGTTCAGGAGATCGGACTTCACCACACCGGCCTCGACAGAAGAGCCGAGTTCCAGACCGCTGACAACTTCACCGGATACCTGGCGATCGACGCGAAGCAAACGATACCTGGTCAGAGGAGCACCAAAGAACGCGAAGAGTTCCTGGGATCCTTCGAGATTCAGAGAAGGCTGATCTTCAAGGACAGCCAGAAACCGGCTTTTAACTGCTTTGATGGCTCGTGCTTCAACTTTGCCGAGAGCTTTAACACCCTCTCGAGCGGAGCATGAGCACCCATTTTATTTAAACTATAAAATTAGCGCCGAGGGAGGGATTCGAACCCTCGAGTCCCGAAGGGACACAGGTTTAGCAAACCTGCGCCATACCAGGCTTGGCTACCTCGACCTGGCCTCATCTTGATTCTCTCGATATTTAAATTCTACGTAGGGGCGCGTCATTTTGTGGTCAGCCGCAGAGGTGACAGATCCACGGGCCAGACCTCAAGCCAATTTCTCATCCTGCTCCGAATCGCCAACGCAACGGAGGAGATCTTTGCTGGTTATTATCCCCACCAGCGCACCACATTCGACTACGGGCAACCTTCTTATGTTGTGTTCCTTCATAATCTCAGCCGCCTTTTTGGTAGAGGCGTTAGGACCTATGGTCACCAGCGGCGCAGGGGTCATTATCTCCCAGATCATTATGTTTCTGGGATCGATCCCCTTGGCGAAGACGTGCTTGAACATACCACAGGTGGTGACTATGCCCACAACGTGTTTGAGCAGACCCCCCTCAACCACGAGAACGCTTCCCTTATTCTCGCGAACCATCATCTGTATCGCATCGAAGACGGTGGTGTCTATCCCCACCGTGAGTATGGGGTAAGTCATCAGATCCCGGACTTTCATGAGGACACCCAACCTGCCATTAAAGTTCAAGTTGTTTGGCAGCTTATATTAAACTTGTCAAGGCACGACGACCTGATCGGAGAAGAACCATGGTGGTACCCGCGCAAAAGGAATTTTTGGAACGGACTTTGCGCACGGATGGCGCGTTATCCGTTCCGCTAGATCGACCTCGCGATGGCGACCTTGTCACCATACCGCATGGTGGCGACCAACTTCAAGAAGGGCTTTGCACCCCCCAACCTGAGAGCCAGACTAAGACCGGCCAGAGGGCCAGAGAATGTCCCACCTCAGCTCCAGACCCACAGCAGGCTGGTCGAGGCCGAAGCTTCGCAAAACCTGGGGGTGGAACTCGCCGAAGGACCCGACCTTCTTTCCGTTCACCATCAGGTCGGCCCTCCTCCCCTCCAGGAAGGCCCCATCCTCGGACGCGACGATCTCAGGCTCGATGGATAACTCCCTGAATAGGGCATCCACCACAGACCTGACTTCAGCGAAGTCGGCTCCGCTGTGGATTGAGGCTGCCGCAAGGTCTTGCCTCGTCTTGCCCCTCGCAAGAACGTCCCCCAGGGCGAAGATCCTCTGAGGGAGAGGATGATGCTGATTGATGGCGAAGATCTCAAGGATACTCGGCAGGATCGATGTCCTGACCATTGTGTGAAGCTCGCTTATGGGGTGGAGAACCCTCGTCACTTCCTGGTCCTGCACAGACCGCCTCATCTTCACGAAGTTGGTCTTCTCGGAGGTTAAGGTGAAGGGCATCGTCTCTAGGTAGCCGAGGCCCACCATTATCTCCCTCAGATCGGACTTTCTGATCTCAAAGGGGTGGGGTTCGCCGACGGTGACGGTCTTCGGAAGCGTTGGCACAAGCTTGTCGTAGCCGTATCCTTTGGCAGCGTCCTCGAAGATGTCCCAGGTGTGCATTATGTCGGCCCTGTAAGGAGGAACCAAGACTTCCAGCCCCCGACCCTGGACCTGGGCTCCGAACCTCATCCTCTCGAGGCATATGGCCAGATCTTCGGGTGAGAGGTTGAAGCCTATGAGCCTGTTGGCGTCCTCGACTTCGACCTTCCACCGGGCAGGAGAGAGGTCTGGAAAGGTAAGATCGCCCTCGGGCCTTTTCACTTGGACCGACTCGACGCGGCCGCCCCTCTCCGCGAGAGCGGTGACCACGATGTTAAGGGCCTTGTAGACGACGGGATCTGTCCCGGTAACGTCGATGAATAGGTCCCTGGTATCGTCCACGACCCTCGTCAGCTCGCCATTAATTATCGGCGGGAAGGAGAGGACGTCGCCGTTGGCGTCCGTTATGAGTGGATACCGGTCGAAGCCCTCCAAGATGGAGGCGTAACCTATCCCTTTTGGGTGGCGCTTCAGAATATCGCGCATGGAGAGGCTCTCATCGAAGTCCAGGGGCACGAACTCGAAAGAGGGATCTGCGGCGAAGTATGTGAACGGGGGCACTACCCGGGATATGTCGTGGACGCCTATCGCCACCTTACGCCTGTTTCTTCCGAGGCCCCAGTGAAGGTCCTCCTGAAGGTCCATCAGGGACTCTATGGCAGGATCGCTGAACTCTAGATCCTTCACCACGGCGCAGCCTATTAGAGGCCTGACGCTCTCGACAGAGGAATCGACCTTCAATGTGACCTCGCCCGGATGGACCTGATACTCTGGAAGTCCGACCTTTATGTCAAGGAAGCCCTGGAGGGCTCTGGCCACACCTTCGGAGCTGTAGAGGTCTGGCCTGTCAGGGAAAAACTCGACGTCCACGTAGTCCTCTTCGTTGCTCTTTCCGATATCTGCGCCCATCATGGCGATCCTCGCCATGATAACTTCCCTGGAGGCGCCCACCATCTCCTCCAGATCCTCGTAGTATAATCTCACCACTGACACGACGATCACATCCTCGTGGAGAGGGGCACATCCCTCAGCCATCCCACGTCCGACTGGTAGAGAAGCCGCAGGTCCTTGAGCCCAAGCCTGAGCATGGCCAGGCGCCCTACGCCTAGGCCCCAGGCGAGAACCGGATGGTCTATCCCAAAGGGAGCGGTCACCTCCCTTCTGAAGACTCCGGCACCTCCAAGCTCCACCCAACCGAGCCCCTCTATGTAGACCTCGGGCTCGACGCTCGGCTCGGTGTAGGGGAAGTAGCCGGGCCTGAACCTGACCTCATCAAAGCCCATCTTGGCGTAGAACTCCTTGAGGACGCCGAGAAGGTTTGCGAAGGAGAGGTTCTCGTCCATTATCACGCCCTCGAGCTGCTCAAACTCCGGCGTATGAGTCGGGTCTATCGCCTCCCGCCTGTAGACCCGGTCTATCGAGAAGGCCTTGACCGGCGGGTTCGGATGATCTGCCAGGTACTTTATGGTGACCGAGGTGGTGTGGGTTCTCAGAACTTCCTTTCGAGCCACCTCTGGGTCCCAGGTCCCGCCCCAGCCAGTAGATCCGACCTCTCCGCCCCGCTCGTGCATCTCCTTGACCGTGGCGTAATCGGGGATATCGGCCTTGGTGTCGAGGTAGAAGGTGTCCTGCATCTCTCTTGCCGGATGGTCCTGAGGCTGGAAGAGAGCGTCGAAGTTCCAGTAGCTGGGCTGTACTATCTCCCCCTTGATCTCTGTGAAGCCCATCTCCAGCATTATCTCTCTCATCCACGAGAGGAGGCGCTGGTAGGGGTGCATCTTTCCGGGGTAGATCCGCTCTGCTGTAAGGGTGACGTCATAGGGACGAACCTCATGTCGAGCCCCCTTATAATAGACATCTTTTCCTCCCCAGTTCCCATTTTTTATCATATCCGAGGTGATCTGATTTATATAAGAAATCGAATCCCATCGGAATGTGACACTATCTTCAACCGATCTTCTGAAAAACGATCTTCCGGCATCGGTAATCTCGAAGCACCAGGACTTGCACGTGCTCGGCTCGACGAGCCCTCTGCTCTTCAGGACCTTGAGGGCCTCTGGGTCAAAGGCTGAGGCTCCGGTCTGGCCCTGGAAATGAAGCGCTTCGAGGATCTCCTCGTCTTTTCCGGGAGGCGCTTCACCCGTCGGCTTGATCTTTCCCGCCTCGACGGCGGCCCAGCTCTTCTTTTTTAGCCAGCCGATCCCCACTTTAAGGGAGGGATCTTCGATCTTCGATATGGGAACCCCATCGGCCCCAGCGATCTCGAGAATCCTCCTCTCGGGAAGGCCGATTTCAGCGTATCGAGCCCCCTCCTCTGTGAGAGCGTAGACCTCCTCCACCTTCTTATCGAGCCTGATCAGGCCCTTCTCGGCAAGCCCCTCCGCCGAAGAGATGACCGAAACCTCTTTGATTTCGAGCTTCTCAGCGATCTTTTTTGGATTGGACTGGCCCTCCGAGATCTCTTTTAGCACCTGCCTATCCCTTGGAGATAGTGCGGACAGATTATCCTCTTCAGATGGCATAATGATCATCCCGCGAAATCGTGATTTTCACGGGTAGGCAGATACAGGACCATATATTAAACCTGCCCGCCTCAAATTCTCGAACCCTCGAAGTAAGAGGAATTTGGCGCGCTTAAGCAAAAATCAAGATGAAAAATAGAGGCGAAAAGGGAAAAAGATGCTCAAGGGGAAGGATAGCTCTCCAGCTCCTCCAGAGCCTCCAGCACCCCCAGAACGGACATCTCCATGAACCGTTTTCCCTTATCCTTGGTGGCCTTCGAAGGGTCGCCCATGACACCGTTTCCCATCAGGTGCCTCACGTCCCTCATGATAAGGTATCTCGGCCTGGGAGGAAAGTGCTTTTCGGGAAGGCCTTTCACCAGGTCTTCCCGGATGACCAGCATCCTCGATGTCTCGATCTCCCCGGCATGACCGTCACCGGGGGTCTCGACCTCGCTTGTGTCGATCAGATCGAAGTCTGAGACGAGGCTCACCCTAAGGTCCCTTGCGGCGACCGCCTTCTCTGAAGCTTCCTTTAGTGCGGCGAGATGCTGCCCTCCAGCGTGGCCAGTGAGGATCAAAACCCCCTCAAACCCGGAGTCGTGAAAGGCGAGGAGAAGGTCGAGGACGAGGGTCCGCAGCGCCTCGGGGCTGATGGAGATCGTGCCCGGAAAGCCGCGGGTTGACCTGCAGACCCCGTAGTGGACCGGAGGCGCGACGAAGACTGACCTTCTCCTTGCCACCTCTTTTGCCACCTCCAGAGCCTGTATTGTATCGGTGAAGGTGGGAAGGTGGGGACCGTGCTCCTCGGTCGCGCCCACCGGCAGGATCACGATCCGGCTCGTTTCAAAGCCAGACTCGATCTCGGTCCAGGTCATCTCCTCAAGGAGCATCATATATTGATCGAACTCCCGGTGATTACGGCACCTTCCGGCACCCTGACCTCGTACTGGACGCTTCCCACCCTCAGAGTGTAGGGACCGAGAGGTCCAGTGTCGAAGTTGGTGCTCCCGGCGGCAGGGCCTTCAGTGGAGTAGGGCACCACCAACGCGAACTCGCCATCGGAATCTGCGACTGTGGACTGCTTGTAGAGGAAGTTTCTACCGCGGTTGGTCGTGATCGGAACGGATATGACGACCTCAGTGCCCGGGGAGGCCTCGCCGGTTATCGTCGCTCCCGGAACGTGCTCGAAGATCTTGACGTACTTCTGATCGTTGGAGGTCACCGAGCTTTGAGACTCGTGGACCAGCCTGTAGTGGCCCAGAGCCTCCAGGGGAACCGAGGTCATTACCGGGCTCTGGGATGCTACCTCCGCTGCCGCGTAACCGCGTTCAAGGCTCTCGTTCACGCTGTCGAGAAGCTCCTGGTAGTTTCGAGACCGCTTCTGAGGCTCGACCGAGATGCCGCCCTGACCGTCAGAGCGGAAGGCCATAGCCCAACCCTCCTGAACTTCTGCCTCGGTCCCGTCGAAGAAGTGGAGCCTTGCGACCATCGTCCTGAAGTAGGGCGTCCTGTAGATCATGATCGGTTGGCCGTCCTGCCAGTAGTTAAACTGGTACTCGCCAGGATAGATGTTGCTCCAGGCGGCTATCGCATGGAACTTGCCCATCGCCATCTCGACGTCGGTGATGACGTACCTGGTGTTGTAGTAGGCAGATCGGTTCTCGTCGAGACCTGCCAGGACCGCCTCGGCCTCGGCCTCGTTCTGAGCCAGGAAGAAGGGCGACGATCCAGGTTTTCCGGTCTCTAGGCTCCCGATACCCTGCTGGAATGGGTTCGCGTTAGGGATCCTGTGGCCTATCGTCTCGATCCAGTGGCCGTAGTCCCACCACGACATGATCCCGTAGGCCGAATCGGGGTAAGAGAACGTCTCGCCCTTGGACGGGCGCTCGTAGATGGTGTAGATGTCCATGCCCGGGTCAGGGGTGTTATCCTGAAGCCAAGCCACGGAGTCGTACCAATCAGACGATATGGGAGCTACGTGACGTTCAGAGTGGAAGCTTCCCATCGAAACGCCCTGGACCGTCCCGAACATGGCGGGATAGACGAAGAGCATCACGAGGATGACGACGGCCGCGGCGTTGGTGAGGAGACGGTTTTGGTCTAAGGTCTCTTTTGATGATCCCTTGGCTATCCTGATTAGATTGTCCTCCATCTCCAAAAACCGGGTCTTTTCCAGAATCAACGATCCCAGGTATCCAGATAGGAAGGCCACGTTGACCGCGTAGTAGTACGCAAACCGGTTCTGAGCGAAGGTGAGGGCAACCATCATCAGCGTCCAGACCACGATGAGCATCTCCGCGTTTCGACTATCGTCTCGATAATACCGATGAAGGATGAGAGGCAAAGCCAGGAGGGTCAGCCAGAAGGGCGAAAGGAAGGATAATGATTCAATAAGGCTTGGGAAGTTCCTCTGGACGCCGTACCTCTCCAATATCGTAGACGCTTCCGATATAGTGGCACCGCCGCCGGTCCTGGGCTGGAATATTTTTAGGCCGCCCATCAGAGAGCCAGTGAACTGGGGGAATGCCACCATGAGCACCCCAAAACCCAGAATGATCAATCCCAAGACTATTAGGGGGAAGTAGCGCCGATCCATATTCCGAAGGGCGAGCTGCTTCGAGCTGAAGGAAAGGAACACAAGAAAGACCATCCCCAGGATCAGCATCATCGGCTGGAGCATTGAGTAGCGGGTGAAACTAAAGCCGTTGTCCGCCCTTACGAAAGGCAAGATCAGAAGCAATGTGATAAGGAATGTTACGGTTCCCGCTATTGCCAGGTACTCCAAATTTTTTCCCCTCAAGTGATCGACGATGCTCTGAATGGTGATGAAGACGAGCAGTATGCCCACGAAAAGGTGACCAGCTGCCCAGGCGTCTATGTAGAGGCCGAGGAAGAGGCCAGCAAACAGAGCATAGACAAGAGGCTTTTTGAGTGCCGCGAGATCGCCGCCTCGAAGAGAGGCGAAGGTGAGCTTGCCAGAACCCGACCGGACAGCGAGCATGAAAAAGAGCATCGCAGTGGTGCTGAGTAGGACCTCAGCGACGTGATGGTCGGTGAACCCTATGACCGATCGCGACAGGAACTGACCCGGCAAAACGGCGATCATGATCACACCCATGAAGCCTGCTGTCCGCCCACCGAGTTCCCGCCCTATGAAGTAGACGGGAAAGACGAGAAGAGCTCCGAGGACAGCCGGGAAGATCGCCCCCACCACCTCGATGGTGTGCATGCTGGGGTCTCCGAGACCTGCAATGTACGAGAGGATGGCGATAGACCAGCTGTTGAAGGGCCCGAAGGGGGTGACTGTCCCTTGGGGGAAGAAGGTCATGGGATCGAACCAAGGACGCTGGAAGTTGAGAACGGTGCTCTTGGCCAGCATCATATGGTACCAGGGATCGTTACCGTCGAATAATACGGAATCTCCGACAAGGACACGAGACATGGGTCTGTAGACCCTCAGGTAGAGCGAGAAGAGGAAGACCAGAACCAGGCCCGCGTATACGTAAAGATCGGGGATGCGTTCCATCACCCGCTTCTTCGGCGCGGGCCGATCTTTCTTCTCCGCGCTCTTCTTTTTCTCCTTCACCGATTTCTTGGTCATCGTGCCGGAATAACCTAGTTCAATCCAGATAAACATTTTGAAGCCGGTGATGGGGATGTTCAGGGATACGGATCTGATGATCCGAAGACTAGAACGGATCAGATGAAGAAATCTCCCATTTCATCCAAAGCTGAGAGGAAACACCGTTATCAAGTTCTGATTTTTCATCGTCATGCTCTTTATCGATTCTCAACCACAAGACCCGACCTTCGACAAAATCGTAGAGGCTTGATGGATGTGACCGTGAAGATCAAACGTCATGACAAATTCCCGAGCGAGCTATCCGGCTGAATATCACCATCGGCCGTAAACTATGAAGGAGCTGGTCATACCGAAGAGCTTTTCGTCGCGTATTTTTCCGTCGGGAAAGAGGTTCGCAATCTCTCGTCTCCTAAGAAGCCTGACCGATTTCGCGGCCTTTGTTGCCCCTTCTTTTTCAGGAATCCTCCGACACCACCCAAGACTGAAGTGGCGGATCATGAAGACCTTGAGAGCAAGAGGAAAGAACTGGAAGAATGGGAATAAGAAATGAGGCTCGAAGGGAAAGCTGCGGTTTGGTGTCTGGACGAAGTACCTTTTCCCAACACGCATCATCTCTTTTGCCATCTGACGCTGCTCAGCGAGCTCACCCACGTGCTCTATCACGGAGTTTGAGAAAGCGACATCGAACTCCCCATCCTCAAACGCGCTCATGTCCCTGGCGTCCCCGATGACGAGCCTTATGTTGGGATGGCGACTCTCAGTTTTGAAAAGATTCAAAATAATTATCTGGTAGCTCGCGTCATCGGCAAGGCCCATCTTTTCCCAGAAGAGCTCGGTGCCGCCGACGTCGATGATCTTCATCGGCTTTGGGAGAGGCGATGTGAGATCTTTGAAAAAGGAGATCCTCTTCAGCCTTACCTTCATTATAGCCGAATCGTCCCGACTCACATCAAACATTTTTTTTAGAATTTCTCGGATCATCCCTCATCGCCCCAGAGGCTGCCAATGCCATTCTGATGCAAACGGCAAAGTCGTCATCCAAATTACGTATTTATCAGCGTTTCTCAAATCGGCCTTTCAGATTCACCAGATGATCCAGGTGAAGACCACCCAAATGGTCAAAGGTCAAAGCTTAAAACCTTTGGGGCGTTATTTAGGTATCGGAGGGATTTAATGGAGAAAATAACCGAGATAAAGGGACTTGGCGGAATGCTGAACGGATTTCGAGATCTCGTTAAGGATGACAAAAGCATAACCTTCATAGGAACTCCGGGGTTTTGCACGCCTTTCGCCCAGTTTCTTGGCTTTCCCATCAGGGACAAGAAGCTCGCCTTCGTGCCAGGCCTGAATATTGAAAAGGCCAGAACGATGGTGGCCACAGAGTTTGGAGTGGAGCTGGGCAATGCTACCAGCCCCGACGCCGATGTGGTGGTTATCCTCGGTGGGATGGCCATGCCGAAGATCGGGGTGAGCGTAGAGGAGATGAGCATCATTCTTGACAAGATCCAGCATAAAAAGCTCATAGGGGTCTGTTTCATGGGAATACTGGAAAAAGCAGGGTGGTGCGGAGCCCTGAACTTCGATTACGTCATGAACACCACCCTGATGGGCGACATATCCGGAAAGTAGGTCAGGCGACAAATCAAGAGAAGAAGTCGGGCTGAGGATCATTGGAAATCGCAAACTTGTGGTCGACTCACTGAGATCTCATAAACGCTGTACACTAGACAGTTTTTAGAGATCTCGTTCAATGATCCAAGCCCGCATCGAAAGGAGACTAAGCTGGGATAAAAGCTGATTCTGATCCGACGTATCGAAAGAAGGAAAAATTAATTTCTGGTGGGCCCGACGCGATTCGAACGCGTGACCTCACGGTTATCAGCCGTGCGCTCCAACCATGCTAAGCTACGGGCCCGGCAGCTTTTCTGATTGAGCCACCCCTTAATAACAGTTTCCCTAGAAGGGTCCGGACCTGGGATCAGGAGTGAGCCGCCCCATGCGCATCTTTGCAAGAGAAAAGCGTTTGAACTGCGGGAAAAAGCTCGTTGACCGCGAAAGGTTCGCAGCCAAGGTGCGAATTTTCGCTTGCCTTTGCTTGGTGGAGGCGGCATCTCGCTTTCCGGCCGTAGTATCGCCGTCACAACTTGTCGATCCGACAGTGTCTGAAACGGCAAACAGCCTGACATCAGCCTTTCGACAGACTTAAATCTTCAAGGGATGAGGATCAGGAGGTGATACTGGGATGACTGACGCTGAAATTAATAACAAAGAGGAACTTGCAGGACTATACGACCTGGCGATTCCGATCGGGATGCCCCTAAGCGTAATCCACGAGCTTGTGGACAGATTCGAGCTGGAGCCGGTACAGCGGAATGCCAAGGTCGCCCTGCTTGACGGCGAGACCGATCAGAGGGAGATACTGGTCCTCCGAGGAGATCTGGAGACGGTCAAGGCCGCGGAGAAGTATATGTTCGAGGCCCTCGACCAAAGATTTGCGAGATGGGATAAGAGCGAGCGTTCTGATCGCTACAAGGAGATGTACGAGAAGAGCGCCGAGAAGAGAAAGCAGATGGTGAAGGAGAGGATCGCAGAAAAGAAGGATGAGCTCTCCTTCTGATCAAAAGGTCATCATCCCGCCCAGCCCTGTAAACTCAGAGAACGCCCATCATCTTGTGGGACTGGGGTATGACCACCACTTCTCCCAAATGCTCCGATGCCGCCTGGTGGAGGAGTATCAGTTTTTCTGGACCCGGCCGTTCTGTCCCCGAAGCTGGCTGGAGAACAAGGGTGACCTCTAGCCCTTCAAGACGGGGGCAGAGGCGTTCGATCTCTTCAATCGATGTGCAATCCAGGACGACCGTCTTGGCGATGGTGACGACTCCCGCCCTGGATGCGCCCTCGATGCAGGCGAGCTCGTTTTCAACAAGACGGCCCCATTCGCCTGGGGGGCAGGCCCTGTGGCTTGGAAGTTTAATGTCGACGGCTGCGAAGTCTATCCAGTCGATCAGCCTCGAGAATCGACTTCGAGAGAAGCCGTTCGTCTCGAAGTATACGGGTAGGCCCTCGGCAGCGCAGCCCATCGCCAGGGCCTCTGCGAACTCGGGCTGGCAGAGGGGTTCGCCCCCGGTTATCGAGACGCTGTGAGTGCCAATAGACCACAGAACGAGGATCCGCTCCATCGCCCAGCTCAAAGTTACCGGGTTATCTACCTGCCGAAAAACGCCCGAAGCTGAGGGATCTTCGACCCCGCAAAATTTGACCTCCCGACGAAACCTCGGCGTGTCGCAGTAAGAGCACCTCAAATTGCAGCCTGCGGTCCTGACGAATACCTGCTTATTTCCGATCAGAGGACCCTCGCCCTGAAAGGAGGAGAAGATCTCTGCTAGATTGCCGATATCATCGGTACTCTGTGGGATCAACCACGCCCGCCTCCAAAAAACCGAATCTCCGGTGCTGACATGCCTCGCACTCTCCGCAGTGGACATCGCCGTCTAGGTAGCAGGACCAGGTCAGCTCCATTGGAGCGTTCACCTCGAACCCCAGCCTCACGATATCGGGCTTGAGGAGGTCGACGAGAGGAGCCTCTATCTTCGGAGGTCTGCTGAAGGAGGCGACCGACTTTTCCAGGAGAGAGTTGAACCTCTCCACGAAATCAGGCCTGTTGTCTGGATACGATTTCCCCTCCTCGGCGTTGAAGCCCACAAAGACGCGCTCTGCACCGATCGCCTCGGCATAGGCCGACGCCATCGACCCGAAGACGAGGTTTCGGCAGTAGACCCAGGTGGATGGTGTGGACTTGGGGCTTTCAATGTCGACCTCTTCGCCTGACGGAATGGGTGCCTCGGCCGTCGTCAGGGGGGTCATGTTCTGGAATAAGTCCGTACGGACGAAACTGACCTCGGATGCACCAAGGGCTTTTCCGATCTCCTCGATCGCTTTCCTTTCCCTACTCTCGGCCTTCTGGCCGTAGAGGACGTGGAATATGTGGATCTCAAAGTCGTCATGCAACGCCTTGGCCGCCGCCACCGTCGAGTCGAGACCGCCAGAACAGAGGCATACCGCCTTTGGCTTCATTCGGTCATCACCCACTTGTTCTTCCCCTCCCAGAGCTTCACCGAGACGAGGCTTGCGGGGGTATCCAGTAGGCGATTCTCAAGGCCGATCTTTATGTGTTCTGCGATCCTCTCCGCCGTGGGGTTTGGAAGGATATCGTTCAAATCGCGATGGTCCAGCTCCTCCAGGACCGACTTCAGTATCCGTTTCAGATCGTAAAAGTCCATCAGAAAACCGCTCTTCTCGTCCACCGGACCTTCCAAAACCACCTCCACGTCGTAGGTGTGGCCGTGAACCCTCGCGCACTTGCCGTCGTAGTTCGGAAGGCGGTGAGCGGCGTCGAACTCCAGGGAGAGCCCCATCTTCATTCTTCGCCCCCCTCCTTCAGCCTGCCCTGACGGCGGTCGATCTCGTCGAGCTGGTCCAGCATCTTCCTCAGGGCCGTCCGGACCGCATCAGAGAAGTTGACGAACTTTCCGCCGTCGCCGACGTGGCGGTTGACGTCATCGATTATGTGTTGGGGAATCTCCACAGATATCTTGGGCACGATAATCCTCCAGTATTCCTGGAGGAGTATCCAAGTATTATTAAAGCTTTCTCGGTCAGGGTTCTGCCGCTTCAAGGATCTCCTGGGGGGCTCCGGCGAGGGCCACCAGCCCCTCGGCCTCCATGAAGTGAAGCCTCGCTGGGACGACGAGGATGTGGAGTGGACCACCGAATTCGTGCTCTGCAAGCCTCGGCAGCCAGTCGGCCAACACATTGGCGTCGTCGGACCCCGCCCTCGCAACGCCCACGCCGAGGGCGGAGGAGAGACGATCGCCTCCGGAGATCGTCTCCATCTCAAGGAGGAGAGCTGCACCCTCGCTGGCGGTCATGTACCTATCCGTCTGGATGTCCAAGAAGAGGAGGGTGTGAAGATCACGCCCGAGGTTTTCGACGACGACGTCGTAGGGGCTCTGAGCGACGATCCTCTTGCCCCCGGCGACGTATGGGTAGGGTATCGAGGTGGACCTTCCGAACCGATAGTTCTGAAGGCCGGTGAGCCCCGAGACGGCGGTGACGATGGAGGAGGAGTGTACGACCCGGGTCTCGATCCCCATCTTGAGGGCTCGGAGCCGTAGATCAAGGTGGGTCGTCGAGATCATGGGGTCTCCCCCCACGAGAAATGCGACCTTCTTCTCCCGTGCTTGGCTCATCCACACCTCGGGGCTGACCTCCACATCCTCCCGGCTCAAAAGACGGACCTTTTTTCCGTAGAACTCCTCGAGCCGCTCAGGCGAGGCGCCCATGAGCATTGAGGTGTAGAACTCGGCAAAGATCAGGTCCGCGTCTTTGATCGTCTCAAGACCCCTCACCGAGACGTCCTTCTCGTCATAGAGGCCCAGGCCAACAAAAGAGAGCATACAAACCAATCGGCGGCATGGGGCTTAAAGGGTGCGGCAGGATGGAGAAAACGGCTGGCAAAGCCTAATATGCGTTAGACTCCGAATAAATTCTCATGATCGGCAGGACGACCCAGGTTGTGGATTGCCGAGAGAGCATGGGGCTTGCCAAGGGCGGCGGCCTCGCCCAGCGCGGAACCCTCTCCGAGGCCTCCAAACCAGACGTAATCGCCATCGCCATGTCGCCGGGGCGAAGGCACATAACAAAGCCCGTCTGCGAAATCACCTACGGCCTCCGGCGTGAGGGGGTCCAGACGAGCGTCCTCGTCCTGGAGGCGGGGGCAGGAGTTCCCGAGAGCTTCCCCCAGGCCTCCAGGGGCTTCGGCCCCACCTTCGGCCTCACCCCCAAGGAGATCGAGCAGATCGAGAGGCACAAGATCGCCGTGATCCACCTCGGGAACATCAGGTCTCACGTCGTCTACAAGGCGAAGGACGTTTTGGCCCTGGCGGAGATCCCGGCGGTGATCGTCTGCCAAAGCCCCGTCGACTTCGAGGACTTCGCGAAGGTTGGGGTCAAGACGAGGCTTGTGATGCCCCCGCGAACCAAGATCGAAACGAGAGGCACCGTCGTAGACATCGTCTACGGCGTCACGAGGGGCGCGACATGTCAGAGAGCAAAGCTCAACCAGCTCGCCAAGGTCCTCAACCACCACCTGGCCAGGATGGAGATGGAAGAGAAGAAAAGGCGGGAAGAAGAGGAGTTGCCCGAGGCGGAACGTCGGGCGAGGGCCAAAAAGAAGGCAGATGAGATGGCGAAGGCGGGATCTGGAATCAGCACCACCTTCATTTGAGGGGGAGCCAAAGGAGACAGACACGACAGCGAAACCGAACGATTGGGATATCGGTGAAGATGGCGTAATATCCTGAGGGCGAAGAGATAAAATGCTGCCAAGAGTTACGATATACAACCTCGTAAGCCTTGATGGGCGAATAGACAGAGTTGCAGAGTCGCACGAAGCGATGTTCTTGTACTATGAGTTCTCCTACCGCTGGAAGGTTGACGCCGTCCTCGCAGGGAGCAATACGATTTTCGTTCTGGGTGAACATGAACCGGAGGAGACGGCTGTGGAAGCGCCCGATCCACCTCAGAAGCTGCCCCCGCCTGGAACGGAAAATCTGATCTACGAGCCGCGCCCCCTGCTCGTGGTTCCGGACAGTCGCGGCAGGATTCACAATTGGCGGCTCCTCCAGCAGGAGCCCTGGTGGCGGAAGATTGTTGTGCTCTGTTCAAAGGCCACACCTGCCTCGTACTTGGATTATCTGGGCAAGAGGCATATTGAATACATCATCGTCGGCGACGATCATGTGGATCTAAGGGCTGCGCTGGAGGAGCTGAACGCCCGATACGGCGTGAAGTCGGTGCGTACAGATAGTGGAGGGACGCTCAACGGCGTTCTTCTGCGAGAAGGTCTCGTGGACGAGGTCAGCGTGCTCATCAGTCCCACTCTTGTGGGCGGGCGAAGAGGACCCAGCCTTTTTGACGAAGCTGATGTCAAATCAAACAGCGGCATCATCCAACTGAAGCTGACGCATATGGAGAAGGTCAGGGGCGACTTCGTATGGTTGCGCTATAAAGTGGCTTAGCAGGGGCCCGCTTTGGAAAGGCAACGGTCAACGAAAGCCAACCGACAGCTAAAGATGAGCAGGCACCGTCGAACAATGCTGCCAACGTAGATAGACAGCCTTGCACAAGGCAAGACACTTAAAGGCATTTAGAGGGTCGAAGAGGTCTGAGAGATGAGCATGAAGCTGGTGATACTTCTGGGAGACGGGATGGCTGACCATCCCATCGAGGCGTTGGACGGAAAGACCCCACTTGAGGCGGCAGAGACCCCCAACATGGACAGGATCGCGCGATCTGGCAGAGGCGGCCTCGCCACAAACGTACCCACTGGCATGCCGCCGGGAAGCGACGTCGCTAACCTCTCGGTGATGGGCTACGATCCCAGAAAGTACTACAGCGGGCGCGCCCCCCTAGAGGCGGCGGCGATGGGGGTCGGCCTGAAGAAAGATGACGTAGCCTTCCGGTGCAACCTCGTGAACATCGACCTCGAAAAGAGACTTATGGTTGACTATAGCGCGGGCCACATCTCCTCGGAGGAGGGGCATGAGCTGATCGCATCCCTCCAGAAAGCCCAGCCCGAAACAAGGCTCTATCCGGGCGTTAGCTATCGAAACCTTCTGGTCCAGGACGAAAACGACGGTCTAGCGGCGAACTGCACCCCGCCCCACGACATCACCGGCCAGCCGATCGACGGCCACCTACCGAAGGGAGAGGGGTCCACTGCCTTGCGCGAGATGATGCTCTCATCCGTGCCCGTCCTCGCCGAGCACCCGGTCAACCTGCGCCGCGCGCGAGAAGGAAAGCGGCCCGCCAACATGATCTGGCTCTGGGGGCAGGGGAAGGCCCCGTCGATGCCCCGGTTCCGCGAGATGTGGGGGATCGAGGGCGCCGTCATCTCAGCCGTCGACCTCCTCAAGGGCATGGGGGTCTACGCCGGGCTTGAGGTGATCGATGTCCCCGGCGCCACCGGAGTTCTCGACACCAACTACGAGGGGAAGGTCGCAGCCTGCCTCGAAGCTCTCGACCGGGTCGACTTCGTCTACCTCCACGTCGAAGCCCCCGACGAGATGAGTCACGATGGCCTCCTCGACAAAAAGATCGAGGCGATCCGCCGCTTCGACGCGCGGGTCGTCGGCCCGGTTCTGGCGGGCCTTGAGAAGTCCGGCTTCGACTGGCGCGTCCTGGTCCTGCCCGACCACCCGACCCCCATCGCCCTTCGGACCCACACCGCGGAGCCCGTCCCCTTCGCGATGACGGGCTCAGGGATCGAGCCGGACGGGGTGGCGGCCTTCAGCGAGCGGGAGGCGGCGCGCGGCGGGTACGGCAAGGTCGAGGGGTGGCGGCTGATGGGGATGATGGTGGAGGTGGGGTAGGGGAGACGGATCTATGATCGTGAACAATCCACTATTTTTCACAGTAGCTCAGGTCCGTTTCTCACGAGAACGCAGAGTACGAGAGAATAGTTGTGCCTCAGGATTCTTTTATAAATTGAAAAAAGATAAACTTCATTTTATCACAAACCGACATGTTGTAATTGATGTGGCAAAAGGACACCAACCGGACGAACTTTCGTTAGAATTACATGTTGACCGCAATAACCTTTATAAAAAGGGTCTCCCTTATAGAATAGCACTTTATGAAGGAAAAAATGGACAAACATGGATCGAGCATCCTCAAAATAAGGATGTCAAAAATCCAACAAAAATGATCGACTTTGTAGCTATACCGATAGATGAAAAAGAGATAATTTCTAAGTATTACTTTGAACCATTTGAATTCAGAGGTTATGATGAAACTTCGAATCTTTCAAGCTGGGACAATCTTATTGTAATCGGATTTCCTGAAGGATATTACGACAGTAAAGCTAATCTTCCAATAATTCGCAGTGCAAATTTAGCCTCTGCATCTTTTGTACCATTTAATAAGGAGCCAAAAAGATTGATAGACGCTCGATTACATAAAGGAACAAGTGGGAGTCCAGTCCTAAAGCCTTATTATTGTACTCTTGCCAGCGTGGAAGACGCAGATCCGGTTATGCTTGAGAATGCGCTCGGAACAGCACGTTGTTTTATGTCAACATCGTTAGTGGGCATTCACTCAGGTGAATTTGAGGGGAATAAACCGGAACTGGGTTTGCACAATGTTTGGTTGGCTGGTTTAATCCCGGATATAATCACGCAGAAAAGCTATTACTTCGATCGCATTGGATGCGAACTTGAAGATTAGTGATCCCTAATGTAGACGTATCCTCTTAACACCGTTTGGCTGTCGCCACCCAAAACAACCGCTTCAGATTAGGGCGATCAGAATCCCGCCTCCCCACAAGCGGCGCGAAACCCGCGCGCCCTCCGGGTGGACAGCGCCGCCCGCTCGGGCTTCCATCGGCCGGGAGAATGCCCACGCAGGCTCCTGAATCCACCAGAGACGCCGTATATCGAGGGTAAGGGCAGAAGACTGAATCAAAAAACCGAACGAATAAACCTTAAATAAAAATGGGACGCACATTAGGAGATGAGGAGAATGAAGACGAAAAGTGACGAGCAGAAAAAGGGGCAGAGCTGCAAAACGGATCTCGTGCCCCCAGAAATACGTGACGAATACCGGGAAGTCACCAGCAGCCACCGGAAGCTCTTGGAGCGCCTGGCCGATAGATAGACGAAGACTCGATGCGCCGTTAGAGGCTCACAGCCTTCGACTAATCCTTCTCAGCCATCCCTCGATGCGGCTTGATGCGCATTCGTAATTAGCGATTTTATGCAGCACGTCGAATATTTCATCCTCATCACGTTCGTCGAAGTGATATCCGTACTTCCTCAAAATGATGGCAGCTAACGTAAAAGCCGTTCGTTTTTGCCCATCATAAAATGGGTGAAATGCGCGATACATAATGCCCATGTTGCCTTCTTAAAGACATCAGATTCAGCATTGATCCGACCGACGAGGTAATCAATCGTTCCCTCGCAAAGGACACCAGGAGTTCCGCCTCCAGTTTCAATGAGGCCATCGTGTATCGATAAAACCATACCCCTGGTTATCCTGATCATATCTACAGTGCATGTACTTCTCAATAGATTTAACATTTCTCCATCAAGCCACGCCCTTAAGTCCAAGCTAAAAGGGACTCGCAGATGGAGGCAGGGCCAGCCCGAGGGTTTCGCGCCGCCTGAGGACGAGCGCCGAGGGTGCGCCTATTGACTTTTCGAGGTGGACCGGCAATTCGACGACCGAATAAAATTAAGTCACAGGGGAAAAGAGAAAGGCGAGTGGGAGACGGCCTCTCGCCGGTCAGGGCGGGTTGCAGGTGCTACAGGGAACGTACCCTTTGGCCTTAGCCTCCTCGGGGCTTGAGAACCACACCTGGCTTCCCAGAGGAATGTTCTTAGCCCATCTGCAATCCGGGTAATGATACGTGTTCGAATAGGCCCACCCGACGTAAAACCGTTTCACCTGGACCGTCTCAGTACTCTGATCTTGGACTTCTTCTTCACCGTAGGAAAGCTTCGGCGCTCCGGGATCGGCCCACCAGTCGCATGAGCCGGTCTCGTTCTCAAACTCCCTCACCTTGGCATACCCTGAACCCTCCAAAAGCCGATTGAAGTCCGGCGAGCCTACGGGAAGACGATCCACCACCATACTGCCGTAGGGCCCACTCCCGTTCAGGGTGCGGTTGCCTATCTCAAGCCACAGCACCTTGTTCAAGAGAACCGAGATCGGCGGAATGTTCTCTTCGGAGCCAGCCTTCGGAACAGGAATCTTTGATGCACTTCCGCCTTCAGGAATCGTAAAACCGATGCCGAGGCCCTTCCCGAACCCGTCTTCAGAGCCGTCCAGATCGTTCAGATCGTCCGCGTCTTCTTCTTGGACTTTTGAATCCTCAGAAACGTTCGCCACCCTAACAAAGTCCTCCTTCGGGGCGTCACCGATCGTATCAGCACCAGAATCAGGATATTTTGACTCCCCTGTCGAGATAAGGGACGAGAGCAGAATCAACGCCAAGACGAGTCCGTGTCGCGTTCTTCTCCCTCCAACCATATCGCTTCCACCACCCATATCTGCAAAAGCTTGTCTGGTTCGGTGCCTGGCATCACCATACGCCTCCTTCGGCGACAATCCTGGCCAGGAAGAAGAGGAACCAGGCCACAAGGCCGAGAAATATGACTAAAAGCGCCCTCCTCGCCAGATCACCTCTCAAAGATGGCACCTCCTGGCAACGTTTCGCCCTTTTGCCGGCGAGATGCGATTCTTCGTCTTTTCCGACACCCACGAGTCGACCCTGCGAGAAACTATAGCAATTCTCGGGGCAGATCTTCCCTCACCCCGACGGCATTCAATAGTTCCATCACCAAGCCCTGCCATCAAGGCCGATCCCCCACGCCTTTTGACATGCCAAAGCCGGATGCGACCTCGACCACACCGTGATCACCCCATCTCCAGAGCTTCTCACGACGATAGGTCCGCACAATTATCAGATGCATCCCAGCTTCGATGTCGTCCGCCCTGAGCTCCATGATACCATCCTTTCCTTGATGGTACTTAGCTCTTTTTTTGGATTTTCAGACTTCCGTTTGCGTAGGAATTCATCCGCCTTAGTTGAAACGTACTCGAACTTTGAAGGTGAACGATCTTCCGAAAACAAGACACTTGGAATCTCAGCCTATGACCCCTCAGGTCTCGTACAAAATGTCATAAAAAACTTAGATCTTGAAGAGGCTCGGAGCGAAACTTCCGCATCGCTCTTCACCCCTTCTTTGAAATTGCTATTTACACTTCTGCAGGAGGCTCTTCAACAGGCGGCTCTTCCGCAAGAGGCATCAGGACCGCATCTATTACTTGAATGACGCCGTTGCTGCACACAATATCTTCCTGCACTATCTTGGCGCCGTTCACCATCAGGCCCTCTTCCGTAACGGTGATCGTGACGTCTCCGCCACCGATGGTGCTGACAGTTGGCATGTTGGCCAGATCTGCGGCCATGTATTCGCCAAGGGCAACGTGATAGTTCAGTATCGTGATCAGAGCTTCGGTGTCGTTCATGTCGAGGTCTGCCACCATTGCAAAGGCGTCATCCGTGGGCGCGAAGACGGTGAAGGGTCCATCGCCGCTCAGGATATCTGCAAGATCTGCGGCATCAACTGCCATGACCAGGGTGTTGAGATTGCCAGCATCATTTGCTGTCTCGACAATGTTCATAAGAACAGGCTCTTCAGCAGCTGCGGGCTCCTCGACGACCTCGGTATCATTGACCACTG
>DAQG01000085.1 GCA_002502785.1 Methanothrix harundinacea | reverse complement strand
CATTCGGCACGCTGCCCTTGGTATATTTGATATGATACAGTATCGGATTGAATATGAAGATATTGAATGCCAATTAAATGAGATCGAACGCCTTATTACCAACTCTGATACTTCTCAGTGCGAATTGATTATGTATAAATTAAAAAATGTTAAAGACCAATTATCTAAAACTGGTGGTCCTCGGAAGCAGGAATTACGGGTCCGTAGAGCTAATCTACAAAGGAGATTTGAAGAGGATTTGAGGAGGTCTCCCGAAGTCTGTTGAAATCCCGTAAAAAATGATCTTTGGATCTGATACGTGAGGTTTATCTATTTTGGCGGAGATCCCCATGGTCATGGCTGGTCATACCCTCTCTGAGAAGATATTTTCAAGAGCCTCGAAAAAGGAGGTGAGGGCTGGCGAGTTCGTCATGGCCGACATAGACCGGGCCATGGTCCACGACATCACCGGCCCTTTAGCGGTTAAGGGGTTTTACGAGATCGCAGGCGAGGACGCCAAAGTCTGGGACCCCTCAAGGATAGTGATACTCTTCGATCATCAGGTCCCGGCAGACAGCCTCGCTGCCGCCGAAAACCACATAATGCTCCGAAAGTTCGCCGTAGAGCAGGGGATCCTCAACTACGACATCTTCGAGGGCGTCTGCCACCAGGTGATGCCCGAGAAGGGGCACGCCCTCCCTGGCGACCTCGTCGTCGGATCCGACTCACACACCTGCACCTACGGGGCCCTCGGCGCCTTCTCGACGGGGATCGGGAGCACCGACATGGCTTCTGTCTTCGCCACTGGCAAGCTCTGGTTCATGGTTCCCGAGACGCTCAGGCTCAAAGCCGAGGGAAAGCTTTCGAAGCTCGTCACATCAAAGGACGTCATCTTGAGGATGATCGGCGACATCGGGGCCGACGGCGCCACCTACAAGGCCTGCGAGTTTGCGGGCTCCGCCGTCTCGAGGATGTCGGTTCCCGAGAGGATGACCATGACCAACATGGCGATCGAGATGGGCGGAAAGGCCGGCCTCGTTGACCCGGACGAGACGACCATTCGCTACATCAAGGAACGAGTGGAGGGGTTCGACGAGAAGACGGTTCCCCACGGCGACGACGACGCCACATTCTCGGAGCGAATCTGGGAGGTCGACGACCTCGAGCCCCAGGTGGCCGTCCCCCACAACGTCGACAACGTAAAGCCCGTCGGCGAGCTTGCCGGAACCAAGATAGACCAGGTCTTCCTCGGCTCCTGCACCAACGGGAGGTTTGAGGACCTTTTGCTCGCATCCGAGGTCATGAATGGCGAGCCCCTGGCCCGGGGGGTGCGGATGGTGGTCATCCCCGCCAGCAGGACCGAGTACATGAAGGTCCTCCGGGCCGGTCTCGTCGAGAAGTTCATGGAGGCGGGCGCTACCGTCGAATCGCCCTGCTGCGGCCCCTGCATGGGCGGAAGCTTCGGCCTTCTCGGCGACGGCGAGGTCTCCCTCTCGACGTCCAACCGCAACTTCCAGGGAAGGCAGGGAAGCCCCAAAGCCTCCGTCTACCTCTGCTCACCAGCGACGGCGGCCGCCGGAGCCATCACCGGCGAGATTACCGACCCGAGAGATATCTGACCTTGTCGAATCTGATCCGGATGTCGATCTCGGTACCGATCTGGAAATCGATCTGGATATATCGAGGATCATGAAAGTCGCCTTCAAGCTCGGTTACCTCGGTCGCAACTACCACGGCTTTCAGCTCCAGCCCGACGTCTTGACCGTCCAGTCCGTCGTCAGAGAGGCTCTCCGGGGCCTCGCCTTAAACGACGGGAGCTTCTGCTACGCCGGGAGGACTGACCGGGGGGTAAACGCCCTCGGCCAGGTGATCGACTTCTTCATCGATCCGAGGAAGGCGAGCCTCGCGGTCCCAAGGGTGGTGAACAGCAGGCTTCCCTCGGACGTCTGGGCGTGGGCCTGGGCGATCGTTCCCGAGAACTTCAGCGCACGACATGCCGCTCTCTGGCGCGAGTACAGGTACATTCTTCCCGATGACGGCCTCGACCTCGACCTGATGCGAGAGGCCGGTCGCAAGCTTCTCGGCGTCCACGATTTTCGAAACCTATCCTCGGAGAAGATAAGGCCCACCACCAGAAATCTGATGAAACTCGACATTTCGGAGAAAGACGGTTCAGTGATTTTGGACGTCAGGTCCGACGGCTTTCTCTGGAACATGGTGAGAAAGATCGTCACCGTCCTGGAGATGGTGGGGTCCGGCGAGCGAGATCTTGACTGGGTAAGCGACCTTCTCGATTCTCGGATAAACCAGGGCGTTGCCGCAGCCCCTCCAGAGGGCCTGATCCTTATGGATGTCGGCTACAGCGGCTTCGAGTGGACGGTTGAACCCTACTCCATGAGGATGGCTCGGGAGAAGTTGTCCAAAGTTTGGAGAAGAGAGGCGGCCCTGGCGGAGGCCACGGGGATCCTCGCCAGGTCCATGTTCATCTGTGGCGCTTTATAGTTCGAAGTTCAGAGGATTATCTCGATCCCCAGCTCTTCGGCCAGCTCCTTGTAGCGGTTCCGGATGGTGACCTCCGTCACCCCGGCGACGTCCGCCACCTCTCGCTGGGTCCTCCGGTCGCCGCATAGGATCGAGGCGATGTATATAGCCGCTGCCGCAACCCCCGTGGGTCCTCGGCCGCTGATAAGCTCCTTTTCCGCTGCCTGACGGAGGATCTCTATACCCTTCGCCTGGACCTCGCCTTTGAGGGAGAGGCCGGAGCAGAAGCGGGGTATGTAGTCGATGGGGCTTGTGGGCATCAGCTTGAGGGAGAGCTCCCTTGATACGAACCTGTAGGTTCGTCCGATCTCCTTTCTGCTGACCCTTGATACCTCGGCGATCTCGTCAAGGGTCCTTGGAACGTTGCACTGCCTGCAGGCCGCATAAAGGGCCGCAGCCGCGACACCCTCGATGCTCCTTCCTCTGATAAGGTTCTTGTCGACGGCCTTTCGATATATTACGGCAGCCGTCTCCCTCACATTTCTGGAAAGGCCCAGGGCCGAAGCCATCCTGTCCAGCTCTGACAACGCGAAGGCGAGGTTTCTCTCGGTGGCGTTGCTGACCCTGATCCTCCGCTGCCATTTTCGCAGACGATAGAGCTGGGCTCTGTTCTTGGAGGAGATGGTCTTGCCGTAGGAGTCCCGGTTCCTCCAGTCTATCATGGTTGATAGGCCCTTGTCGTGGATGGTGTAAGTCATGGGAGCGCCAACCCTTGACCTCTTCATCCTCTGGTCGTGATCGAAGGCCCTCCACTCAGGTCCCTGGTCGATGAAGTTCTCGTCTATGACGAGACCGCAGTCGCTGCAGACGAGTTCCGCCCTCTCGTAGTCGTGGACCAGGGCGTGACTTCCGCACTCGGGACACTCGACGATGAACTTCTCGAACTCATCTACCTTTTCCTTCTCCCGCCTGAGCTTGATCTTCTCCTGGATCTTCTCTTTCTCAGACCGTTCGATCTCCCTAATCTTTTCTATTTCTTCCACTAAATCCGCGCTCCTCGAAATAGAGTTTTTTTCCCAGGTGGACTGCCGCATCGACGTTTCGATAAGGCTTGACGACGATGTAGGGGTGATCCGTCGGACCGAATATGTCAAAAACCCGGCCGATCCTGACTTTCTTGTGATCTACAACGACAGAATTGATCCTCGGAAGCTCTGCTTTATTTCCGCCACTTATCGGCTCTCCACGCACAATCAACTTCTTCTGAACTGAATGAAGGGTGGTGCCCAACCTTTTCAACCGGTCACCTCACCCCAGCTTGTTCGGGTTGATACTATATAAAGGTTCCGCAAACATTTTATTTGATGAGTTTCTGCCTCCGACTCAAAGTTTATCTCCTCGGAGGGATGTCCATAGCGGTTATGTTCGAAAGGCTTCCAACCGTCCCCACATCTCAGGAGCTGGTGGACCGGGCCTTCAGAAGGTCGACGAGGGCATCTTCGGGCCAGAAGAAAGACGAATCGATGCTGATGACCGCCGGAAACATACTCTCAGACAACCTGACAAACCTGGTCCGAAAGTACCCCTCTTTCATGAACATCCCGCCCTTCTACTACGACCTGGCCGACGCTGCGGTGGGGGTGGACGAGATGAGAATCCACCTGTCCAGGGTCACCTGGGCCGCCTCCCAGATCAGGACCATCACCCGGGACCACCTGACGAGGATGAAGGGAACCGCAGATAGACCATCGGTTAGAAGGGCCGCCTTCGGTAGGATGGCCTCGGTCATGAAGTCGATCGAGCCGGACCTCCTCTTTCTGAACGATGCCCGCCAGAAGCTGAGAGGCATGCCCACGGTGGACCCAGATCTTCCCACCATAATCGTTGCAGGATACCCGAACGTCGGCAAGTCGAGCTTCATGATAGCCGTCACCGGGGCCAGGCCCGAGATCGCAAGCTATCCCTTCACCACGAAAGGGGTGGGCGTGGGCCACTTCAGCCGCGATCATCAGAGGTACCAAGTGGTGGACACTCCCGGACTTCTGGATCGGCCCCTATCTCAGAGAAACGAGATCGAGCTTCAGGCGATAGCTGCCCTCCGTCACCTTCGGGGTGCCGTCCTCTACATCCTGGACCCCAGCGAGTACTGCGGCTTCTCTTTGGCCGACCAGCTCAGACTTCTGGCCGACGTGAAGGGTTGGCTCCACCTTCCTGTGCTGGTGGTGGCCAACAAGAGCGACCTCGCCGCCTACGAGGGCGCAGACATGGTCATGTCCACATTGAGCGGCGCGGGCGTGGCAGAGGTCCTGGACCGCATGGTAGAAATTCTGGAAAAGGCCAGCGAAGAAGGCGAGCTGGTGGGCATCGATTCTGAGGATATCTGACGCCTTCGCCCAATTTCTCAGCCGATTAGACCACGGCCGGACTTGGCCCGAACTCTTCAGCAACCCTTCCGACCATCTCTTCGATGGTCGGCTCGTCCTGTACGAAATATGAACAATAGTGGTTTCGGGAGATCCCTTGAAGCTATCGACTGTCCCTTCGGAATATGAGACGGGAAAAAGTTGAGGGGTTATCCCTTTTCAAGCCGACTGTTTGATGATGTAGTTGACCATCGCGGGAGAGAGCTTCGACTCCCAGGATATCCTCGATGATATCTCTTCGACATCAAGCCCATCAGATTGGAGGTTGCTTATTCTTTCTATTATCTTGTCGTTGATGACGTAATACTCGTCGATGTCCTTTCTGTGGCCCCAGACGTCTCCCTCTATGATCTCTACCCCTTGCGTTTCCAGGAAAGTTCTACCGGTATTTGGCATGTTCTTGTAGTACGAAGGCGGGACCTGTACGGCCCTGAGCCTGGGACTGGACTTGAGCAGCCTGAACATGTCGGTGCTGGAGGCCCTGAAAGCCAGGTGGATTGTCTGGTCGTTTCTCGTGAGATCGTTTATGTCATCCTTGGAGCTTACTATCCTGATCTTCATCATAGAACTACACCCAAATTATGATAAATTTGATAACGAGACTTTCCAGCCTTTGAAACGGTGGTCGGCTATATGGGTGTCTTCAAAGGACCACCTCCAGTCGGCCTACCACCAGCGAATTTCGATTCTTCGGCTTCTCGCCTGGATGCCTCTCGGGGGTCCCGGCACCGAATTGTCAGGGAATCTATCGACTGTAAACCGTTTGTAACGGTCCAGACGATTACGGCTGGAGAAGTTTCGGCTCTTTCAAGCCGCCAATTTGATCATGTACTTGACCATCGCTGGAGATAGCTTCGATTCCCTGGAGACCCTTCCAGCGATCTCGTCGACGTTTATCCCTTCGGACTGGAGATTGTTTATTCTCTCAATCACCTTGTCGTCGACGGTGTAATATTCGTCGATGTCCTTTCTGTGGCCCCAGACGTCCCCCTCAATGATCTCAACGCCCTGCATCTCCAAAAACATCTGGCCTGCGTTGGACATTGTCTTGTAATAGGATGAGGGGACCTGGATCGCCCTGAGCCTGGGACAGGACTGGAGGAGCCTGAATATGTCCGTGTTGGATGCCCTGAAGGCCAAGTGTATCATCTGTTCGTTTCTGTTAAGCTCGTCGATCTCTTTCTTTGAACTGACCACTCTGATTTTCATCATCACAGCACCTCTGTGATAACGCGTTATTGTCACTCGCATATAAGTTTATTGCAATCAAACATTTTTGCTCTGGACTGGCAACTAGGTTAGACGACGCGAATAATAAGCTTTTTGTCGCCTAAATTCTGACATATGATTATATCTCCAGATGAAGTTACATCAATTTACTCAGTTTTTATCAGATCTTGGTTCATTTGGCGGATTCGTCTGAAGATGGGGCGCCCACTCCGGTTATATAATGCATATTTAAATAGGTTCGCGAAGGCCTGCCCCTATCTGGAAACTTCGTCGCGTACGCCCCCCCAGGTCCGCCCCATCATCGGAGGGCGAGCCTCAGGACGAATAGCTCCTCGAAGAAGTACTTCTCCCTCGCGACTACCTCGGTTGTTAGTCCTTCTTTCTCAGCCTTAAGAGCGACCTCGGACAGGTCGCTGAGGCTTGAGATGAGGAGGAGGGCGCGCCCCTTTTCGGGCTCTAAATGATCTTTCAGCATCTCAAGGAAGCGATTTATCGTATCTCTGCCCGTTTTTCCGCCGTCGAAGGCGAAGTTGAGCCAACCCTCCAGCACATCATCCTCCGCGGTGGGAAGGTACGGTGGGTTGAAGAGGACGAGATCGAACTTGGACCGAATGTCGCTGAAGAGGTCGGCCTGGATTGCGTCGATCCCTGCTCGTCGAAGGATCCTCACGGCGCTGGGGTTGAGGTCGGTGGCAAGGACCCTCCTGGCCAGCGGCACCAGACTTTTTGATATGACGCCGCGACCGCACCCCATCTCCAGGACGCGGTCGTCGGGGCCGACCTCCTCCAGGGCGACCCTGAGAAGGAGATGGGTATCTTCGGCAGGCTCGTAAACCTCCTCCATCTCATCGAACTCTGCCGCATCTTCTGTCGCTGAGTCGCGGCCGCCAACCCGGTGGTTCGGACTTTCCTGGATCATGGTTTGCTTTACGATTCCTTCTCTGTCTTCACGAGCCACAGGTCTTGACCTCCTGATCCCTCGGACTCCGTCCATCCCGTCATCGCCCATCCGCCGTCCTTTGTAGAGACGATGGACCTTCCAAGGTCAAAGCCCGACCCGCCGAAGGTCTTCTCCCAGACCTTCTCACCATCGGAACTGGCTTTTAAGAGCCATAGGTCTTGCTTGCCGTTGCCCTGGGATTCGGTGTAGCCCACGACTATAAGGCCGCCGTCTTTCGCCTCCAGGGCCGTCCAGCCGCCGTCGTCACCGGGACCTCCGAAGGTCTTCTCCCAGACCTTCTCGCCTTCTGAATCGGTCTTCGCGATCCACAGGTCCCTTCCTCCCGATCCCTCAGACTCCGTGACACCGACGATGACGTAACCGTCATCGGTCTCCAGGACAAAGTTGCCCCTCTCGTCGCCGGGACCTCCGAAGGTCTTCTCCCAGATCCTTTCCCCATCCGCATCCGTCTTCGCGAGCCATACATCTTTTCCGCCCGAACCGTAAGATTCGGTGGTGCCCGCGATGACGTAGCCGTCTTTCGTCTCCAGAATCGAGCTTGCGCCGTCGTTTTTGGACCCGCCGATGGCGACGTCCCACTCCTTCTTACCGTCGGGGTCGGTCTTCACGATCCAGCCGTCGGAGCCGCCCGACCCGCTTGATGTGGTGATCCCAACCGCGGCGTAGCCTCCGTCCTTCGTCTCCAGGACGGCAACGCCCCAGTCGTCGCCGGGACCTCCGAAGGTCTTCGTCCATCTCTCGTAACCGTCTGAGTAGGTCTTGACCAGCCATAGGTCTTTCCCACCGGCGCCCGATGACTCGGTGAAGCCCCCTATCAGGTACCCGCCGTCTTCGGTCTCCAGGACCGCCCATCCCTCGTCGTCACCGGGACCACCCATGGTTCTCTCCCATTCCATCTCGCCGCTCTGATCTGTCTTGACGAGCCAGAGGTCTTTATTTCCCGCCCCTTTCGAGGGGGTGTAGCCCGCCATCAGGTAGCCACCGCCTTTCGTCTCCAGGAGGGCCAGGCCCCGCTCGTCCTTTGCCCCGCCGAACACCTCTTCCCATTCTAGGTCGGGGGCCTGGCCGAGGGCGGGCTGGGATAGGATCGAAGTGAACAGAGCTGCCCAGATCAAAAATGTGATAGCAATGGGACTATTTGGCATCCTCGCCCCCGTTTTTATTAAATTCGACTGCGGTTTCAATCATGATCAGAGCCTAAAGGTATCGGTCTAAGGTCACGAATATGATCAGGATCAAAGCCGGCAGAGCCCAGAAGAACGATCCCTCACCGGGAACTTCGCCGTCTTCGGCATCCTCTTCCCCGGTCCCGATTGAGGCCCTCTCATCGCCATCCTGTCCGATCACGTTCTCCCTCGGGGCTGACATGGCGGCTTCTTCCAGGAGGGATCTGGACTCTTCGCTCTCGTTGGTGGAGGTCAAGTCGTCTTTATCTTCGTCCTCGACGTTTATCCTGAGGCGGGAGGATTCCAGGGTGCATGCGGTTCCGTCGTCGTCCCGGTAACATACGCTGGTGGGCGGGATCTCGAAACTGCCGGCCTCCGGGCATGATATGGTATACATCAGGGTGGCGATTTCACCTGGCAAGAGGAGCTGGGACAATTCGGTCTCCCCCGAGGTGAGCCTAGCCCAGGCCGGAACAGTCTCCTCCACCGAGGCTTTTGTCCTCCGGTTGCCTACGTTCTTCGCCATCAGGGTCACCGTCACCTCTTCGCCAGCTTTGACACTTTTGGCGGAGGCCTCTTTTTCGACCTCCACCAGGGGACCTATGACGTCGACGGCTGGGCTCGTCGATGTGACCTTGTAGACCTTTCCGTCGAGGGAATAGGTCGCCTCTGCCGAAGGGAGGATCTGTCCCTCACCTGGCTTTTTTGAGCTTACGGAGTAGCTGGCGGTCTGTGCGCCCCCCGGCGGGATCGTCATCTTCCATTTCAGGGCGGTGTCCGCCTGAAAATCCCGGCCTGCCGAGTCGGAGAGCTCGACATCGAGGGTCCTGTTGCCGCCGTTGCTGAGGGTGAGGTGGACGAAACTTTTCTTTCCGAACTTGATGGTATCCTCAGTGTATTTGTTGACCTTTAGGGGTCCGAAGAGGTCGAAGCTCGTACCGCCCCAGGACTCGTGAAAATCTCCCTCGGTGTCGAGGTACGTCGCGTGGGCCCTCACAAAGACCTCTTCAGGTCCGGGCACCGAAGGCACCTTGAACCTCTCCTCGATCGTGTCGATCTCCTTTGTGCCAGGGTCCTCGTCCCAGACCTCGCCGGGGGAAAGATCTGATCGGGTGTATTTCGAGTTGAAGATGGCCGGCTCTGAAGTCACCTCGATCTGGACCTCCTCTGCCTTCGCCATGCCGACGTTCTCTATCTCTATCTCAAGCTTCGCCCAGTCTCCAGCTTGGTAAGCATCTTCGTCTGAAACCACTCTGACCCGAAGCTCGGGAACTGCGCGGACGAGAAGTACCACCTTGGCGCGGGGCTCTACCGACTCGTCCAGAAGATAGTCTCTCACCCTGACCTCCTCGGCCACGACCATGACCTCGTCATCTAAAGAGAAGCTGTCACCCGATTTCAGCGCTCTTGTGGCGATCAGCTCCTCCCCCTTGCGAAGCTTCAGCATCACCATTCTGGGTGTGACGTCCTCTGGCGTGAAGTCTGCCGCCTCCAGGGAGTATTCGTCGATCTGGATGGTCTCTCCCCACCGCAGCTCTCCTTCGGCCCGGTCGCCCCACTCGACCGCCGTCCCGATCATCGATGCCAGGAGCAGATAGGCGAAGAGAGTTTTCATCATGTCAGCGCCTGAAGAAGATTATGTATATCACGATAATTGCACCGATCGTCGATAGGTAGAGGGTCGCGTTCGTCACGTCGGGACCGTCGCCCCCGTCCTTCTCGGTGGGTGTCTGCTTGCTTTTGTCCCCGGATGGCGTCTCGTCTTCCTGGTTCGTCTTTGCTTTGTCAGTGGAGGCTTTGACATCGCCAGAGGTTGACGATGCCAGCTTTGTATCGCTTCCACCGGTCTGAGATGAAGTTCCCTCATTCTCACCATCGTCTTTCGTCGTGGTCGAAGTCGAGGTCGTCTTCGTCGAAGTGGTCGCTGTCTTGCTGCTGGTTGTAGTTTTGGGGGTGGTCGCCGTTGAGGCGGCCTTCTCATCAGCGCTCTCGAAGGTCATCCCTTTAGGGGCGTAGAAGGTCACCACATCTGTCCCGTCTATCCTGATGGTCTTCTTCTTCTCGTACTCGATATTCGTATCTGGGTCCTGCCACCTCACCGACAGCTCGTGGGTTCCCTCTTCGAGGTCGAACTTTCCAAAGTCGGTGGTGCTCTCCTTTTTGGCGGTTTTTTGCTTTTCGTACTCGCCGTCTATGTACAGGTAGGCTTCGAGGTCTTCCTGGTTATCGTTTCTCAACATCACACTGACCTCGAACTCCTCTGGCTCCTTGTTCTGGGTCGCGTAGAGGGTGACCGCCGTCTCATCCTCGATCGTCGCGATCAGCTCCTCTTCGTGGGTCTTTTTGGTGTCGTCGTCCCACCAGGTAATCTTGAACTTGTGAGACCCCCCTTCGAGCTGATAGTTGCCGAATTTCTTCTCCTTCTCCTTGGAGACGTCCTCGGTATCCTTCAGCTCCGAGTCTATGAATAGGGATATGCTCAGGGTGTCGTCGTCGTTGTTGAAGACGTAGACGACGGCCTCGGCCGTCGTCGGCTCTGCCTCCACCACCACCTCTTCGATCACATTCGTCTCCCCGGTGGTGGCCGTCTCCGCAGAGTCGATCTCAGTCGTCGCGTTTTCTCCGGAACTCAGCGTCGGGTCGGAGGAAGCCGATATCTCTTCGGATTCGGTCGATTCAAGGGTCGTGGCCCCTTCGGTTCCGATCTTTTCGAAGCTATCGGAGAGCACCGCAACGTCTTCTGATGTTATCAGTTCGGTGTTCGTCGGCGTTTCATCGATCTCGCCGTATTCGTTAGCCTCCAGGCCTCCGGCCCCCAGGATTGAGGCCGATAAAAGCAGGAAAAGCAAAGCTTGATAGAGGATGGCCATCGCCGAAGCGATCCCGTTACAAGAAGACTTCCCATTCATACAGAACGCCTGAAGTTGAACTTTATCATTTATGAATTATACGTCTCATCATGGCCTTAAGGGCGCTCTATTGTCCCCAAAAGTTCCAATCGCGTCTTTTCTTGCGAAGGCGGACCCGTCCTTTTGGTCGCAAGACGCCCAAATCTTAAATATATTCGCCATCCAACTTCCGACCAAAACCGGCTGTGCAAAAGGATCTTGATGAAATATATAAACAGACCTAGCCGATTGGCTTTAACCCTCTTCATGATCGCGGCCATCGTCCTCAGCTCGGGCTCTTGGGCCCAGGAGGCTTTCGGGGACGTAAGTTCCGATTCGAGGGGCCTGGTTCTCGACATATACGTGGACGATGCCGGTAAGGCTCTGGTGACGGGATACGCGAAGGGTATCGAAGGTCTGTCCTTTTTGAACGCCTCAGAGTACCAGTACGACGACGACACCTACCAGCTTTACGCTGTGACAAACGCCCTCACCTGGAAAAATGGGGACGATTGGGAGATCAGACTGCCCGCGGAGGGCAGTTACGGCGAGTATCACGTCACTTTCTACCTGACAGAAAACGTCCAGCTCAGCAACATCACCGGAACAGAGGGTCTCGATTATCTCGTCTCCTCTTCCAGCGACTCCTTTGTTGTGGAGTTTCACGGTTACGACGTGACGAGCCCCTCAGCCGCCGTCCGGTACCGTCAGCCTCTGAGCAACGGGAATGTAGAGGCGGCGGCAGCCAGCGTTCCGTCGACGGAAAGCACCACCGGCCCGTTCGTCGTGGTCCTGGTCATAATTCTCGCCCTGATCGTCATCGTCGCGGCGGCCAAGTTCATAAAGCCGGTTGTCTCTCCATCGCCCAGGAGTGAAAGACCTTCTCATGACGTAAAGGCCGCCGGGGGTGTTGAGGCCGTTCGCACCGTCCGAGTGGCCGACGATGAGGCGCGCTACAAAGCCGAGGCCGATGAGGTTCTCGAAGATTTCGCCCCTGTGCCGTCCGTCGAGGACGAAGGCGCCGAGGCTCTGATTTCGGGGGAGATGACGGCCGTTATGGAGACCCTGACCGAGAGGGAGAGGTCGGTCCTCGAAGCTCTGATAAAGCACGAGGGCAAGATGACCCAGGCCGACATCAGGTACGAGACGGGGATTCCCAAATCTTCCCTTACCGGGATAATAGTATCTCTGGAGAGGAGAAATATCGTGACCAAGAAGGAATGGGGCAGAACGAACGTCATCGAACTGTCCGAGCGGCTCAGAGCCAGAACGGAGGAAGAATGAACCTTTCGGATGATTCCTCCAGGCGACAGGTCTGGATCCCTTCGGCGCAATCCACTTCTGTCGTTACATACCGATGTATGGCCGGAGGACGGAGCGCCGGGTTTTCAGGATGCCCGTTCTCGAACGGAGGTCAGTAATATGAAGACGACAAGAATATTGTGCGTGCTGTTGGCGGTGGCCTGTCTCATCTTGACTCCCGCCTTAGCGATGCAGGCTGGAGGTTGTAATGGTAACTGTGCCGGCTGCGATGGTGACTGCGGGAACTGTGGTGACTGTGGTGAGTGCGGAAACGGTGGCGACTGTAATGGTGACTGCGACGGAGACTGTGACGGTCCTGATAGGGAACAACTGAGGGACCGGACCTGCTGGGACGTCGAGTAGTTCGGTCGAGAGGAGCGAATCGCTCCTCTTAACTTACCTCACCTCTTAGTCGAATTGGAAAATAGATGCAGAAGGGATGTGATCTGAGATGAAACGCTGGTGCCGGATGATCTCGGGCCTATGGATGGCTATGCTGCTGTTGATGAGCCTTGCGGGAACGGGCCTCGCGTTTCCCTCTGAGAGCAGATGGGGCGCAGATGACCAGAGTTTCGCAAAAGTTCCCGGTCCGGTCTTCAGCCAAATAGCTGATGCGGCCCACCACGGAAACGGACCCCCGGTTCTAATATCGATCGTCCGTTCGGATAGGGGGTTTGCCCTGGGGCCCGATGACGAGACATTGCCCTTCAGGCTGCAGGTCGAGAAGGTGAGAGGGATCGATCCATCTCAGGTCCGGCGGCTTTTGGGAGAGAACCGGACCCTCGGGGAGATCAAGGCGGAGATCTGGGGCGATGATCGGGCCTATAATTATAGGGGCAGCATGCGGCTCGGATGGGCCCACTACGTTCTCGACAACCTCAATATTACTTCGGAGGATACGAACTCGACCCTGGAGGCGGACGTGATGGAACCGGTCTGGGGAACGATCCCCGCTGCCTCTGAGCCGGGCCTGGAGATGGTCGGGCGGATCAGCATCGAGACCCGTCTTCAGGATGGTTTTGGGATCGGCGTCGGGAGCCTTGTGATCTTCAGCGGTCCGTACGCTGGCAGCTATGCGATTCTGCTTGATTCGGCCACCGGCGCCGGATGTGATATGGAAGTCTGCCCGGCCTGGCTAGATGATCTGGCAAGTTTCGCGGCCGGATCGGAAGTTCAAGAGATTCGCCAGCAGACGGATCGGCGTTCATTTTCAGCGTGGGTTGGGACAGGTTCTCCGGTTCCGTTTTGGGAGATGATCAGCAAAAGCCCTGGTTTTGTCATGATCTCCACCTCCTTTGGTCCGGGATGCGCGGGCTGCGTCTGTCCTTTTCAGCTCGATCCTTCCCTCGGTCCGTCTGAGATGGCACCCTGGGACCTGGGGTGGGGTGAGCCAGGTCCCGAGAGTCTTGGCCATCTCGGTGGGCACGGTGAAGGCGTTCCAGCAAGGTTCGCGCCCGAAGATGGCCCTCACCGGCTCCAGCCTATGGCTTCTGGAATCTGAGAGGTTTTGGACTTGATCGAAGGTGAGCATCGACCCGGACTTCTCAGCTGGGCATCGCCGTTCGCATCCGTGGCTGCTTTTTTCCTCGGCGTCATCGCTCTTTTCGCCCTTACCTCGTACCCGGCGCTGGGTTACGATTCTGTCGTCTCAGAAGGTGATGGGCAAGGTGAGACGGTGACCGGAAGCATCGTCCTGGACGTGTATCTCGACTCGGAAGGTAGAGCTCTGATCGTTGGATATCTGGTAGCAGAAGATCCTGAATATCTAGCCTTCATCGAGAGTTCCGAGTACGTCCACGACGAGGATACGGGTGAGCTTTACGCCCTGAACAGCGGTTTGACTTCGATTTTGGGAGAAAAAACCGAGCTGGAGTTTGAGGCCGAGGCCGTATGGGACGAGTGCCATCTTGTATTCTATCTGCCCGCAAATGCGGAGCTATTGAGCGTCAGCTGTTCGGAGGGCCTCGATTACACCGTCGCCGAAGCTGAAGATTCTCTGGTGGTGGAGGTTCTCGGCTACGAGTTGGACGGGGCAGAGGTGGCGATCGATTACGAACTATCCGGCTGATACGTTGAACCGTTGATTGCATATTTTTATAAACATTGACGATATTTGGTTGAAGGTGTGGCATCCTTCTTTTGGAGATGGTGCCGCGAATTCATTTCGGGGATTATTTATGTTCGAACGCATCGGAAATAGCTGGGCGCTGGTGAAGGCCAGCGCCGCCGTCTTGCGCTCCGATAAGGAGCTGGTGATCTTCCCGATCATCTCAGCCGTCGCCCTTCTTATGGTCTCGGTGGCCTTCGCCTTGCCCCTCAACTCGATCGGGTTTTTCGATGGGGCACAGGACCCCGGGGTCTTTGAGATAGCGGTGATATTCGCCTTTACCCCTCTCCAGATTTT
>DAQG01000086.1 GCA_002502785.1 Methanothrix harundinacea | reverse complement strand
AAAATCTGGAGAGGGGTAATATTCTATCATGTTTAGCTTCCACAGCCTTTTTCACCCATCGCCGCCTACCACAAACCATGAGAGCGCTGGTGGTGACCGGAAGGCTCGCCGAGGAGATGGTGCGGAAGGCGGTGGGGGACCGGGCGGACGTCCTGGTGATGGACGTGGACGTCGCTTCCTTCATAACCCCAAAAATGCTGAGGGATGCTAACCCTTCTGGCTACGATATAATCCTGATACCGGGAGCTATAACCGCCGACTTCGGCCCCGTCTCTCGTGAGCTTGAAACGAAGATCAGGCTCGGCCCGAAGCACGCCGTCGACCTTCGGCGCGTTCTGCCCCTCCTGGACTCGGTCGAGCTATCGGCCACCGTCCCCGCCTGCGTCCTCCTCGAAGAGAAGATGAGATCGGAGGCGCAAGCCGCCATCGAAGAGCTGGAGTCTGGGGCAATTGCGCCGATGGTGATAAAGGGCGTCAAGGTCGGAGGCGACAGCAGGATGAAGGTTTTGGCCGAGATCGTCGATGCGACCCGTTTTGACGACTCGGCCCTCGCCGAGAAGGTCCGCCACTACGAGAGGGAGGGGGCGGACATGATCGATCTAGGGATTCCGCTGGACGCCGACCCCAATGATGTCGCGAGAGCCGTCCGGACGGCGTTGGGGGCAACTCGTCTTCCGGTCAGCGTCGACACCCTCCGGCCCGACCTGATTAAAGCGGGGATTGAGGCCGGATGCGACCTCGTCCTCAGTTTGGACGGCTCGAATCTGAACGAGATGGGAGAGTTGGCGGCCTCCGCCGGGGTTCCCGCCGTCGTGCTGCCGGGGCCGGAGACGACCCTTGAGGAGAACCTCGATCGGCCCCTCGGTCTCGGCGTTTCGGCAATGGCAGATCCGGTTTTGAACCCGCCGCTTCAGGGGCTGGCCGAATCGATAAACCGGTATCGTGAGTTTCATCTGGCTTTTCCAGATGTTCCCTTATTCTTCGGTGTGGGGAACGTGACCGAGCTCTTGGACGCCGACAGCCAGGGCGTAAACGCCCTCCTCGCTGCCATCGGAGCGGAGGCTGGAGCGAGCGTCCTCTTCACCCCCGAGTACAGCGAGAAGGCGCGCGGCAGCATCCAGGAGCTTAGGACGGCTTCCGAGATGATGCTCCTCGCCAGGGCGAGAAAAAGTCCTCCCAAAGACCTGGGCCTCGACCTCCTAGTCCTCAAGGAGAAGCACCGCCGCCCCGAGGATGAGATGCCGGCGGAGTTCGAGACGGTCGGTCTCTGCGGTTCCGGGGGCGGCAGGATTGAGGTTGGTGATGGCGGCGAGGAAGCTGGCAACATCGAGGGCGATGGTTGCCGGTGGGAGATGGACCCCGCAGGAAGCTTCAGGATCGGCGTCGCGAAGGGCAAGATCGTCGTCCGACACGATACCGTCACCCTGGTGGGCGAATCCGCCCGCGAGATCCTCGGCGAGATAGTCGACCGGGGGCTTGTAACCAGGCTCGACCACGCGGGCTACCTGGGCCGGGAGCTGGAGAGGGCCGAGATGGCGGTGAGGCTTGGTAAAAACTATTCTCAGGACGAACCGCTATTTCCAACAAAGAATTAAATAAGATCGACTCGTCCACCGCCCCCTGATGAATCAGAAATCATGGGCTACTATCGGAGTGGTCTTCCTCGCCGGGATAATGATACTCTCCACCTTTGCGGGCTTTGTCATGCGGGGCGGGGGGCCCGCCGAGACGACCGCCTCAGATGCTTGGAACCCCTCGGACTTCGGGGTAAGCGGACGGCTGATCAACTGGGACTTCGAGAGCATGGGGGACGCCCTGGGGATGTACCCGGAGAACCTGGTCTTCGCCTTCTGGATCAATTTGACCGCCTCAGACAACCTCACAGAGGCTGCGGCCCAGTCCCTGCCTCCGACGGTGGGCCTGACCTTAAGAGATCAGGTGAACCTCTACCCCTCGCCGATCGATAGGGTCTCCTGGGGCCTCTATGGAGATGAGATCGCTGAGTTCCACTGGACAAAACCCGCGCCAGTAGGTGCCCACGGCCTCGCCGTACTCTACAACGGCTACCAGATGATACCCCTCGGGACCACAGACCTCTTCAGCGTGATGGGAACTCCCGTCCTCTTCGGAACCGAGTCTTCGGTCAAGACGGTCCTGGACGTGATATCTGGCGACGTCCCCACCACCGAAGAGTTCGTCCTACCCTACGACGAGATCGACGCCCTCCAGATATCGTCTCTGGGAAAAGACGCCGTTGACAACCCGAGCTTCATGCCGCCCTTGGGCGGAGATTATGTTGAGTCCTACCTGGGCGCGAGCCCCTCTGAGGACGGCTATTTGCTGACGGCAAAGTACCTCACCCTGCGCGGCCAGAGCAAGAATAGAGTGGATGATCTTGCGGAGAGTTACGGCCTAAAGATGTATTCAGAGGGTGGCATCGTCACCGTCTCAGGCGCGGTCGACCCCCAGAACTTGGCGGAGACGCTTGGAGCTTTCATAGCTCCATAGCGCAACCTTTTTAGCTGGGAAGTGGCCCCCATGTGCTAAGCCGTTTAGGGCGATTTTTGCGATGAATGATGATGGGCACCGCCCTGAAGGAGAATGAATTATGGCGAGACCGATATACGTTAGATTTGACGTTCCAGCCGACCTGGCCTCTAAATCCCTAGAAGTGATTGAGCTGGCCCGCGACACTGGAAGGCTCAAGAAAGGAACCAACGAGACCACCAAGGCCATCGAGCGCGGCGTAGCAAAGCTCGTGGTGGTGGGAGAAGACGTGGAGCCTCCAGAGATCGTGGCCCATATTCCGCCACTCTGCGAAGAGAAGAAGACTCCTTACATATACGTCAAGAAACAGAGCGAGATCGGCGCAGCTTGCGGCATGAGAGTAAAAAGCGCAGCCGTCGCCATCCTGGAGCCGGGAAAGGGCAAGGACGTTTTGGACGAGATAGTGCAGAAGGCCCAGGCCCTGAAGTAGGGGTGGTAGCTGATGGCAGACGAATGGGAAGGCGTTCCCGCCGAAGTCATAGAGATCATCGGCAACACCGGGATGCACGGTGAAGCCACCCAGATCAAATGCAGGATTCTGGAAGGCAGCAACAAGGGCCGCATCATCACCCGCAACTGCGTGGGCCCCATAAGGATGGGGGACGTTTTGATGCTGCTTGAGACCGCAAGAGAAGCCAAGAAGCTTACCACCAGGTGAGGTCTCATGGAAGAGAGAAAGTGCTCCTTTTGCAACCAGAACATAGAGGCCGGCACAGGGAAAATATACGCTAAAAAGGACGGAACAGTATACTATTTCTGCTCGTCCAAATGCGAGAAGAACATGATCGAGCTCCGCAGAGTCCCGAGAAGGATCGAGTGGGCCATCAAAGGGTGGTAGGGCTTGGAGAGGACTTTCGTTATGATCAAGCCCGACGGCGTTCAGCGCAGTCTGGTGGGCAAGATCGTCCAGAGGATCGAGGCGAAAGGCCTCAAGATAGTGGCCATGAAGATGAGGACTCTTCCCCTGGACGTCGCCAAAGAGCATTACGTCGAGCACGCTGAAAAGCCCTTCTTCGGAGATCTCGTAGATTTCATCACCTCCGGCCCATCGGTTCCGATGGTAGTGGAGGGAAAAGACGCCATCTCCGAGGTCAGGAAGATGAACGGGGCCACAAATCCCACGAAAGCGCAGCCCGGCACCGTCCGGGGAGATTTCGGGCTGGACATGGGGCGGAACGTTATTCACGGCTCCGATTCGCCCGAGTCGGCGAAAAGAGAGATCGCGCTCCACTTCAACGAGTCCGAGCTTTTCAGCTACACCAGGATAGATGAGGCCTGGCTATACGAGTGAGCTGGCATACGTCACGCAGATCCGAGATCTGCGCGGAGGGCGGCTTCGTTGCCGCCTTCGGAACTGACGGGGTCCGGATGTGATCCACCATGAAGCAGAAATCGAGGAAGGCGAAGAAGGGCAAGGCCCAGACCGAATCCAACCTGAGAACCCCCATCGTCTGCGTGATGGGCCACGTTGACCACGGCAAGACCACCCTTCTCGACAAGATCAGAGGCACCACCATCGCCGATGGCGAGGCGGGTGCCATAACCCAGCACATCGGAGCCACCGAGATCCCCCTGAACGTCATCAAAGAAGTTTGCGGACCGATATATAGAGGCGACTTCCAGATACCGGGCCTCCTCTTCATCGACACCCCGGGCCACCATTCTTTTACGTCCCTTCGGAGCAGGGGCGGATCTCTTGCAGATCTTGCCATCCTAATCGTGGACGTGAACGAGGGGTTCCAGCCCCAGACGATAGAGTCGATAAACATCCTGAAACGCTACCGTACCCCCTTTGTGGTCGCGGCCAACAAGATAGACAGGATATCCGGATGGCTTTCGGTGGAAGGTGTGCCTCTCGCCACGACCCTGAAAGCCCAGAGCGAGAGGGTCCGCGGAGATCTCGACAACCGCATCTACGAGCTCATAGGGGAGCTCTACAAGTACGGCTTCAACTCAGATCGGTACGATCGGATCAGCGACTTCACCAAGAATATCGGCGTCGTGCCGATAAGCTCCATCTCCGGGGAGGGCGTCCCAGACCTTCTGATGGTCCTTTTGGGGCTAGCCCAAAAGTTTTTGATGGAAAATTTGCAGGTCAGAGCCAGCGGTCCAGGCGTAGGAACAATTCTCGAGGTCAAGGAGGAACGGGGCCTAGGCACCACCCTTGACGTCATACTCTACGACGGCGAGTTCAAAGCTGGTGACACCGTCGTCGTTGGAACCCTGAAAGAGCCGATTGTCACCAAGATCAGGGCCCTTTTGAAGCCAAGGCCCCTCTCTGAGATCAGAAGCGAAGAGAGGTTTATTCCCGTAAAGCACGTGGCCGCCGCGAGCGGCGTCAAGGTGTCGGCCCCTCGAATCGAGAACGCTCTTGCAGGCTCCACCATAAGGGTGGTTAGCGAGGGAGAAGACGTCGAGCTCGTGGCCGAGGAGATCAAGTCGGAGCTTGAGACGGCGAGGATAGACACCGAGAACGTGGGCGTCATCATCAAGACAGACACCATCGGCTCTCTCGAAGCCCTGGTGGGTGAGCTGGAATCAAAGGAGATACCGATCCACGCAGCCGACGTCGGCCCCATCACCAGAAGGGACGTGATCAGGGCCGCTGCGATTCAGGACCCCCTCTACTCGGCGGTTCTGGGTTTCAACGTCAAGATCCTGCCCGACGCTCTGGCCGAGGTCCAGAAGAGCGATGTTCCGATCTTCCTCTCAGACGTCATATACAACCTGATCGATAACTACGACGACTGGGTGGGTGACCAGAAGATGAGGATGGAGCAAGAGAGGCTTCAGGCGGTCATAAGGCCCGGGATGATCCGGATAATTCCGGATTACGTCTTCAGGCAGAGCAAGCCCGCGGTGGTGGGCGTCCAGGTTGTGGGCGGCCAGATCACAAACAACGTCACCCTCATGAGAGAGGACGGGGCCGTGATCGGGACGGTGAAAGGAGTTCAGATGAGCGGTGAGAACGTAGGGTCGGCCAGCGTCGGAAAAGAGGTTGCGGTCTCCATCGACGGTCCTACCGTCGGCCGCCAGATCCACGAGGGCGACATCCTTTACGTCAACATCCCAGAAAGGCACGTCAAGATCATCGAGGCCGAGCTGAAGCAGAGGTTCTCCGAGGACGAGCTCGAGGCTCTGGATAAGTTTCTGGATATCAAGAGGAGCAGAGACCCCTTCTGGGGCCGCTGAACCTCTTTGTTTTCATAATACGATTTTTTCCTCACTTGCCTTCTAGCACAGTTTCGCCATCTTTCTGATAACGAATTTCAGGCTAGGTGCGCGGGGTGCGGGAGCGATACTCTGCCGGAAATCCATCTCCTTCACTAAGGTGGAATTTCTTGACTTCAGGTCTGCGTTCGAACAGGAGAATAAAGGATGCAGAGTCGGGGCTCGATGACTTGGCCCGTTTGGGTTAAGTCACGATAGTGAGCGGCAACCTGACAGCTGCAGACTCCATCCAGTGCGGGTTTCTGGTGCCTCAAGAGCCAGGGATATATCCGATTTGCGGAGTCGTTGAGCCGACGGAGGGTCTTAAAGCCCTACATATCGATTTCATGCCTGAAGATCCGGCCATTTGATGTCTGATCCACTTTTTTTAGATTACTGCCTTTTTTGCGAATAAGAGTATCCAGTTATTTTTATCTTGCAATCTGTTTGTCCGCAATGCAGAAGTGCCTCTATCTTAAATCTTCATAACTTTTGTGAACTCATCTCAAACAGCTATAAATCGCCAAGAGCGAGTTCGAGGTGAGGAGGCAAAAAACAGATGGCAACGTCGTCTAGTAAGGATAAGGTATTTGAGGCGATTGAAGCAAAGGGCGTCAAGTTCGTCAGATTGTGGTTTACTGATATTCTTGGCCTTCCCAAGAGCTTTGCGATCTCCCCGTCGGAGCTTGAAGGCGCTTTTGAGGAAGGCATGGGCTTTGACGGTTCTTCGATCCAGGGGTTCGCCAGGATCGAAGAGAGCGACATGGTCGCCAAGCCCGACCCCGACACCTTCCAAATCCTTCCGTGGAGGGCCAAGGAAGGCCAGAACGTGGGCAGAATGTTCTGCGACATCCTGCAGCCAAACGGAAACCCCTACGAGGGCGACCCCAGGTACATTCTGAAGAAGAACCTGGCCAAGCTGAAGGATATGGGCTACGACCTCTACGTGGGTCCGGAGCTTGAATACTTCTACTTCAAAGATGACAAGGGAACCGAGATCCTGAACAAGGGCGGCTACTTCGACGCCATGACCACCATGGACGCGGGAAGCAACCTGAGGCGCGACACGATCCTGACTTTAGAGTCGATGGGAATCGATGTCGAGTACAGCCACCACGAGGTCGCCCCCTCTCAGCACGAGATCGATCTTCGCTACCAGGAAGCTCTGAGGATGGGTGACATCGTGATGACCTACAGAATCGTCGTCAAAGAGATCGCTCAGCAGTACGGCTACTACGCGACTTTCATGCCCAAGCCGATCTTCGGCGAGAACGGGACGGGAATGCACGTCCACCAGTCCCTCTTCAAGGGGAAGAGGAACGCCTTCTTCGATCCCGACGACAAGTACAACCTCTCGGATCTTGGAAAGCACTACATAGCGGGCCTTCTCAAGAACGCTCCTGTGATCACAGCCATTACAGACCAGTGGGTCAACTCCTACAA
>DAQG01000063.1 GCA_002502785.1 Methanothrix harundinacea | reverse complement strand
ACACGGAATAGCGAAGAGCCAACTTTTCTTTGTCCAAGACCTCTTCCATCAGGTTTCTGGCAAAATCGGCGGCTTCCTCAAAGCGTTTTACCCGGCTTGAGATATCTAGATAGGCTTCATCGATGCCCGCCTGTTCGAATTTATCTGCATGGCTTCTCAGTATCTTCATTATGCTGTTTGATGCTTTTACGTAGAGGTCGAAGTGAGGTCGGAGATAGACGCCTTCCGGGCACAGTTTCCAGGCTCTGGATATGGGCATAGCTGACCTGACCCCGGACTTTCTGGCTTCATAAGAGGCGCTGCTCACAACACCTCTGCCTTTGCCATCTTTCGGGTCGGCTCCAACTATTACCGGCTTATCTTTTAATTCCGGGTGCTCTCGAACTTCGACGGCAGGGAAGAAGGCATCCAAATCGACATGAAGAATTACGCGCATCCAGAGATCAACCTGAATTTTGTAGATTCAGGGATATTGCAGTTGTGGGTGGGCATCACCGATTTCAGAATCGAGAGGTCGCCGCGCTAATCGCGTCGCAGTTTCATATCGGAAAGGCCTGCGACCACCCGGAGCGGAGAACCGGACTCGTCCGGCGCTCCATCCCCCACTTGTCCACGACTGGAAAATAGACAGACGTCGACTGAAGTGATTCAGTCGTCTCCGAGATGCTCAGTCGACCTAAAGATCCCGGAGGATTTCGATTAACCTCCATTCAGGCAGCCCGGTAGTGCATCTGGAATTGATTGATATATCCAGCGAGAACGACATTGCTTCCGATTTTTGGAGGGCCTTTGGATTCCATCTTGCATCAAAAGTGCTATCGTGTAGCGGCTCTAAGAATTCCAAGCGAAATATCAACCCAATAAAAGAGCACCACCAGCGACCCCCATTACTAAGAAATTATAAAAATATTAAACGTCTATCTAGTACAACCATGGAATCGATACCTATCGAGGAAAATTGGTGCGGGGGATGGGAATTCAGCACGTTTTTACCAGTAGGAATTAACCATTTTTTCCGGCCAGGATATCTATGTGCTGATGGCCGAATAGAGGACCCGCCAGATCGTCCACGATAACGCAGTCAAGGAAGGGATACGAAGGATGTACAGATGCATATGAGAAGTATATTTGTTAAGATATATCAAATACTCCATGGAACCTTAACCGATAACGAATGGGAGAAATTCTTACTTATTTCAGTATCACGACCGTTTTTCGAAATCCTCGATGGTGTTTAATATATAAAAAAATCATTTCCTAGAAAATCAGATTGAAAGGGCACTAGCGACGAGTAAATCAAAATCCTCAAAGCACCAATAAATACTAAAGGCATGTTGCGATATATTATCATGTGGACCTGTCTAAGCCTTTGACTCTTTTAATCCGAGTAGAGTTTTGGGATATCCCTGCCTCCAACCGGCCGGCAACCGGTGGTGCGCTACTGTGCAGCTAAATCGGGTGTCGAGAATTGATTCTAATTCAAAATAAAGTTCAAAGGAGCTTAAACCGTCTCAAGGCGCGCCTCGAAAGCAATGGCTTCCTGTGCCAGTACAGCTATGAACAGCCGCTGCGATCTGAGCTGTTCAGCATCAACCAGCTGGAACGGCATGCAAAGGCGCTGGCAGAACGCCATGAGGTCGATCCAATTCCCGGCAGGGACCTGCTTTTGCCAAGGCTGGCTGAGAACGAGGAGATCCTGCTGCAGGTAAACGAGCTGCTGACAGAGGCAGTAGCATCGAATCTACGGATTGCGCCAGCCTCGGAGTGGCTAATCGACAACTTCTACAAGATAGAAGAGCAGATTCTCATGGCCAAGCAGCATCTGCCGGAAGGTTACAGCAAAGAGCTGCCGCATCTGCTCAAAGGGCCGCTGGCTGGCTACCCGCGCATTTATGACCTTGCCAGGGAGCTGATCCTTCATTCCGATGGTCGGGTGGATGCAGAAAGCCTAAAAAGCTTCGTGGATGCGTATCAAACGGTCAGTGTGCTTAACCTGGGCGAACTCTGGGCAGTTGCGATCATGCTCCGCCTGGCACTGATAGAGAACCTGCGGCGCATATCTTTGCGAATCGCCAAGGGCAGGATCGACCGCAACCTGGCAGGTCACTGGGCAGATCAGATAATTCTGACGGCAGAGACAAAACCAAAGAGCATGATCGTTGTGGTGGCTGATCTGGCCAGCTCAGACCCTCCAATGTCCAGTGCCTTTGTTGCTGAATTTGCCCGAAGGTTGGAAGGACAGAGCCATGCTCTGGCTCTCCCGCTAACATGGATTGAAGAGCGTCTATCTGAAATGGGAAAGACCATCGGCCAGATGGTCCAGGAGGATATCCAGCAAGTAGCTGCAGATAAGGTCTCCATAGGCAACAGCATTGGAAGCTTTCGTTTTCTCGAGTCCATGGACTGGAGGAAGTTTGTAGAGGGGACGAGCGTTGTCGAGAAGGCACTGCACATGGACCCAGGAGGCACATATAGCCAGATGGACTTCGCCACCCGTGATCGTTACCGCCACACAGTTGAGAGGATCGCAAGGTGTAGCTTGTTATCAGAGGAAGAGGTCGCACTTTTGGCGGTAAAACTAGCCCAGGCGAGTGTTGAGGCTAGGGGCAGCGAAGATCGAAGTGCACATGTTGGGTTCTACCTGATAGATAAGGGGGTACCTGAGCTTGAGTGGGCTGCTGGGATGGGCTGGCCGCTAATGGAGTCACTTAGCAGGACTGTTCATCGGTTCCCTCTGCTCTGCTATCTCGGCGCGATAACGCTGGTCACTGCACTCATCACAGCTGCAGTACTGGCCCTGGCTTATAAGCTTGGATCGGGCGGATGGATGCTGGTCTTGGCTTCCATCTTCCTGGTGATCTGCATAAGCAGTCCTGCGGTCGGCCTGGTGAACTGGCTGACGACTCTGCTGGTCAGGCCTCATGCTCTCCCCAGAATGGACTTCTCTTCAGGCATTCCGCAAGAGCTGCGAACGCTGGTTGTGGTACCATCTGTTCTGACCAGCCCTGAAAAAGTTATGGATCTGCTGGGGGGGCTCGAGGTTCGATACCTGGCAAACCGGGATATAAACCTCCACTTCGGCCTTCTGACGGATCTGGGCGACGCCGAGCAGGAGGTCGTGCCTGAAGATGAGCATCTGCTAATTATAGCTCGCCAGGGAATCGAGGCGCTGAATGAAAAGTACCATGATAGTATCTTTTTTCTCTTTCCCCGCCAGCGCAGGTGGGACTCTAAAGAGGAGATCTGGAGGGGCTATGAGCGAAAAAGGGGCATACTCGGGGAACTCAACTCACTGCTGCGAGGGGGATCTGGGGATAGCTTCTCTTCGATTGTGGGCGACGTATCGATCCTGCCTGAAGTGAAGTACGTCATCACGGTCGACGAAGATACCAAGATGCCCTACGACTCTGCCCGGCTGTTGGTGGAGACCATGGCTCACCCTCTCAATCACCCCAGGTTCGATGAGCATAAGCAATATGTCGCTGAGGGCTACAGCATACTCCATCCCCGCCTGAGCTCAGGCATGCCTGAGGCAGACCGATCGAGGTTTGTGAGGCTCTTCGGAGGCGAGCCGGGAATTGATCCATACACGCGGGAGGTCTCAGATGTCTACCAGGACATTTTCGGGGAAGGCTCCTTTACCGGGAAGGGTATCTACGACGTGGATGCCTTTTCGCAGTCTCTGGGTGGGCGCTTTCCAGATAACCTGATCCTAAGCCATGATCTTCTGGAGGGGAGCTATGCCAGAGCGGCACTGGTCAGCGATGTGCAGTTCTATGAGGACTATCCCTACCGCTACACAACAGACGTTAGCCGGAGGCACAGATGGATCAGGGGAGACTGGCAGATTGCCAGTTGGCTGCTAACGCGCGTGCCAGGCCCAGGAGGCCTGGTCATGGACAATCCAATCTCAGGGCTATCCCGATGGAAGATCTTCGACAACCTCAGGCGCAGCCTCGTGACCCCTGCCCAGATTTTACTGTTGTTCTTGGCATGGTTGGTACTGTTGCAGCCATGGTTCTGGACCTCTGTGGTAGTAGGGGCTGTTCTAACACCACCGGTGCTAGCTTGCATCCGAGTGATCCTGAACAAGCCCGCCGAGCTGCCCATTGATCAGCACCTGTATTCAGCCGGGAGAGCGATTGTCAGATACCTGGCACAGGCAGGGCTCAGCCTGACCTTCCTGCCGTATGAGGCCTTCTTCAGCCTGGATGCAGTTGTGCGCACCGGTGGGCGAATGCTCTTCACCCATAAGCGGCTGCTGGAATGGAACTCTTCGAGCAGCTCCAGAAATAGTGGGAAGAGTGATCTAGCGGGATTCTACCAGTCGATGTGGATAGCACCAGCAGTAGCCATTGCCACAACCTCCTATCTGGCGTTTTGGCGTCCTGATGTGCTGTATATCGTTTGGACGCTGCTGGTATCTTGGAGCCTCGCACCTGCTGTTGCCTGGTGGATCAGCCTGCCCCCTGACACACCTAAAACAAAACTTGACGAGGATCAGACGATCTTCCTGCGCAAGCTTTCGAGGAGGACCTGGAAGTTCTTCGAGACGTTCGTGGGACCCGACAACAATTGGCTTCCGCCGGACAACTATCAGGAGGAACCGCGTTCAGTGGTTGCCAACGGCACATCGCCTACGAATATGGGATTTTCACTGCTGGCGAACCTGGCAGCATACGACTTCGGTTACATCTCGGCAGGAAAGCTGATAGAGCGGAACGTTTGCGCTCTTCAGACAATGAAAAATCTGGAACGGTTCCAGGGCCACTTTTACAATTGGTACGATACTAAGCTGCTTGAACCGATGCAGCCAAAGTATATCTCGACTGTTGATAGCGGTAACCTGGCAGGTCATCTGCTGACCCTGCAGCAGGGGCAAATCGAGCTTATGGACCAGAAGATCCTGCCAGATCAGGCGTTTAACGGTCTTCAGGATACGCTGCAGATCATAAGGGATGGTGCCAACGGAGGCGGTGGGCCTGCAGACGAGGGCCGAGAGGAAATGGGGCCCCCACAAATGCTCGTGCAGATCGATCGATTCTGGACAGAGCTTCAGTCGCCTCCACGCAACCTCTCGGAAGCGTGGCAATTGCTGGACCGGCAGGCAAAGGCAGCGGCGTTGATGATGGACCGCCTGGGTTCGGAAGCTGATGATGATCTATTGTGGTGGACACGGGCTTATGAGCTTCAGCTCCGGGATCATTTGGACGACCTGGTCCTCATGGCACCGTGGCTTATGTTGCCTATGTGGATTATGGGGCATCCTCTCCTGGAGGAATCTCCGGCGCAAGGCTCGACAGAGCAGGTAGGAAGGAGAAGCGAGCTACAAGCTGAGCTGCTCAGATTTGACTTCGTTCCATTGCTGCGAGAGGTTCCGGAGACGGCCAGAAAGATGGTGCCCATCATAGATCAAATCAGCAGCTATTTCCTCGGTGAAGACCGCCAAACTGAAAGAAAGTGGCTGCAAGAGCTCGGTCAGAAGACAATGGAAGCGGAAAAACGCGCTGGCGAGAGGATTGCATCCATCGAGATGCTTGCACTCGACTGTAGAGAGCTGGCTGATATAAAATACGATTTCCTATTCAATGAGTCGCGTCGGCTTCTTGCCATAGGCTACAACGTCGACGACTCCAGACGCGATGAGGGCTGCTATGATCTTTTAGCATCTGAGGCCAGGCTATCCAGCTATGTTGCCATCGCCCAAGGTAGACTGAAGCAGGAGCACTGGTTTTCCTTAGGTCGCATGCTCACCACTGCAGGCGGAGAACTGGCTTTGCTCTCCTGGGGTGGGACTATGTTCGAGTATCTCATGCCGCTATTGATTATGCCGACTTATGAGAACACCCTTCTCAATCAGACCTACAGGTCGACGGTCAAGCGGCAGATCGAATATGGGCGACAACGAAGTGTTCCCTGGGGCGTCTCAGAATCTGGCTACAACATCATAGATGTCAATCAGATCTACCAGTATCGGGCTTTCGGAGTGCCAGGCCTCGGGTTTAAGCGTGGGCTGGCCAAAGACCTGGTGATAGCACCTTATGCCTCAGCTCTGGCCTTGATGGTTTCTCCCGCAGAGGGTTGCATCAATCTGCAGCGAATGGCAGGCGAGGGCTATCTGGGAGAGTATGGGTTCTACGAAGCCATAGATTACACTCAGTCACGTCTGATCCAAGATCAAAGAAGCGCAACTGTGCGGTCCTTCATGGCCCATCACCAGGGCATGAGCTTTCTCTCCATGGCTTATGTTTTGTTAGACCGACCTATGCAAAGAAGATTCATGGCCAATCCCATCTTCCGGGCTGCGGATCTGCTTCTCCAAGAAAAGGTTCCCAAGGCTAAGCCATTCTATCCTCATGCAGCGGAGGCGTCGCCATCAATCTGGAGGGCAGGCATGCTGGCGCGTGAGAGGTCCATGCGGGTCTTCAATGATCCGAACAGCACCACGCCTGATGTGCACCTTCTCTCCAACGGCGATTACAGAGTGATGATCTCTGGTTCCGGTGCAGGCTATAGCCAGTGGAAGGATATTGCGGTCACTCGCTGGCATGGCGATAGTACCCGCGACAATGAGGGACAGTTTTTCTATATCCGCGACCTGGACAGCAATGATGTCTGGTCGGCAGGATATCAGCCTGTATGTAAAAATTCTGAGACTTATCAGGTCATATTCCAGGGATCGAAGGCGGAGTTCAGGTCAAGGGTTTTAGGTATTGACGTCCATACAGAAGTTGTCGTCTCGCCTGAGGACGATGTCGAGTTACGTAGCATCATTCTCACCAATCACACATCGATAAGGCGGAAGATTGAGCTGACAAGCTATGCAGAGGTCGTTCTGGCGACCCCTGCGGAAGATGCAACCCATCCCGCTTTTAGCAACCTCTTCGTAGAGACAAAGATCCTGCGCAAAAGATCTGCTATCCTATGCACTCGCCGACCGAGGTCCAAGGACGAGAAGACGCCCTGGATGCTGCATCTGATGTCGGCGGAGAAGGTCAAGGATGATCTGGTTTCTTTTGAGACAGATCGCTCCAAGTTCATAGGTAGGGGAAGAACTGTTGCCGATCCTGTGGCAATGACAGGAGTAATAGAGTTCTCAGATAGCGAGGGCTCCGTCTTGGATCCGATAGTTTCCATTAGGTGCATTGTTACGATAGATCCAGAAGAGACGTCACGGGTGAACTTCATCACAGGAATGGCAGAGACGCGAGCTAGGGCCATTGAACTGATTGATAAATACCACGACGTGCGCATGGCGGACCGCGTCCACAACCTGGCCTGGACTCACAACCAGATGATTATGCAACAGCTCAACATCACCGATGTCGATATTAATCTTTATATGCGCCTTGCCAGCGCAATAATTTATCCCTGCTCAAACTGGCGCGCAAGTACCAACGTTCTCTTGAAAAACCAGCATGGCCAGTCAGGCCTCTGGGCTTACGGCATATCGGGTGATATCCCAATTGTCCTCCTTCGGATCGGAGATCGGTCTTACATCGATCTGGCGCATCAGCTCTTGAGGGCTCACGCCTACTGGCATATGATGGGGCTTGCAGTCGATCTGGTGATCTGGAACGAAGATCGCTCAGGCTATCGGCAGGAACTCCAGGATGAAATTATGGGCCTGGTCTCCATCAGCACCGATACCTGTACCAAGGAGCGATCGGGCGGAGTCTTCGTAATACACGCGGACCAGATCTCAGAAGAGGCGGGAGTCCTGGTACAGGCCGTGGCCAAAGCCATCTTTACAGATGACCGGGGAACTTTTGAGGACCAGCTCGAACGCACATGCAGATTCTCAGTAGCCGTTCCTCTTTTAAAGCCGGTCCAAGCTCCCCGTGTCGAGAACTACGAGGCGGCTATGTCTACCAGTCGGGATCTGATCTTCTTCAATGGTATTGGTGGGTTCACAAAGGATGGACGCGAATACATAATCCGGATCGCTCCTGGACAGACGACACCGGTTCCGTGGTCGAATGTGATATCAAATCCCAATTTCGGGACAGTAATCTCTGAGAGTGGCGGAGCATATACGTGGGGCGAGAACTCCCAGCAGTTCCGCCTTACCCCTTGGTATAACGATCCTGTGAGCGATGTCAGCGGCGAGGCTCTGTACATTCGTGACGAGGAGAGCGGCCAGTTCTGGTCGCCCACGGCCATGCCGGCACGCGGGCCGACGCCTTACACCTGTAGGCACGGGTTCGGTTACAGCGTTTTCGAGCACAAAGAGAGCGGGATCGCATCCGAGCTTTGGGTATATGTGGCATTAGACGCGCCAGTGAAGTTTTGCGTGCTCAAGCTCCGCAATGAATCAGGCATATCTCGCAGGCTATCTGTGACCAGCTACGTCGAGCTGGTGTTAGGGGAGATGCGTTCTAAGTCTGGGATGCACATTGTCACAGAGATCGATCCCAGGACAGGGGCCCTCCTTGCCAGAAACCCGTACAATGCGGATTTTCCCGGACGGATAGTTTTCCTGGATGTGAACGAGGAGATGGGCAGCTTCTCTGGGGACAGGACCGAGTTCCTTGGCAGAAACGGCAGCTTGGCGAAGCCTGCCGCCCTGGCGCGGGAGCGGCTCTCTAACAGAGTTGGGCCGGCCATGGACCCATGTGCAGCCATGCAGGTCAAGATCGATCTGGCAGACGGGCAGGAGAGCGAGATCGTCTTCACCTTGGGCACCGGGCGAAATGTTGAAGATGCTCACAGCCTGATCAAGCGTTTTCGCGGGTCTGGTCCTGCGCGCGCTGCGCTAGAGGCGGTGTGGAGCTACTGGAACCGCACCCTTGGCGCAGTCTACGTGGAGACCCCAGATAAGGCCATCAACGTGCTCACCAACGGCTGGCTCCTCTACCAGACCCTGGCGTGCCGCATCTGGGCGCGCAGCGGATTCTACCAATCGAGCGGGGGATTCGGCTTCCGCGACCAGCTGCAAGATTCGATGGCGCTGATATATGCAGAACCGCAGCTTGCCCGGAAACATCTCCTGCGCTGTGCGGCCCACCAGTTCCAGGAGGGAGATGTTTTGCACTGGTGGCACCCGCCATCGGGACGAGGCGTGCGGACGCACAGCTCGGATGATAGCCTCTGGTTGCCGCTGGCGGCTCACCGTTACGTCACAGCTACAGGAGACGCCAGCGTGCTTGACGAGCGCATCAACTTCATCGAGGGTAGGCCACTGAAGCCTGATGAGGACGCCTACTACGACCTGCCCACCAGGTCGAAAGAGTCCGGTACCCTCTACGAGCACTGCGTCAGAGCCATCAGGAACGGCCTTGAGTTTGGCCAGCACGGCCTGCCCCTCATGGGCTCTGGGGACTGGAACGACGCCATGAACCGCGTGGGATATCAGGGCAAAGGCGAGAGCATCTGGCTTGCCTTCTTCCTGTACCATGTGCTCATGAAGTTCTCAGAGATTGCCCTTCTGTGTGGTGATGCAGCCTTCGCAAATCAATGCAGCCGCGAGGCCGCCAATCTGCGCCAGAATATCAAAGAGTTCGGATGGGATGGAAACTGGTATCTGCGCGCCTACTTCGATAACGGAGAGACCCTCGGATCCTCGGCCAATCCAGAATGTCAGATCGATTCCATCTCCCAGAGCTGGTCTGTTCTATCCGGGGCAGGAGATGCGGAAAGATCAAAGGTGGCTATGGAGGAAGTGGATCGCCAACTCGTCAAAAGAGATGCCTCACTGATACAGCTCCTAAAGCCGCCCTTCGATAAGTCTGACTCTGATCCTGGCTACATCAAAGGCTACATTCCGGGAGTGAGAGAGAATGGCGGGCAGTACACTCATGCTGCTGTGTGGGTGGCCATGGCCTTTGCCGCCATGGGCGACAGCACCCGGGCCTGGGAGCTATTGTCAATGATCAACCCTCTGAACCATGGCTCGACCCCAGAGCAGGTTGCGATCTACAAAGCAGAGCCATACGTCGTGGCAGCAGATGTCTATGCCCTCCCGCCACACACAGGGCGCGGCGGGTGGACCTGGTACACTGGAGCGGCGGGCTGGATGTATCGTCTCATAGTGGAATCGCTGCTAGGACTACAGCTTGACGTTGACAAGATGCAATTTCAGCCTTGTATCCCCGCCGATTGGGAATCGTTTCAGTTGCATTACCGTTACCGAGAGACATTCTACCACATCACAGTTACGAGGACGGGGGTAGCGCAGAGCGTGATGATAGACGGGCTTTTGCAGAGCGATGGGACGATACACCTTATTGATGATCGGAAAGAGCATTTAGTGGAGGTAAGGATAAACTGAGCAGCGAAAGGGCGATATTTCCATTTGCTCTTTCCGATCATCAGTCTGCTAAGCTGGGCTTCTCAGGAGGGGTATCAAGCGCATGAAGATCCGCCGGAGCCATCTTTAACGGTATTGCAATTTGGACGATCTTTAAGCTATGTCCTTTCAATGCAAAACAGCGAGGAGCCAAAAAACTTTTAGCGCTTGAGTATATCTGATGCTGCTATGCCCGCTGCGAAAAAACATCGTTGGGATGAAGGTATTTTAGTCCTATCCAGGACAGTCGTGAGCTAGAAGGCAGTGGAAGTGGAAAAATTCCATTCCTATTTACTGGTAAATAATTCAGAGATCTATATCTAAAAATCGATATGTGACGGGGTAATTTTATGCGGGGGATGGGATTCGAACCCACGAACCTCTGCAGGACAGGGTCCTAAGCCCTGCGCCTTTGACCGCTTGGCAACCCCCGCTCTCAGAATATCATCTTGATGCCGTCTAGACCATCAGCTTCTCCAGCACCGCCTTGACCGAATGGAGCCGGTTCTCGCTCTGGTCCAGTATGAGAGACTGCGGCCCGTCCATCACCTCGTCGGTGATCTCCTGGCCCCGATGGGCCGGAAGACAGTGCAGCACGATGGCGTCACTCTTCGCGTGACGCAGGAGACCTGCGTTCACCTGGTAGCGCCCGAAAGCCGCCGTCCTCTTGGCGGTCTCGGCCTCATCACCCATCGAAACCCATGTATCGGTCTCGACGACGTCCGCACCCCTGACAGCCTTGACGGGATCTGTGACGACGACGGTCCCGCCACCAAGACGATCAGCCTGATCTAGTATTTTACGGTTTGGCCCGTAGCCGGGAGGTGAGGCGACGACCATCTCCATACCCATCAGAGCCGCGGCAAGAATCGTCGAGTTGCAAACGTTGTTACCGTCCCCGACCCAGGCCACCTTCAGCCCTTCCAGGCGGCTGAACCTCTCCCTCATCGTCATCAGGTCCGCCAGGATCTGGCAGGGATGCTCGACGTCCGACAAGGAGTTGATGACAGGGACCGCGGCGTAGCGGCCCAGCTCCTCGACGGTGGAGTGGTGGTAGACCCGAGCCGCGATCCCGTGGACAAAACGCGATAGGACGCGGGCGGTGTCGACTATCGTCTCGCCTCGGCCCAGCTGCAGATCCTTGCTGCTGAGATAGAGGGCGTGCCCCCCAAGGTCCGTCATCGCCACCTCAAGAGATACCCTCGTCCTGGTGGAGGGCTTCTCGAAGATGGTGGCAAGGCTCTTACCCGCCAGGATCGATCGGCTTTTTGGATCGTTTCTTCTCGCCTTCAGCTCGTCGGCCCGGTCAAGAACCAAAGAGATCTCCTCGGCGGATAAGTCGGCTATGGATATCAGGTTCATATCGCCACTTCCCAAACGGTCAAGCCGCCCTTATCCTCTCTCCGATCTCCTCGATGGTGGTGACCGCCTCATTCGCCTTGGAGACCTGGGCCCTGAACCTCTTCAGATCCAAAATCCCGTCCTCACCAACCTCTCCCGACGCGAGCTGCGCCGACCAGGGGCTGGACGGCATGAAGGCGACGCCGGGATGAGGGTCTTCGGAGAGCTTTGCCGTCACCACGACCTTCCCAAACCCGTTCTCGAGGATGACCGGCTGGCCGTCCTCGACCCCCAGCTCCTTTACCTCGCCCTTGTCCAGGACGACGAGGGCTGACTGGTCCCGGTACCCCTCGCTGTACATGCCGAGCGCCTCTTCCACCTCCTGGAAGATGCCCCTGTATGTGATCACCGTCACCTCTGCCTTTCCAGCCATTTTAGACCGCCTCCATCATCCTTTCGACGACCTCAACGTCGGGCAGATAATCCGACTCCACAAAGGCATCGAACTCCACCCTCAACCCATCGGCCCGAAGGGCAGATCCGCCGACCTCGAGGCCCGCCACCGCCGTCGGAACCGTCACCTTCGCGATATCCGTGGTGAGGTTCTTAAACGAGTTGACCGCCACCATCGGGACCTTCGCGAGCTTTTTCGCGAGCGTCCCGGGAAGAACGGCCGCGGGGTCCGAGCCCACGACCATGACCGCATCGCAAGCGTCCAGATACTTAGCGATCCCAAACTCGGGACCGTGGTCGACCCCGTTCTTGAAAGAGACCCCGTTGACGTGACCGGTCTTGTCGAAGAGGGTCTGGTTGAACCCCCTGGAGTTGTAGTCGGAAAGGCTCGGTATCACGCTGAAGCGAGTCAGCTCGTTCAGCCTTCCGACGAGGGACGCAAAACCCGCAAGATCGCCGCCCAGGGAATGGGCGAGGCCGGGCCCTGTGAATATCACCCCGAACTTAGCTTTTCGCAGCTTCGTGCCAAGGTTCAGCATCTTCTTCTTGTCCTCGACCTTGGGGATCTTTCCGCCCAGAGTCGCCATCAGAGCCTCCATGAACTCGCCGTCGCCTCCGGGCAATATCTTGAAAAAGCCGTCGGCGGCGATCTGGGCCGTCGGCGACTTTCGGACGTCGATCACGATCGCCTCCCGGTCCTCTTCGTACCCCCTCTGCCTCTTCTCGCCCCGAGGAAAGTAGGAGAACCTGGACATGTGTCGGGGATGGCTGCTGGAGGGATCGTCCCCCCAGTAGATGGAGACGTCGGCAAAGTTCCTTACATCGTCGAAAGTGCAGGTGGGAAAGTCTCCAGCTAGGATTTTTTCCGTTATGAGCCCCTGAGAGTAGGACGAGGGATCGTCGATGACGCATCCGAGCTTCTTTGCTAGCTTCACCCCAGCTCCCTGGGCCGCCAGAGTCGAGTTCCCCCAGCCGAAGAGGAGGACGTTTTCGGCCCCGGCCAGCACCTCTGCGGCCGCCGATACGGCCTCATCGATACCCACTGAAGAACCGTCGACGGCGGGGGCAAGTCTATCGACGCCGAGGGAATCGTAGTGGGCATGCCCCTTTCTGCAGAGGTTCATGGTCTTTTTGATCTTGCCGCCCTGAAAATCCACCTCGATATCGTCACAGAGCAGAGAACAACCAGTACAGAACGCCATTAATAATCACCTAGATGAACTCGATCGCCTTGCTTGGACACGTCACGATACAGGCGCTGCAGAGTACTTTATTGGGCCCAAACCGCCTGCACTCATCCACGTTCACGCACTTGACCACGCCGTCTTCCACCATCAAAATCGCTTTTCCGCTGACGGGCCCCCGGCCGATGGCCGTCCCCTTGGGGTCGTTGGCCACATTCACGGGGCAGGCGACGACGCAATTTCCACACCCATAACACTTCTCGTCGTGGATTATCATCCCGGTCTCGGTGGCGTCGGCGCTCAATATGGGGGCCAATAGCTCCCTTAGCCCCTCCAGCTTCTTTTCGTACTTCGCCTCCTCTAAGAGCGGCGTGCAATCCTCGATCGTCTTCTCCCGGCCGAGCAGCCCGACGGCGAAGGCCATACAGGTGGGAAGGCCGCACTTCTTGCAGTTCGTCTTGGGCAGAAGCTGATAAATTTCCATGACGCTGACCATTCTGTGGCACCTCGATGAGCAGGATCAGACATCATTGAGACGGTCAATTGTATTAAGAATGTTGGCACAAAGACAGGACCCGAACTTGCGTAAACCTTTTCTCGGCCCTGGGCGTAAAGTCGCTGATGCCCTTCAGCAATCCCCTCGCCCTCCTGGGACTTTTGAGCACAATCCCCCTGATCATCCTCTATATGATCCGGCCCAAGCCCAAAGACCTGCTTTTTCCGTCGACGGCCTTCATAAGAGAGGGGGAGGCGAAGCCCACCGCAGCCCTCAACCGCCTTATCACAGACCCCCTATTCTGGATTCAGCTTTTGGTGATCTTATTTCTGGTCTTGGCCGCCGCAGGACCCTACACGGAGTCGAGGGGAACTCAGGGAGCGCACCTGGTGGTGGTGATCGACCTGTCCGCCAGCATGGAGGCGAGCTTCAGCCAAGCAAAGGATATCGTCCAGCAGTACGCCTCGGGCCAGGATCGGATCAGCATCGTTCTCGCGGAGAACATCCCCATCGTCGCCCTCCGGGAGGGGAACGGCGAGCAGGCTAGGATCGTCCTCGAATCCCTATCACCGAAGGCGGTCTCAGCCGACCTCTCGACGGGGATGATGATGGGCAAAAGCCTCCTTGGAGCCGAGGGCGGCTCGATCCTCGTCGTCTCTGACTTTGTGAGCTGGACCGGCGACGACCCCGAGGTGACGAGACGACTGATCGAGAGCGAGGGGACCGGGGTCGTCTTCGTCGACTCCGGCGGAGAGGGCGAGAACGTGGGGATCGTCGGCGGCTGGATCGTCGACTCCGGAGGTGCCCTGAACTACAGCTGTCTCATAAGAAACTACGGCAGGACCAGGACAGTTCCCATAAAGATCGCAGGGCCGGGGGGCACATCATCTAGCACCAGAACCATAGAGTCCGGGGGCGACAGCTACCTCACCTTCGACGCCTTCCCCGGCGTTAACTCTGTGACCCTCGACGTCGAGGACGCCATATCCTCCGACAACAGGGCCTACGTCTACACCCCGGAACTGAGGCAGAGGAGGGTTCTGTACCTGGGCGACGATGGACCGGTCCTCGCAGCCCTGAGATCGATCTCCACCGTCGCGACCAGCAGATCCGGCGAGTACGATAAGTTCGACCTGGTGGTGATAGAGAACGCGACCGCCGACGGCGGGTTGAACAGATACGTCTACGGCGGCGGCAAAGTCGTCTACGTAGCCTCCAACGATTCAGACAGCCCCGAGTACCTGCCCGTCAGGATAACGGGCGTCGTCAACGACTCCGCACCCCTCTGGACAAGAAACCCGGTCTTCGCCGAGGACGTCCACTTCGACGAGGTCGGAGTCTACAGCTACCTTCAGGCCTCGCCCCGCCCCGGCTCAGTGACCATCGCCGAAGCAAACGGCGTTCCCGTGATATCCTACTGGAGGCTCGGAAGCGGTACCGCCGTATACATGGGCCTTTCCTCCGAGAGGTCCGACTTCTACCAGAGGCCCGAGTACCCGATATTCTGGTACGAGATGATAAACTGGCTGACGAACGTCCCCGACGCCTCCGAATCGAACCGCAGGACCGGCGAGATAGTGCGGCTCGGGGAGATGACCCTGGTGGACGCGGCCGGTGAGAGCATCTCCACCGACGTCCTCCTCCTGGACAGGGTTGGCATCTACAAGTTCCAGGGCCAAACTCTTGCCGCCAACATGTACGACCCCATCGAGTCAAACCTCCAGGAAGGCGAGACCCTAAACCTAGGGTCCTTCACCAGCGGCAAGACCTCTGAAAAGCTGATCAACAAAGACCTCTCACCGTGGCTGGTACTCATAGCCTCGGGGCTGATCGTCGCTGAGCTTGTCATCCTTCGAAGGAGGCGAGAGAGTTGATGGAAGGCCTCTACTTCTCCGAACCCCGCCTCCTCGTGCTCATACCCCTGATACTGATCGCAGGAGTGGCGAGCCTTCGATGGAACAAGAACAAGCTCCTCGTTTTGAGCAGGGCGGCCATATTCTGCCTTCTGGTGGTGGCCCTCGCCAACCCCTACGTCACGGTGACCGAGACGACCCAGACCAAACGACCCCTCATAACCGTCGTCTCGGACCTCACCGCCTCGACGGAGATCTTCGATCGGAACGCGGCCGAGAGGGTCCAGGCGGACCTTCCCGACTCCCAGATCAGAACCTTCTCCGGGACATCAACGCCTCTCGGCGACAAGATTCTCCAGTACGCCCAACAGGGCGGAGCTCTCCTTTTGGTCACCGACGGCTACAGCAACAAGGGCCGAGACCTGGAAGAGGCCCTCGCCCTGGCGAGATCCGCCAACTCCACCGTCTTCGCTCTCGAGATGGAGCCGGTGGAAGAGGACTACAGCGTCGAGATCTCCGGGACGAACACCGCCGTTCTTGGAGGAGACTACCCCTTCACAGTCATCGTGAGAAGCTCAAGCGGCGAGTTTGACGGCCTTCTCACCGTCAGGGCCGACAATTCAGTCGTATACCAGGACAAGGTCACAGGAGTTGGCAGGTCCACCTCCATCAAGATATCCCAGCGGTTCTCGTCGACAGGAAACCACATCATCGAGGCGACGATAAACTTCCCAAGAGACCGTCAGAGGGAGAACGACCAGTACCAGAAGGCGGTCTACGTCGTCCCCAAGCCCGACGTCCTTCTGGTGGGCGGAGGCGACTCGCCCCTCTCACAGGTCTTAACCGAGCAGTACAAGCTCGCCACCACATCCCAGTTCAGCGCCGACCAGCTCGGGTCCGGAAGCAAAAAGTACAAGGCGGTAGTCCTGGACAACCAGAAGTACGACTCCGAGCTTGCAAGCCTGAAGGAGTATGTCAAAAACGGCGGAGGCCTCGTGGTGGTGGGAGGCGAGACGTCTTTCGACTTTGGAAACTATAGGAACAGCACCCTCGAAGACGTCTTACCGGTGAAATCTGTTCCCAGCATCTTCGAGGGCGGGAAGACGACGGTCATCATCATGGACATCTCCGGAAGCACTCGAAGGGAGATGTCGATCGGGGGCGCCACATTCCTCGACTACGAGAAGTCCCTCGCCATAGAGCTTCTGAAATCGCCCGAGTTCAGAGACGACCGGGTGGCGCTCGTCGTCTTCGGGACCGAGGCCTTCGTCGTATTCACCCCAACCCCTATCGCCGGAAAAGAGATCATGATCGGTGACCGGATATCCAGCCTCTCTCCCCAGGCCGGTGCCCAGGAGGAAACCCAGCTAAACACGGGCCTCGCCCTCGCCTGGAACATCCTCAACTCCAGCGGCGGTGAGGGCGAGGTCATAGTCATCTCCGACGGCCGGGTGAAGGAGTACCCCGAGGTCTTCGAGGAGTCGACGAGGATGATCCAGGAGATGGGGGCGACGGTCCATCTGGTGGAGGTCAAGTCCTTCGAAGACGCTCCCGGAGGGTTCAAAGATCTGGCCGCCAAAAACGGAGCCGAGTACCATTCTGCCGTCTATCCCGGCTCTGTCACCATCAGGGCCGAAAAGAGGCCAGAAGATGAAGAGCTGCCCGAGGAGGAGATCCAGGCTGGCGGTTACGCCCTGATGATCGCAGACCCCAACCACTACATAACCTCGGATCTCAGCCTCGAAGCCAACGCCACCGGGTTCAACGACGTCACCCCGAAGTCAGGGGGGCAGAGGCTGGTGGTGATGCTCGACGGAAAACCGATTCTCACCACATGGAGGTACGGCCTTGGAAGAGTTGCGGCCTTCACCTCCGACGACGGCTCCGCCTGGGCTCCGGAGGTCTACTCGGCCAAAAACTCGAGGCTCGTATCCAGAACTGTGAACTGGGCGATCGGAGATCCCAGGCCGGAGTCCGGGAGGATCGACGCTGAGGACGGTTGGCTGGGAACCCCTCTCGAGATCACCATAACTAGCCCGAACCCTCCGAAGATCGGATCGGGGCAGGTGGAGAAGGTGGGCGAGAACCGGTATTCTGCTGCCATTACGCCCGAAAGGCAGGGGATATACACCGTGGGCGACTACGGGATCGCCGTCAACTACCCCCTCGAGTTCAGATATGTCGGTTTCAACCCGGACTTCTCAAGGCTCATCATGTCGAACGGCGGGAAGGTCTTCTCCGAGGCGGAGGTGGCGGGAAGCCTCGTCGAAGAGGCGAGAAAGAGAAGCGAGATCACGACCCAGCAGAGGGTCAGCAGACGGTGGTTCCTCCTCTTTGCGGCGCTGGCCATCTTCCTTGCAGAGGTGATCGTCAGAAGGTTGAGGGAGGTAAAAAGATGAGGTGGCCCTGCCAATCCTTTCGGCCACCTCAAATCCGAGATCGCGAATTAGAGGCGATGTAGCCCGACTTTGGACAAAGGTCGCGCAAAGGACGCTTCATTCCAGGCCGGTTGGCTGGATCTTGCGCCAACCCCCGAAACCCGATATTTTCAGGTTGGGCTATAGACAGATCCTCAATCGCCTCAAGACCGATTTTTTGAGATCGATCCCCGTTGAGATGGAGACAATTTCAAGGGCAATGCATATCGTTATGTTTGCCAGAGCCAAAGGCCACCAATAGCTATTTAGCTTATTGATATCAAGTCTGCCAGGAGACTGGCTCATTTGCAGGACCGAAAGTGATGTCGAGAGTGCTCCAGGATCTGGAGACGCTGGTCTCCGACCACGCCTCTTGAGACGCTAAACCCCAAATATCGGAACCCGCAGCCTCGAAGTCCGGGGGGTGGATGTCTCAAAAGGCCGCTCCAACGAATGAGTTCATATATTCTGTGGAGGTAACTACCAGAAGATGAGTTCCGAGATGTGCCCAGTATGTGGCCTTCCCAAAGACCTTTGCATATGCCAAGAGGTAGCCAAGGAGCAGCAGAGGATCACGGTGAAGATCAACAGACGAAGATACGGAAAAGAGGTTACAGTGATACAGGGAATCGATCCTCACGAGATAGATCTCAACGAACTAGCTACATATCTCAAATCGGAGCTTGCCTGCGGTGGGACCGTTAAGGGCTACGGCGTTATCGAGCTGCAAGGCAATCATACCGGGCGTATAAAGAAGATCTTGGTTAAGAAGGGCTTTGGAGAAAGTCAGATCCAGATAAGTTCCTGAAAATCCGCATTCAAACCCGCTAACTTATCTTTTCCGCCCTTCTTTTCGGGGCTAATCTCTGGACGCCTTGAGCTTTGCGGGAAGGAAGGCCTGCTGGGCGCCTGAACGCAAGCATTTTTCGCAAGGTTGTTAATAAAAAAAATGGTGGGTGGACTTACTGCTGGAGCTTTGTCGTGCTGACCCTTTTGATCGGATGATCGAGGCCAATACCAGAGTCCTCGGCCAAGACGATGGCAAAGATCCATTCGCTCAGCTCCGGACAATGTTCAGGCACACATTCGTTAATGCAACCCGCACAGGGCTCGAACATTTCTCCCGTAAGAAGCTGCCCGAAACGACCGGACGATGATGGTGTTCCGACATACCGCAGCCGATATGTTCTCACTCCATCGGCCGACTCAGGCTCTCTGGTGATGAGATCTCCTTTCAGAAGCTTCGATACTATACGAGAGCATTTGCGAGAATCGATATCCAAACATTTCCACAGGTCACTCTGCAGAACCCCGTCCTCACACGACTTGATGTATTCCAGCGCTTCCTCATACATCTGGACACCCGGAAAGTCACTCAACCGGACTTATGAGGATTATGTTGTTCCCACGAAGTATCACTGAACCCAGCGATCGCGCCCTCTCACCATCTACGATCTCCACCGTCTCCAGCAGATGAAGGTTTAGATAGTCGTCTACGCTGTTCAGGGTTCCCTCCAGAACGTGATGTTCTGCCCCTTTCATTTCCACCTTGATCTTGGACCCGATCAACGTTTGAACTTTCTTAGTCGGAAACACAAGTTTTGCCTCTTGCTCGTTTATTGTCGATTTGAAACCGTCGGCGAATAGCCGCCATTTCAGAGATGATACACCAAACTGTTCAGAACCTTATTAATGCAACGGACATAAAATGGAGGCGATCAAAAGTACGCGCACTATACCGCCACAACTTCCTTTATGCCGTCCACGTTCTTCTTCAGCTCTCGTTCTACGAAATTTTTGAGAGTCATTTGGGAAAAAGGACACCCTGCACAGCTTCCGGTTAGTTTCACCGAGACCACACCATCGTCGGCGATGTCAACCAGCTCGATATCGCCACCTTCCATCCTCAGAGCGTTCCTTATAACCTCGAGCACTGATTCCACTTCTCGTCTCAAATTCGGCATGGATGCTTAATCTCCTCTGACCTTCATAACCGTTACCTTTTGCCCCATTATCGTATACCTTATTCCTTTTAAAGCTTGTTCCAGACCTTTGATTATCGGCTCGCAATCCCCATCTATAACCGTGTTGACCAGAACCCCAGGTTCCGCATGATGTCTGACCGCTTCGATGGTCATCTCCGGGTCTTCCTTCAGCCGGAAATTTCTCCAGGCTTTGGGAGCCATCCCCTTGTACTCATAGAGATAAAATCCCGTTATCCCTAGTTCAGTGAGTGTGTTTATCACGCGGCCCAAATGCTCGTGATCGACAAATATCTTGACCATTGTCTTCATAAAATCCCATTGTAATATCTCGACATGGGACTTTAAATAACTTCGCCCATGTGGAGATCTTCCGGCTCCAGATACGCTTTTATCCGGTCAGATTGTTTAATTCACCGATCGACATGGGCTCTGGTAAGGACATCCGAGACGTGCTCTTTGAGGCGGGAATATCCATCGACGACGTGGTCGACGCAGCCCTGGAGCTTTACGTGCCGCACCCCGGCGTGGAGACGCGAAACAAGGCCGAAGAGGTTTTCAGAAGAGAGCTCGACCTCGCCCTCTCCGACCCAAACCTCTGTCTTCTTATCTACGCAGGGGTCCTCCTGGAAGAGGAGGGTAAGAGAGGAAACCTACCCAACATGAACAGCTCCGATTACGAGAGGGATTTAACCTATCTCATAGCCGACGAGGTCCTGGGGATGAGCATCGCCAAGTACGTTGGAGGGTACAAGGGTTCCTTCGATTACGTCAGGTACGATAAGGCCAAACCTGGGATATTGGGGACGCTCGGACCCTTCATGGACGACGTCGTCGCAGGGCTGATCGGCGGAGTTTCCGCGAACATGTACACCAGGGCGGTGTTCAGCTGAAAGACCTTCTTCTCGCCCTCAAGTCAGGCTTTGGCTTTCTCACCACGATACCCGTCGGGATATCGATGGAGGGTATCGAGGCCCTGATGAGACATGTCTACCTCTTCCCCCTGGTGGGTGCAGCCCTGGGCCTGTTCTATGCCGTCGTAGCCCTGGGCCTGACGGAGATCGCGCCTCCAGGGATCGCGGCAGCCCTCATCCTTGTGGCGATATACAAACTCTGCGGAATAAACCACGCCGACGGCCTCGCTGACTTCGGGGACGGGGTCATGGCCCACACCACCGTCGAGAAGAAGATCAGCGCCATGAAGGACGTGTACATCGGGACAGGAGGCGTCGTCTTCGTGATTCTAACGATCCTTGCGGTCTACGCCTCCATCACCTCCATCCCTCGGGGGGCTCTTCCCATCGCCCTTATCGTGGCGGAGGTGGCGGCCAAGCAGTCGATGATAGCCTTCGCCGCCTTCTCCACCCCCCTTCACAAGGGTTTCGGCCAGATCGCCATCGAGAACACCAATCGGTCCGACTTTCTGATCGGCCTTGCCATAGCAGCTCTGATCTGCGCGGCTCTCGCGGGCATCTTCGGCGTCGCAGTCCTCCTCGTCGCCCAGGTCTCGGCCCTCTACATGGTCATCGTCTCCAAGAGAAACTTTGGCGGCGCCACCGGTGACGGCTTCGGGGCCACCAACGAGGTGGCAAGATGCGTCGCCCTAGTCTGTGCCTCGATATTGACGGCTAACGCATTCGGATGGGAGGTTCTTTTCTGGACGCCGTGGTGATGGCAGGCGGCCTTGGAACGAGGCTACAGATGGGGGAGAAGCCAATGGTCCGGCTTTTGGGCCAGCCCCTCATCGACCGCGTAATCAGCGCCCTTCAGGAAAGCTCCGTTGCGAAGGTCCTGGTGGCCGCCACCGCGAGCGTCCCTGAGACGCGAAGATGGGCAGAGGAGGCGGGGATCGAGGTGGTAGAGACGCCCGGCGAGGGATACGTTCCCGACATGATCTATGCCGTCGAGAAGGCTGGGATCGATGAGCCCGTCCTGATCGTGATGGCGGACCTGCCTCTATTGAGAGGAGATATCGTAGACGAGATCATCGAGGTCTACGAAAATGTCCCAGAGCCCGCCCTCTCGGTCCACACGCCCCTGGAGATATACCGTCGGATCGGAGGGAAGCCTGACGCCCTCTTCAACTACCAGGGGCGGTTCATAGTGCCTTCAGGGGTGAACGTCCTTTTGGGCTCGAAGATAAGGTTCGAGCAGGAGGACTACCACCTGATCCTCGATAGGATAGAGCTGGCAGTGAACGTGAACTCCCCGAGAGATCTAGCGATATGTGAGTCGATCCTCCGGGGAGATTTGAAGATCTGATTTTGGGGTGAAGAGATGGATTACGTTACAATAAACGACGAAAAATACTCGGTCGAGGACCTGGAAACTCTCACAGGTGAGGCAAAACCCGATGCTCCGAAAGGGTACGTCCTCCTACTGGCGAGGGTGCTCAAAGACCCCCTCAACCTGCCTAGAATGCTGAAGGAGATATGCTCACTCAAGCTGAACGACGAGGAGAGGCGAGACCTTCGGATGGCCCTGATCAGGGTCCAGATAGAGAGCGAGCTGAAGATGAACGAGGACATCCAGAGGTATCAGCAAAGAAGGTACGTATCTCAGGTGATCGAGATACTCCTCTATAAAGATCTGCTTCTCGCGTCAGGTGAGCCAGAAGAGATCGAGTGAAAGGCGAGCCGGGAAAATACAAGAAAAATATCTGGTAGAAACGGATACTGACAAAACACGGTAAAAATACACGAGTCAAATTGCGGCGGCG
>DAQG01000081.1 GCA_002502785.1 Methanothrix harundinacea | reverse complement strand
ACACGGAATAGCGAAGAGCCTCTTTTGTAAACTCCTTCCTCGGCAAAGAACTGTTCAAATCCGAGAATCAATCCGCCTGAACAGTGAGTTGCCATCACATAGACTTCGCGCATCGGCAAATCTGTAGGGTAGTCTGATCTGCCAATAGCATGTGGTTCAAGCCTGAGGAATTCAAGTTCTTCGAGTATGATTTCACGTGATGCTTCTTGGTTCGGGTTCAGTTTAGTCGGACATGATACGAATACAGGTATTTTCATGTTAACCTAGTCTCTCAATTCTTTTTGGTGGAGATGAAATACTTTTTTCTCACTTAGATCTATCGTCTTACAGCTCGAATCCCGGCTCCGATGCCACAGACTTCAGCAGCTTCTCAGTCTTTTCCATCTCCTCCTCGCTCCCGCTGACGGCGAGCCAGACGCTCCCTTCAGCGCCAGATACGCCGCCTGAGGCCACAAGCTCGGCCTTTGCTCCGGTCAATATCGAGATCGCCTCGATCTCGGAGAAGACCTCGCCGGAGACAGGGAGGAGGCGCGGCCCTTCGGCGCCGGGGACGTTCAGCCTGTTCGCAAGATCATCGAGGTCGGAGAAGACGCGCTTTTCAAGGCCCACCGGCAGGATCAGCCGGACGCGCCTTCCGACCACCGCCTGCAGAGCGAGGCCTATAGTACCGGCCTTCGGGTGGCCGATCAGGATGGCGGCCCGCCCGCCCCACGGGTCGAGGGCGTTGGCGCCCTTCAGGATGACGTCGCCTTCCTCCAGGTCGTCGACGACGTGCCTGATCGTCTTTTCCTTCTGCCAGACGCCTTTTTTGATTATCACGTCGCCCGGAAATCCGCTCATGTCAGGGAGCATCCCGGCCTCGGTGGTGGGCATCCACGGCGGGAGTGTGATCACTCGAAAGAACCTCTTTTTCGAGAAGCCCTCGAATTGTCCGATCTTCGCGAGGATCTCTTCGGCGACGTAGCCGTTGGTCGTCCCGGCGACGATGACGACGGTTCCGGATTTCAGGGCCGTCTCGATGGCGGGGTGGGTCGCAATGGCCTTGGCGATCAGGCGCTTTCCTGCTGCGGGAGAGAGGACGAACGATCTCATGGGATCTTCTTATCATCCCATGAAGAAAATTGTTGTGCTTAGGGGAACTGTTCTGTAAAGTGGTTCGATATCAATAAGATGGCACAGTTAATGCAGTATCCCAATTTAGTATCTCCCAGTTGCTTCCTGGGATTCCGTGAACTGCTGGTTCGCCTTTTGCGTCCTTATTTATCATGCGAAATTTCACAAGTCTTTCTACTTCCTTTTCATATTCTTCATACATCAACTTCACTTGTATTACGGTTATCGCAGGAGCATCATCACTGATTTTCGTATATTCAAATGATTTCAAATGTTTCGAGTCGTACACCTCTCGCACACGACCTGGCATCCTCTTGGTATCATTACCTGGATCTGGTGGAACACACTTAGCCATGAATCCATAATTGCGGATTTTCCAGTAAGTAAGAAATTCTGCAAGTCTTCGCTCAGGTGTTCCGCTTTCAAATACCTCCTGACCACCTGTTGACGGAACATCTTGGCCGATATCTAATACCCTTGGTTTCCATGCCTTTAATTGCGCTTTTTTCGTGCCAATTTTATGGATTTGCTCGGTCAGTTCCTCCAGAGTCAATTCTTTTTCAGGAGCGGGTGTGTCCAGTAATCCCTTCTCTGCCTTCATGGCCCAATCGCGAGTAGCAAATAGGGCCGCCCAGGCCTTAGCTGCAACCATCTTATTGTCATAGCCGAGATCCATGCCATGGAGTATTCCGTTTCTATAGGGGATGGTTATCTTCTCCGTGGTTGTCTTTTTGCGGCCCGTTCGAAAAATATTTGCTAGCGCCTCTAGACCCTTATTGTGAGCGGAAATGGAATCCCACGCTTCTAAATTCACACCTTCAGCAAAAAATCCTTTTTTTGAGCCTCGCCCTTTTTCGTGCAATTCGTTAATCATTCCATCAAGCAAAGCAAGAACAACCGGGACGCAGGCATGATAACGCTCCTCGCGATAATCTATTAGCGCTTTTTGGGCGAGACGCCATCTTGGGCGGAACGCCTCAACGTGTTTCATTTGATTTAAATTCCATTTAACTTTTTCTGGATCATAATAATCGACAAGATCTTTTTCAGCGCCGTCAATATCACCTGCTTCGGCTTTTTTGACGACTTCTTTAGCGACCTCATAATTCATAAGATCATAAATAATCCAACCACGTTTTGCGAACAGGTTATTGAAACGATCCGGGATGGATGCCATTTCTTCTGCTGAGGTCTCAAGCTCCACAATTTTCTCCAACTCTTTATCTATCTGATCTGTATCAACTCCGAACTGCTTTAATAAGGGGTTTAACAGTGGCATAGTGTCCTTTATGGTTTTCAGATCCTCCAAATCCTGAAGAGGCTTCTTAATAGATGGTATGTCTCGGATTTGTGGCTCTTTTGTCATGGTGAATCCCCTACGCAGTTTTCTTCTTAAAAACAATAACTTCATTATGGATTTATTTTACGCAGCCTTGAGAATCGGAGGATATCGCCATCATTATTCATAACAGCTTGATTCACCTCCTGATCGCGCTGAGGTCGATCCCCCTCGGCGCCAGGTACCACCTGCCTTTATGTTTGCCCATGTACTCCAGAGCCTCAGGGTAGCTGTCGAAGGTGCAGCACTCGCCGCCGTCGAGGTTGATTAGGATGAGGGCGCCCTCTCCGGTTTCGGCCCTGCTCAGGGCGGTCTTCAGAGCGGCCTCAATCTCTTCGCGCCGCTTGCTCCTCTTTCGCGCGCCGAGGGCCTCAAGCTCTCTGAATAGTTCGTCGTCTGAGACCTCCTCAAGCTCTTCTTTTTCACCTTCTTCTTCGCGCTCCATCTCATCTTCTCCTGTCTCTCTTCAGATCTTGACGGGTTCGCCCTCGTCGGCGGCCCAGCATAGGTACTCCGCCGACGGGAACTCGTGGATGGTGGTGGCGACGATCTTCCCCCGGCCGAACTTTCCCATGACAAGGACTGATCTACCCTTGGCGTCTCTTAGGGCGGTCTCAAGCCCCTCCCCGGGGATGAGGTAGCCGTCGCAGTCGGCGGCCTTTGTGCCGACGAGTGAGGTGCAGCGGTGGTCTATGGCCGGGACGAGTTCAGTATTTTCGTACTCGCCAACGTATTTGAGGGGGAGGGGGAGCCATTCGTACTCGTGCTCGGGGACGAGGGGGCCGAAGATTGTGATCACCCCTCCCTTCTTCAAAAAATCCGCGATCTTTGACTTCGATGCCTTGAGGGCCGGAAGGGTTTTGGAGTACTGGGGGTTGGCAAAGCCCGTCGGTATCACCACCATCCTGAACCGGGGAAGAAAAGGGCTTACCAGGACCTCGGGCTTGACGAACGCGTACTCCCGTCCGGCTTCATCGAGGAGCTTTTCGAAGAGGAAGGTCTTCTCGCCGATGATCGCTATATCTGGCATGTTGGAGGGCTCTTTTTCGGACTTGATCTAAAGCTTTTATGCCCACGTCTTTTTGGCTTTTCTCCAGATCTCGGACTTTGTCCTATTTATTCAGAACCATAGCCAATAGATTTATTACTATATAAGACTCAAATGTCTGTCTGAGGTGCGCTTTATGGAACAGGAACTAATGAGAATTGGGGTGTCTCTTCCGGAATCGCTCTTGACCAGGTTTGACGGCATCATTGAGCAGAGGGGCTACTCCTCTCGGTCTGAGGGTATCAGGGACGCGATCAGAAACTACATCGTCCACTACGAGTGGATGGGCGACGTCAAGGGCGAGCGGGTCGGAGTGATCACCATGGTCTACTCCCATCACCAGCGAGGCCTTGTGGACTCCCTCACCAACATCCAGCACGAGTTCGTGGACATAATCCAGTCGACTCTTCACGTCCATCTGGACCACGAAAACTGCCTTGAGATCGTCACCCTCAGGGGCGAGGGGCAGGATGTGAGAAAGGCGGCAGAGAAGATGATGGCCCTCAAAGGGGTAAAACACGTAAAATTGACCACCACCTCTCTGGGACAGGAGCTCTGAAGCCCCCTTAAATTAGGATGGCGAGCCGATCAAACGATCGCAAGTGAGGTGGCCCTGAGTTTGCATATCGTGGAGACTCTTTCCGGAATTTACGTCCTCGATATTTTCGGCGAGATGAGGATAGCGACGCGCCCCAAGGTCCCAGTTCCCGTTTACGGTGAGAGGGTCGTCGAGGGACTTCGGATATGGGACCCTCACCGAAGCAAGCTCGCCGCCCTCCTCGTCAAGAGCCGGCTTGCAGGAGGCTTCGGCGATCTTGTGAACGAGCTGAACCTCCAGCCTGACGCTAAGGTACTCTACCTCGGCGCCGCCACGGGGACGACGGTGAGTCACGTGAGCGACCTCGTGCCCGGCGGCCTCGTCTACGCCGTTGAGTTCTCGCCGAGGTCGATGCGCGACCTTCTCAGCCTCTGCCAGGCGCGGGATAACATAGTACCTCTTCTTGAAGACGCCTCCCGGCCCGAGAAATACGCATCCTTCCTGGAGCCCGTGGACCTGGTCTATCAGGACGTGGCCCAGAGAAACCAGGCGGAGATCGCAAGCAGAAACGCCGCCCGTTACCTGAAGCCCGGTGGATCCCTCGTTTTGATGATCAAGGCGAGGAGCGTTGACGTGACGGCGGATCCAAAAGAGGTCTGCAGGGCGGAGATCGAGCGGCTTGAGGGGTTCGATCTGCTTTCCGTCTCCAACCTTCGCCCCTATCATCAGGACCATTGGGCCGTAGTGGCGAGGAAACGGGCCAAAGCTCCGTAGTCGGCCCGAAGGCAGGCTCCGGCCGAGATCTGCTCGATCCGCCTTATCGATCCACTGCGACCTTGTGGCCCGGAAGGTCGCAGCGATCGGGCGGTTCGGCAATCTTCGAAGTGGTCCGTTCGGAGAGGGTTGGCTTCGATTCTTATGAGGTGACTTGAGACTCGCTGAACTCTCGATTCGTGAGTCTTCGTTCGATTCACCTCAAAAGGTCTCTTATCTCGTTTCCTATGATGTTCGGAAGCAGTCTCACGTATCCGATGATCGGCACCCTGAAGCGGGCCACGCCGATGACCCAATCTTCGCGGACAGGCATCAGATAGTTTATGCCAAAGATGACGTAGGTCTCGTCGCCCCGTTTGATGAATGTGTACCCGAACTCGTGGTCGAGATAAGTTCCGTTCCCCACCTCTTCGATCATGCCTTTGGCCATCTGTTCACGGAAGTAGCTCTCTTTGACCACCCCCAGAAGCTGGCCTGCGTTCTGATCGATTTCGGAGTTGTTGTCGCCCTTGGTGATGTAGCCTGCAAATGGTGCCTCAGGTCCTCCTTCCCACATCGGCTCGCCCTCGTCGACCCATCGCATCGCCCGGTGAATCACAGGGGTGGCCTTGTCTGGCGGGTAGGGCCTTCGGAGAAATATGTGAGCCGCCTGGTCGGTCAGGGTCAGCTTCTCCTTCCCGTAGGGTCTGTAGAGGATGACGTTTCCTGGGTTGTTGAAGGTGCTGTAATCATCAGCCTCCCCCTCCTCCCAGGTGACGATGTCGGTCCTGGAGGATCCCTGGATCACGATTATGTCCCCCACTTTCATGTTGGGGTACATGCTCCCCGACTCCACGGCCACCATGGGTGTCCACACCCCCAGCGTGACCTGAGACAATATCGAGATCACGCCCACCACCACGGCGACGAATATCAGGTCCCGCAGAAAGCCCTGAATCTGCCCCTCTCCCTTGAGCCACTCTATAAGTTTCATCGGGCTGCTTTATCTGCATCCTCCCGATATAACCGTTTTCGGTGCGGTCGTCCCAGAGACCCATCTGTCACCTTTATCTACGGGCGCTGGCCATAATGACCTATTGATGCAGGAGATCGTTCAGCGGTTCGCCGAGGAGGGATACATGATAGATCCCGAGGCCCTGGAGCTGATCGCCTCCTACCCAGGGCCCCGCGACGAGCTGGTGGAGGGTGTGATCCGAGGTCTCGAAGGCTCCACATTGGTGGTGGGGGCGTCGGAGATCGAGCGCTGCCCCTGCTGGAGAGATTTGGTCGGGGGCGACGGCGGATTTTCCCCTCAGAAACCATCGCAGATGGAGCCGTCAGCCTCTGATCCGCATGCTTCGCCGATGTCCTCCAACGTCCGTCGACCTCCATCACCGTCTCTGGCAACAGGATCATTCGAAGGATCTTCTTCATCGGTTCAGGAGGCTTCATACGAATCCATCGAGGCGCCTCACCCCTTTGATCCATCCACCTATCTCGAGGTCGAGGTCATCGATGGTGATCGTCCGAATCTCTCGATCGATGAAAGGAGCGAAGGCCCGAAAATTACCCGTCCTGGGGAGGGTGGAGGATCTTCGGGTCCGGTTCATGCGGACGATCCGGGGCTTGAGGGTCGGATAGTTCCGCCTTGGGCGGAGAAGCTCAGGGCGCGAGGTCCAGAGCTTCCAGCCGTCGGTCATCCCGACGTCGTTTCTTCTCTCCAGCAGGATCATGCCCCATCCGTCCCGGCGATTCCTGTCTGTCTGGAGGGATTGAGCGACATAACCGGCAGGTCCACCTGCGTTGGGGAGTATCAGGACTTCATCAGGTACTTTCGGGACCGGTACTCGCGGATCAGGGAGATGCTCTCGGGAAGGCTGAACGCAAGGCCGATCGAGAGCCTGAGAAAAGGCATCGCCGGAAGGGAGATCGCCATCATCGGGATGGTGATGGACGTGAGGACCAGCGCCAAAGGGAACAAGGTGGTGGAGCTGGAGGACCCCACGGGAATGGTGACGGTGATCTTCCAGAAGGGTTCCCCGGGCTTTGAGGACACCGTATCCCTGGTCCTGGACGAGGTGATCGGGGTTACAGGGACCACCGACGGGAAGGGGAGGTTCTTCGGCAAAACTCTCGTCCGGCCTGACCTTCAAGCCCGGTCACTCATCGCGACCGGAGAGGGCGGGGCTCTACTCCTATCGGACATTCACGTTGGAAGCACATACTTCATGGAGGATGCCTGGGACCGGTTCATCGAATGGATCAACGGGGAGGTGGACGACCCCCTGGGGATCGCTTCGAAGGTGAAGTACGCCGTCATTGCGGGAGATCTCGTCGACGGGATCGGGATATACCCCGGCCAGGAGGAGGACCTCTCCATAAAGGACATCTGGGTGCAGTACGAGCGGGCGGCGGAGCTTTTGAACGAAATCCCAGACAGGATTCAGATCGTCCTATCTCCGGGAAATCACGATGTGGTCAGGCAGGCGGAGCCGCAGCCCGCGCTGCCCGAGCAGCTCAGGGATCTATTCAAAAAGAACGTCACCTTCGTAGGAAACCCGGCCACCTTCAGGCTCGGCGGCGTCGACTGGCTCGTCTACCACGGCCGGTCCATAGACGACCTTGTCCTGAAGATACCGGGCCTCTCTTACGGCGAGCCAGAGAAGGCGATGGTGGAGATGCTGAAGAGAAGGCACCTATCTCCCATCTACGGGAACCGCGTCTCGATAGCCCCGGAGGTGGAGGACCTCCTCGTCATAAGAAGGCCGCCCGCGGTCCTTCACTGCGGCCACGTCCACACCATCGGGATGACCCGCTACAAGGGTGTGACGGTGATCAACAGCGGAACCTGGCAGGGCCAGACCGATTTCCAGAAGAAGATGAACATCCAGCCCACCCCGGCGATAGTCCCCTACCTCGACCTCTCGACGATGCGGGCGAGGAAGCTGATATTCGCGTAACCTGACTTGCGAGAATCTGACAAATTTTTCCCGCCTTGTAGGCTCAATCGGCGGAGAGGTTTCTCCCCTCCATGAACTTCACCATCTCGTAGAGGGTCCAGTTGACGGGCGTCGGAACCCCAGCCTCTTCTCCGAGCCGGACCACCGCCCCGCTCAGGGCCTCAATCTCCGTCGCCTTCCGCGCCCGGATGTCCTGGAGGGTAGAGGACTCGTGCCTCACCGTCGGTGGGAGGAGCCTCTCGTAAAAGACGGCGGTGTACTCCTCGGGGGTGGACCAATGGGTCTTGTGACCTGTAGCCTCCATCACCGAGAAGATCTCCTTTATCATGGCTTCCATGATCTCTCGAGAATATGGCCACTCGCCCAGGACGCCGTAGGGAACGCGGAAGATGGCGCCCAGCGGGTTTAAAGCGCAGTTGTAGAGCATCTTCGCCCAGAGGTCCTTTTCTACATCCTCGACGACCTCTGCAGGTATCCCGCCTTTGGCGATCGCTTCCGCCAGGGGCCTCATGGGGTCGAGGTCCGAGCCGAATAGGCTTCCCAGGTGGATCGAGTCTGCGTGGACGGTCACATCGACGACGTTCGTTTTCGGCCTCTGAAAACCGGTTATCACTCTAGCGCTGTATATTCTGTCTTTTGGAAAATGGCTTGCGAAGATCTCGGCGTTCCCCCAGCCGTTCTGGAAGAGGACGATCTTGCCCCCGTCTCCGAGGATCTCGGGGCAGGCGGACAGCTCAGATGCGACCTTCGAGGAGTCGTGAGACTTGGTGCAGACGAGGACGTAGTCGTAATCGCGGCGGCTGCCCGACCCCTCCCGGAGAAGGTCGTCTACGGAGGCGTACGCCCCAAACTCGTCGGGTCCGAACTCCAAAGAGCCGAAGATCCCGGTCCTCACCAGGCCTCCATCCCTCAAAGCCGAGACCGTACCAACTCTCGCCACTATGTCGACATCTTCGCCGGACTGGATCAGGCAGCTTGCAACACCGAGCCCGACCGCGCCGCCTCCGTAGATTAAAGCCTTCATCCTTGAGCTCTCCGGAGGGGCGTTCTGAACTCAACCTACTTCACCTCTTCCCCCGCTTCACTGCGATCACCTTCAAGCCCGCCCTCCAGGTCGGCGGAGTGAGTAGGAAGAGGGCGATGGGAGGGATAATTTTGATGGGCCAGATCCTCAGCTTTCCCTCAAACGACGCTGCAAGCTTCTCCTCGGAGAAGTCGGGCACGATCCTCGCCCTCAGAGGTGTGAGGGCTTCTAGGGGGATCAGGATCGCCCAGAGGAGGCCGACGACTTCTGCCGTATCCGCCGGGTCGGAGAGGCCGAGCTTAATATCGATCCAAAGGGATTTAACTTGAATAACGCCGGCAAGGCCCCTCAACAGATGCGCCAGGTTTCTGAGAAAGCCCTCGGTTCTAAGCACTTCGAGGGCGATTCGGGACGAGCCGGGACCCTCCTTTGACTTTTCCTCCTCTTCGTCCTCTTTTTCTTGAGCCTGCACCACACCTTTTTCCGAGGGCTCCCGCTCGCCGTCGCTGAAAACGTCTTTATGCAGGTGGCCGAAGAGCCATCCAATTTTCAGGCTCTTCGCTATTTCCTGTG
>DAQG01000080.1 GCA_002502785.1 Methanothrix harundinacea | reverse complement strand
GGATCATTTTATGCAGTTTTACATCCCGATGAGGCTTTTGAGCTTGCGAAGAGGTTTGAATTTCATTTTACTCCCAAAAAAGGAAGTTAGCTCAATATGGCTGAGATAGAACTATCTGCCCTATCAAAACAGTGCTTGGATCGCAGGATTGAGACTTTAGAGAAGCTTGTTGCTGAGGTTGATTCCTGGGAAAAAGAAAGGAATGCAGCTAAGGCAACAGTAAGATGGAAATTCAATAAAAATGATACCAGAATAAAACTCCAAAGACATTACTTTAATCTGCAAAAATGATGTTCCAGAGCACTAGATCCTATATTATGTCACACCGTGCTCTCTCTGCCTAAAATTTGAGAGAAACTATCATCGGATTAGTCTGGAAACTCCCGGCTTTCCGTCTTAGCCTGGACCTCGTAGCTCGGGAGGATCACGCCGAAAATTCTCATGATGAATCGCTCCACCAGCTGCGACTCGCTCAGATTTCCTACGAAGGCACCCTCCCGCTCGTAGATCTTCCTCAACTCCACGAAGGCGGCCAGATGATCGGATCGCGCCCACTCGGGTGCGGCCTTGATCTGGTTTTCAAGATAGTGGTTTGAGAAGAGGTTTTTGTTGCTGAAGGGTCGCTTTGTCATCGGGATCAGGGTTCGAGACGGGCTGGCGGCCGATAAATCTGTCGACAGAAAACGGCTGAAAATTTCAGGTAAGAAAAGGCCAGGTAAGGTCAGAACAGAATCAGAGCTTCAGACCATGAAAAACAAAAAATATGAACGAGGGTTGATGGGCCCGACGCGATTCGAACGCGTGATCCCCGCCGTGTAAGGGCGATGTCATAACCGACTAGACCACGGGCCCACCGGGCCATCCCTTGTCCCTCGTCATATTAGATCCTATCGCTTAAACCCGCCTTTGCGGGCTCGTTGCTGGCTCACTTTCTCCGGATGTAAAGGCCGGTCATCGTATTCTCCAAAACCTCGTCGGAGGGCTTCGAGGTCGCAAGGCTCACGACCACCATCGCCACGACCGATAACACGAACCCGTAGAGGCTGAAGTGGACCGGGAGCGGGTGAACGAACTGATACCAATATCCGGCAACTCCCGCACCCGCAAGGCCCAGGGCCATCGAGAATATCGCGCCCTCTCTGGTCGCCCGCCGCCAGTAGAGCCCCGCGAAGAGCGGCGCCACGTAGCAGGCGAGCATGAGGCCGATTCCCATCCATATCAGCCACGCCAAGAGCGCGGGCGGATTGCTCCAGGCCATAGCAAGGGTCAGAAGCGCCGCCGTTGCCACTGCCGCACGGCTGACGAAGGTGACCGTCGAATCCCGGGCGTCGGGCCGGAGGAACCTCTTGTAGATATCCCACCCGAAGTATGTCCCGATGGTGAGCATCAGCCGGTCTGTGGTGGACATCACCGCAGCGAGGACGATCACACCGATGAAGACGCTTATGATGCTGGGGAAGGCGTACTCAGCCCCCAAAACGAAGGCATAATCCGAGGGGTTCGATACGCCTGTGGGCAAAGTGATCTGTCCCTGGGTGGTCATCACCCTTCCCGCAAACCCCGAGATCTTGATCAGGTACATCACGACTACGTATATCGAGAAGGCCGCAAGCGGTGCCCACTTGAAGTACTTGCTGTCCCGCGCCGCAAATACGTTGTTTATGACGTGGGGAGCGCTCGCTAAGCCGAAGGATAAGAGGAAGAAGAACGATACCAGGAATAGCGGCGTTGCGAAGGCATACCCCGCATAGGGCCCGGGGGCCTCTGGGTACCAGTCCGGAAACCACGGCTGGACGAAGTTCGGATCTATCCCCGAAAGGACGGTGTTGATGTGGGTGAGCCCTCCCGCAGAATAGATCACCGCTGGAGCCACGATCAATACCCCGATGATCAACATCATCCCCTGGATCAGGTTGTTCCAGGCGACGGCGTACAGCCCACCCATTATGACGTAGGCCGTCACGATCAGGGCCGATATTATCAGGGCCGTGTGGTAAGAGATACCGAAGAGCCAGCTCAAGACCATGCTGATGGCGACATACTGGCCCACCATGTAAATCAGGGAAACCAGAATACCAGTGATGGCCGATAGACCCCGAATCCCGTTCTGGCTGTAGAACCTGTCCGAGAAGTAGTCCTGGACCGTGAGGTATCCCCGCTCTGACCCCACGGCATGAAGCTTCGTTCCGAAGAGTAGTATGCAGACCGCAGCGCTCAGGGGGACGAAGACTTGCTCCCATATGGTGGGCCAGCCCGTGACGTACCCAAGACCGCTCGTACCGAGAATCGTCATCCCGCTGCAGATGCAGGCGACGATCAGTATCGTAAAGACCCAGAATCCGAGGTTTCTTCCCGCCAGGATGTAGTCTTCCGAGGTCTTCACCTTCCTTGATGCCCAGGCCCCGACGGCCATGAGCCCCAGAAAATACACGGCGACTATCGCCACCATCTCGAAGTTCAACTCCAACTTCTTCACCACCTGAGCGCCCAGAACAGGAGCACCAGGGCGATCAACGCCGGCGCGGCGATGACCATGAAAGTCGTCTCAAAGGGCAATCCGAACAACTAACCTACCTCCGCTAAATGTTTGACATTATTGCACGTTCTTGTACATATGCGACGTGATATCACTTAACACGCGCGATATGATAACGCGTTTCATCTGCGACGTGATAACGTGTTGCAATATATCACGTTTAAATTTAACGTCGATCAGAAATCCAAACCGTCGTCCAGGGAGCTTCCAGGAGGGCGACTTTTATAAGAGATCTCGTCGTGTTATTCCCAGATGAGCCAACAGGTCGAGATGGAGCTTTCTCTGGAGGGAGAAAGGCTCAAGGAGATCTGCGACTTGGCCGCAGAGGCCGTCTCAAGATCGATAACAAAGATGGTGGGAGACCCAGACAGCGGCCGGGTGACGCAGATGGGAGCCGACGGCACCCCCACAAAGAGCATCGACGGTAGGGCCGAGGAGGCGGTGATCGGCGTTCTAGAGAGGTCCGGCATCGAGTTTGCTATCCTCAGCGAGGAGCTGGGCAGAAAGGAGATCGGGAAAAATCCACGATATTTCCTCCACCTCGACCCCCTCGACGGGACCTTCAACGCCATCGCCGGCATCCCCTTCTACTCGGTATCGATCTACATCAGCGGTGCCACCACGAGCTTCGGCTACGTCTTCGACCTCGCCCACGCCGTCAAGTTCTACGCTGAGAAGGGGCGGGGGGCCTGGACCGAGGTTGATGGCAACCGATCCCACCTCGCCGTCTCGACCACCCCGACCCTCCACAGCTTCAGCGTCTCGGCCTACACCCTCCGTCCCAACACGACAAGGATCGTGGGCCTCGGCGACGTCGTCCGGCGGATCAGGACCCTCGGGTCCACTTCCCTTGAGCTCTGCCTCGTCGGCGCAGGAAGGCTAGACGCCTTCGTCGACCTACGAGGGGGCCTTCGGCTCGTGGACGTCGCCGCAGGAAGCCTGATCGTCGAGGAGGCAGGTGGGATGGTCACCGACGATCGGGGCGACCGGATCCTTTTCAACGGCGACATGTGGCAGAAGGCCGAGTTTCTCGCCACAAACGGCCTCTTTCATCGAGAGATCTTAGACCTCATAGGGGGTGGCCGAAGTTAGAATCGGCTTCGTATCCAGGGGCGATCCCGAATCCGTCAAGATGGTCCGAAACCTCGTGGAGCGGTTCAAGTCGAGGGCAGAAATATTCGTTGAGCCAGAGACTGCAAAGAAGCTCAGATTTCAGGAGACCAAAATCGAGTATATGAATGTCGACTTCATAGTATCCGTCGGAGGGGACGGAACGATCCTCAGGACTATCCAGAAGATGGAAGACCCAAGGCCCATCCTAGGGATCAACATGGGCACCCTCGGCTTTTTGGTGGACGTCGAGCCGAGGGACGCCGTCAGGACCCTGGAACGAATCCTCTTCGGCTTTGAGGTGATGGAGCGAAGCCGCCTGATGACCCGGCTCAACGGCAATCCCCTTCCTCCAGCCACAAACGAGATCGCCCTCCTCTCGGCCAGCCCCGCCAAGATGCTGGAGTTCGATATAACCGTCGACGACTCGCTCCTAGAGAGCCTCCGGGCCGACGGCCTCCTCTTTGCCACCTCCACCGGCTCCACCGCCTACGCCATGAGCGCTGGAGGCCCCATCGTCGATCCGAGGGTCGACGCCATCGTCCTGGTACCGATGGCCCCCTTCAAGCTCTCGTCCCGTCCCTGGGTTTTGCCTGCAGAAAGTGTTATAAGAGTCGATTTGAAGCTTCCCGAGAAGGAGGCTCTCGTCGTCATCGACGGCCAAAACGTGACCACCATCTCCAATAAAGATCACATCACCATCAGCAAGGCCGAAAAGCCCGCGCGGTTCGTCAAGGCCCGGGAAGACGGCTTTTACGAGAAGGTCAAGAGCAAGCTGGCCTGAACGGGGAGATCAGATCAGATTCGCGTCCTTTAATACGTATTCTTTGTTTTAATCGAACGAAGAGTTGGGAGGGAGGAGGCGATGAGCTTCGGACCCGTATTGGGCACCCTAAAGAGATGAAGTCGTGCCGTTGAAGGCGTTATGCGGGTCAAGGCCGTGTCCATCCCCGATCCGCAAATTGAGGTGCTGCCGGTCGAGAGTCGGGCGATGCTTTCATCCCGTTCGGGCGTTCTCCTCCTCCTCCGAAAAGGGGATGGGAAGGCGGCACGTATAAAATTTGTCATCATACTATCGATAACGGACATTGCCTCTATAGCTATGATGGGATCTATAGTTTGGGCTTTGCCAGGGATGAGTTCATAAAGGATCGACCTGATGATCCGAGGTCTGATTATGATCTGTCTAAGGTGCGGATTTTGTTGCAATCATCTTGATGTGATGATAATAAACCCAAGATCGATAAGGCCAGATGGGACCATCGATCCAGGTGACCAAAATTCCATGATAGGAAAGCCAAACGGCCGAAAGTGCCCCCATCTCGCGTACTTGGGAGAGGTCGCAGTCTGCACGATCCACGACTTATCCTGCTACAGGGGAACTCCCTGCGACCGGTTCGACCAGTTCGGCCCCGAGGACACAGTCTGCGTGCTCGGTGGGTACTTCAAAAGCTCCGAACCTGCGAAGCTCTGATGGGCTTTTGACAAGCGTGCAAAGGTGCCCGGCCTCCCTCCGCCCCACTCCCCTGAAAAGATATGAAATAAAAATAGTGGGAAGACTCACAAATCCATAGATCACGATTTTTGATTTCAATCTCGGGTTTCGGCCTGATGAAATAAATGCAAAAATTATAAATGTACGCGCGTTCCTATAAATATCACGGAGGTGTGCGAGATGGACGAGTTTTTGGGCCTTGTCGAGAGCGGCCACTTCAGGATACTGGAACCGGCCGAGCACTGCTGCGCCGTAAGGCTGACCAAACTGATCAAGCCGAAGCTCCTTGATGAAGAGGCGGTCGAAAAACATCAGATCGACCTTTCAGACGACGAGGGAAAAGCGATAATGGTCGTGGGCGCCCTCAACAAAGAAGAGCTCTGGATATACGAGGCCAAGGTCGTCGGCAGAGGGGGACCGATCCTCTCGGCGGTCGTCCAGAAGATATTCTAGCGAAACTGGCGATCCGACCGAGATCGAAGCTGACGCTGCGCCCAGGGATGGGATGCGGCGTCCTCCTTTATTTCACCTTTTTATGATATACTCTGACCACGACGCCGTCAACGTAAGGAAAACGCCAGGAGCGCCTGATGGATATTGTGACGGCATCGCTGACTTAAACGATGCCGTCACGAAATATCCGATTTAGGGCAAAAAAGCCTAAAAAGAATTGGTGGCGGGATGGCCCAAGCACAGCACACCGATTTTTGCGATCAACTCAGCAGAGCGGTGCCAGCATGATCACGTTGCTGTTGCTGGATTCTCCGAACTGGTTGAAGGCTCTCACCATGACACAGGAGCACTCGCCAACAGCACAACAAGACTGGCTCCACGTGTAGCTATCGATATCGGGACCGACGCTGGCCAACTTGCGCCAAGAGGAGTCTGACGTCGCCATGCAGTTGGTACAGGACCCGCCGATGTATATGTTGTAACCGTTCTCGTTGTTGGCGTTGTCATTCCACTTGATCTGGCAGGGCATATCACCCACCTTGATAAGACTCGTGGGCGCTGTAGGTCGCCCGGCCACGGTGAGGGTGAGGTCCACCAATCTCGCATCGGTTGTCGTCCTGAGTGTCGGGCTGAAAGATGCCGGTGTCGTAGTCTGCGCCTCAGATGTCGTCCCGGCTGGGGTCTCATAAGTCAACCCTGATGCGCCCTCTATCTCCATTTCCGCTATCGATTGACCTCTGTCGTCGCCCCTCTCGACGGTTACGGCGAAGAGGTAAATTCCGGCATTCCATGTGTACTGGGTTCCATTGTAGGTCGTGGGCACGACATCGATTATGTAGAATCCTGGCTCCCTGGAGGCCTCGTCGGCTTGTTTTACGTCCACGAGTTCTCCACCGGGCGCAGCGATGGTGACGTCAACTTTGAAGTTGGACTGACCAAGACCACTCACTGGAGTTCCCTCCGGGTCCATGACCGAGACCAGAAGGAGGGCGCTCTCGCTGTTTCCGGCTGCGGCGTTCACGGGGCTTGCAGCAGCTTCCGTATCTAAAGCGATCGCCAGAGCGTTTCCGGACGCGGCCGATAAGCTCACCAACAGGGCGAGCCCGAAGATAAAACTTTTTTTCAACCCACTCACTCTCCTAAAACAACAAGTATATTATCATCCGAGATCGTTTAATAACTTTCCTGAGAATAAGTCGCCTTTGGGGAGATGCTCGAAACTTTTCGATCGTCAATTTTGAGGGACCAGGACAGATCCAATAAAAATTGAGGGGCAGGCCTAAAACAAAAAGATGGCCAAAAGCCCCACCGCGATCATCGGCAGGAATATCAGGGCAACCCGTGACCCAAACTCCCTGGTCCCCAGGATGAAGGTTATCGAGAGCTTGACCAGGGTGTTCGTCATGGCGGCGAGAGTAATCGCTGCCACCGCCACCCCTTCCTGCATCTGGGAAGTCTTTGCGAGGGTTGCCAAAGAGAGGGTTATGGCGTCGACGTCCGCAAGCCCCGCCACCAGGCTTGCGGCATAGGTTCCGGCCTGGCCAAAATAGATGCTGGCGAGCTTTGAGACGAGAAGGACGAAGGCGAAGAATGCCCCGAACTTGAGGGCTGGAGAGAGCTTGAAGGGGTCGTCCAGGTTGACGCTCGTCTCGATCGTCTCCCTCTTCCTGAATAGGAGAAAGGCCATAACGACGCCGATCACCGTCATGCTGGCAAGAGGCAGAAGCAAGGGGATGAAGAGCGCCCTGTTCACCACGAATACCTCGAGGAGGATCCGGGGGAACATGGTGCAGCTGGCGATGGTGGTGGCGAAGACCGCCGAAGGTATCACCTCTTTGTGAGCTTTCGCCTCCGCCGCCATGGTGGTGGCTACAGCGGTGCTGGAGACGAGCCCCCCCAGGGCCCCGGTGATGGACAAACCCTTCTCGGTCCCAAAAATCCTGATCATGACGTAGCCGACATAGCCAATCAGGCTGACAAGAACCACCATCAGCCAGATGTTCCGTGGGTTCAGGACCCCGAAGGGATCGAGGGTGGTGTTGGGCAGAAGCGGCAGTATCACGAGGGCTATCGTCCCCATCTTCAGGGTGTCGAGAAGCTCCTCCTCCCTTATGATCTCGACGTACCTGTGAGCGGTCTTCTTTACGGCCAGGATCACCGTCTCAAGGATGGCGAGGGCGATGGCGAGCATCATGGTATCTGGAGAGTGGCAGAGCGCTCCCAGGATGAAGGCGATCACGACCGCCACCTCTGAGGTGAAATCCAGCCGGCCGAGGTTCGTAGCACTGGCGGCGTAGCCCACCGCCACCAGAAGGGCGAAGCTGGCGAAGGCCACCATCATGAACGTCCCGCCGTAGAGAGACGCCATGTTGGCGGAGAGGGTGCCCAACAGCGAGATCAGGATGAAGGTTCTAAGCCCCGCAACCCCTCGTTTCTTCTTCTCCAGAAGGTCCCGCTCCCGCTCCGTTCCGATGAGGGCCCCGATGAGGATCGAGATGAGGAAGGGGTAGAGATCGCTGAAGGCTATCGCCTCCAGGTTCAGATAGCCAAAGTCCATCACTCTACCCACGCCCCCTTCAGCTAATAATTTTTCCCATGAGCCGCCGAGAGGGGCGAACCGTCTCGTGCCCGGCCGCAGCGTCAGGTTATTGATCCTTAAAGGTCATGGAAAGGGAGGATGGCAGCGACCAATGCCGATGCCGATAAAGATACCGATGTCGAAGCTGATACCGATGTCGAACCACCCGTCAATACCCTCGACCGCCTCCTAAAGTGCATAGATTTGCTGGAAGATGTCTACGGCCTTCCAAGGAGCCGGGGATCGGGTCCCGTCGACCTTCTTGTCCAGACGATCCTCTCCCAGAACACCACCTCTGCGAACACCCACCGAGCCTTTGAGAACCTAAAGAGGAGGTACCCCGACTACCAATCCCTTCTGGACGCGCCGGATGAGGAGGTCGCTCGCCAGATACGCTGCGGGGGCCTGGCCAAGATCAAAACCAGTAGAATCAAAGAGGCCCTGGAGAAGATAAAGGAGAGGGACAAGAGAGAAGAGAGGGACAATGGGGCTGAGAGGAATGCGAGGGCGGGAACGACCGGGACGATAGACCTCGATTTCCTGAAGGACGCGGACCCGAAGAATGCGCGCGATTACCTCCTCACCCTTCCGGGCGTGGGGCCGAAGACGGCGGCCGTAGTCCTCCTCTTCGCCTTCAAGATGCCGTTTCTCCCGGTGGACACCCATGTCAACAGGCTCTCTCGGAGGCTCGGCTTCGTTCCGGAGGATGCGAGCATCGATGAGGCGGAGAGGATCCTCGAGAATATCACGCCCCCTGATAAGTTCTGCTCGTTTCATGTCAACCTAATCAGGCACGGGCGAGCCATATGCAAGGCGAGATCCCCTTCTTGCGACAAGTGCATCTTGAGAAGGATATGCCCTTATCCGGACCGGGCGGGGCAAAAGGGTTAAATGGTAGAAAGCCAACCGAAGGGGCACTCGCGCTCCGGTAGTGTAGCTCGGCCAATCATGCAGGACTCTCACTCCTGCGACTGGGGTTCAAATCCCCACCGGAGCATCTATTCTTCATTCTTTCATCTGGCTAATTCGGTCGAAAAGCGACTTATTTCGTCGTCAACTTTTGGTCGTGAATCCTTCTTATGGGTTGGAATTTGGCTACGGTTGAGAATATTGGAACATTATCGAATATCGATTTATACAGAGAGACCATCACGATGATTTTTCGTAAAATCGCGTGCATTAAGCTGGTTTTAGAAGCTTCAACCTAATTAGGTATCAAGATAATGTGGTCCATTCTTCCTCCAAGGCCGACGCCTTCAGCAGTCTCGTCATGAGCTTCGTCAAGAAGCCACCCAAAATCCTGCGTCAGAAGCCCTGATGAAAGATCGATAGCTCGTAGCCGGCGAGATCTATCGGCATCTTTCGGACTTGAGGCCCGTTACCTCTCGCCAGATATCAAAACAGTTCCGTTCTCATCGAGCTTTATGTAAGACCACTGGTCCAGGACGCTGGCGTTTCTCTGGCTCTGGTTTGTGAAGTTCCTGGCCACCTCGATCGACTTATCCTCCGAATCGAACCTCACCTCCTCCTGGCTGGTGTAGTTCCCGCTGCCCATCTCACGGACGCTAACCTCCGTTCCTGGTTCTCCAAGGACGGCAACAATGGTCGAGTTTCGGACCGGCTCGTTCATGCCCCCGGTCCAGGCGCTGACGTCACACCCGATCTCGTAGGGCTCCTCTTTTGTTGAAAAATCCTCTGAGAGGCTCACATACCCCTCGCCTGAGATGGAGCGGCTCATCGTGAAGCTCCTCTGTGGCTTTGGCACCCTCACTTTCAGGGCGAGGCTCGCGCAACTTCCGGCACACATCTCCTCGAACTTCCAGATCCAGGCTTCCGAGGGCATCATGGTGGCTGCCATCGGCTCGACATTTGCATCGAAATCGACCTCTAAAAAGACGCTCGTCATCGGCTTGGGGGCAAGGTTACAGAGGGTCACGTTCATGGTGAAGGTCTCGCCGCTCTTGACCTCCTTCGGATCGGCGGCGCAGCGCAGCTCCAGTGCGGAATTGTAATCACCGTCCCAGCCGTTCCCTACTGGCAGAGGGGCATAGCTTGACGCTAACAGCGACTCTTGCGCCAGCAGAATGATCAGCAACGTCACCGATAGAACCAAAGGGAAACTGAGCCTCATCTTGCCCTCCACCCAAGCACTTCTTCTGCTATCTTTCGCCATCTTCTGCGAAAAATCTTTGGGTCTCAAATCTTCAGAGTACTGTTTCTAGAGAGTCCCGTTTCTTTTGCGCCCCTCCCCCAGGACGCTCTCCGACAAGACTTTTATCCTCTCTGGACGACTTTCAGCCATGGCATCCCTTTCGGGAGAGGTGGGAGGAATCCGGATGAAAAACCCCGTCATGCTGGCGGCGGGGATTTTGGGCACCACCGGAGCCTCCCTCAAAAGAGCGGCCCAGTCGGGGGCAGGCGGCGTCGTCACCAAGTCGGTGGGCGTGGCCCCTAGGGAAGGGCATCGTGGACCCACCGTCGTCCAGGTGGAGGGGGGTCTGTTGAACGCCATGGGCCTTCCGAACCCCTCCTATCACAACTTCCAGGAGGAGATCGATATCGGAAGAGAGGGCGGGGTTCCGGTGGTGGCGAGCATCTTCGGGTCCGGCCCCGAGGAGTTCGTGGAGGTGGCAGAGGGCCTCGAAGCCGACGGCTTCGAGCTGAACCTGAGCTGTCCCCACGCCGAGCGTTACGGTGCCGAGATCGGGTGCGAGGCCTGCAACGTCGAGGAGATCACCCGGACGGTAAAAGAGAGCGTCGCGGTCCCCGTCTGGGTGAAGCTCACTCCCAACGTCGCCGACATCGTCGGCCTGGGCCTTGCCGCCCAGCGCGGAGGGGCGGACGGTGTTGTGGCGATAAACACCCTGAAGGCGATGGCGATCGACGTTGAGTCCGGCCGGCCGATCCTCGGAAACCGTTTCGGGGGCCTCTCGGGCCCGGCGATAAAGCCCGTGGCGATAAGGTGCGTTTACGACCTCGCCAGCGCCCTTGAGATCCCGGTGATCGGGGTCGGTGGGGTTTCCTCTTGGCAGGACGCCGCGGAGATTATCATGGCGGGAGCTGCGGGCGTCCAGGTGGGGACCGCCCTAGGTGGAGTCGAAGGTTACGCCGTATTCAGGTCCATCACCGAAGGGCTCTCATCATATCTGGACAGAAAAGGCATGACCCTGGAAGAGCTGAGAGGCTTGGCCAGGAGGTTTTCATGAGGCCGAAGAACGCTCGGATCGTCGAGATCGTCCACGAGACCGCAAGCGTCAGAACCCTGCGGTTCGACCTCGACCTCGACCCGGTTCCAGGCCAGTACCTGATGGTCTGGGTGAGGGAGGTCGACGAAGTCCCCATGAGCATATCTTACCGAAACGGCATCACGGTCCAGCTGGTGGGCGAGGCGACGAGGGCGATCTTCGATCTCGAAGTGGGCGACAGCCTCGGGCTTCGGGGCCCTCTTGGAAACGGCTTCGTCCTATCCGGCGATCGGATCCTTCTCGTCGGCGGCGGGGTGGGTGCTGCGCCCCTCGCCCTTCTGGGGGAGGCGGCCAGCGAGAGGGGGATGGAGGTCTCGACCCTTCTCGGCTTCCGGTGCTGCAACGATCTGATCTTCAGGGAAAGGTTTGAGAGGATCGGCGACCTGGTCATAACGACCGACGACGGCTCCGAGGGGATATGTGGCCGGGCCTCGGCGGGCCTGGAACGTCTGAACCCTCGGGATTACGACCAAATCTACCTCTGCGGCCCGGAGCCGATGATGGCGGACGTGATCGGTAGGTGCCGTGGCATGGAGACGAAGATCCAGGCGAGCATCGACCGGTACTTCAAGTGCGGCATGGGTATATGCGGATCCTGCGCTATCGATCCCACCGGGATCAGGGTCTGCGTCGAGGGGCCGGTTATCAGGGGGGACCAGTTGGCAGGGACCGAGTTTGGCAGGTACAGAAGAGGTCCCAACGGCCTCAAAAAATGATGGAGATGATTGGGGTGATGATCTTTTGATGGCTAGGTTTCTTTTGGGAAACGAGGTTTTGAGGGGCGAGGTGTCCGGAGGATCGATCAAGGCCAGAGGGAAGGAGTACGACCTCAAAGAGGTGGAGCTACTCGCCCCATCAGAGCCGAGCAAGGTAGTCTGCGTCGGCCTGAACTACGTCGAGCACGCAAAAGAGCTGAAGATGGCCCTCCCGGAGGAGCCGATAATATTCATGAAGCCCCCAACGGCGATTATCGGGCCCGGAGCCGATATCGTGATGCCTCCATCAAGCAGCCAGGTAGACTACGAGGGTGAGCTGGCGGTGGTGATAAAAGAGAGGTGCAGAAACGTCCAGGCGGATAATGCAGACGATTACATCCTCGGCTACGCGAACTTCAACGACGTCACCGCCCGCGACCTCCAGAGAAAAGACGGTCGGTGGACCCGGGCCAAAAGCTTCGACACCTTCGCGCCCATGGGCCCTTACGTCGTCGATCTCGACCCCACGAACTTAGCGATCCAGACGAGGGTGAACGGCGCTGTGAGGCAGAGCTCCAGCACATCAGACCTGATATTCTCGGTACCGAAGCTGATCGAGTTTGTGAGCGAGATCATGACCCTCCTTCCCGGTGACGTAATAGCCACGGGAACGCCTCCGGGCGTCGGGTCGCTGAAGGCAGGAGACGTGGTGGAGGTCGAGATCGAGGGGCTAGGGGTCCTCAAAAACGGCGTGGTCAAGGGGAGCTGACCCCATACTTTTTTTTACTATGGTGAAAATCAGATCGGCATGAGGGGTCCGGGGGACCAAAGCCCCGGGACCCGTTCGTGGAATTTTTTCGCCTCGGGCGTTCTTGTATGAGAAATTTCAGCCTTTTCGCCGCCGGATGACGACGATCGCAGCGGCTGCGATCAGTAGGACGGCAAGGGCCATGACTGCGGGAGATATGCTGGAGCCGCTCTCCTCCGCCGAGGTCTCGACCGCCTGAGGCCTGGGCGGAATCTCGGCCTCGATTATACTCTCCTCGAGATCTATCACGTCGCCATCGTTGCCCAAAAGCTGGATTGTGAGCTGATAAATCCCTGGGTTCAGGGTCTCGTTCCAGGAGATCTCGACCGTCTCGTCATCGCCGTTCAGGAGGATAGGAGTCTTCTGCTCGACGGACGTGAGAAGCGTCCCGTTCTGATAGAGGTCGAACCTCAGGGAGCCCTCAAAGGGAACTCGTGACCGTCCCATCACCGTCGCGCTGGCGCCGGTCTCGTCCTCGTAGGTGTCGGTGATCTCGGCGTCGTCCCTGGCGGTGAAGCTGTTCATGAAGGCCCTGGTCTGGCCGTTCTTCTTCTCGACGATCTTGACCCTTCCTCCGTACTCTTCGCCGTTTTCGAGCAGCTGCTTCCACTGTATGCTCAGGTCCGACGGAGAACGAACGCTTCCGGCGATGGGGACCGATTCGCTCTTCGAGACGTATACGGCCTTGTCTCCTTTGACGAGGGTGTAGTAAACGTCCACCACCGCCAGGTCTTCGGAGTAGACCAAAAGGGTCATACCCCGGTAGTCAGCGTGAGCGTCTCGGACGTCAAACCTTATGTCAACCCTGCCGCCGTAATAGAAGTCGGTGCACTTCTTGGATACGACCTCGCCCTCTTTGATCAATTTGGCGCAGGCCCCGTAAGAGCCCTCTTCAGCTCCCGAAACGTCCCAGGCCACAATCCAGGTGCCGGATCCGTCGAGAGAGAGAGTTCTCGTCTGAATCACCCCTTCTTTTGCAGAAGATAGATCCACCTGGAGGCGGCAGCCGGCCGCGTCCCCTTTCACGGTGACGTCGCAAGACTGAAGGTCCGAGTAGATATCCACAACCTCTTGAGCCTGAGCCGAAGTCGTGATGACGACCAGCGTGATCGCGAGCATGAATGGAAGAGACAGTTTCATAGCAAATCCTCGCATCAATCCCATGTAACAACATCTTTGAAATAGCCACCGATCTGATTTTGGTGCTTCGGTTCGGTGGCCAGCTCCCTCGACTTTTGAAATATCCGACTCAACTGAGTTGGATCGAGGTGGGTTTAAGACTTTTGGAAGGGCGACGCCATCAGAAGTCGACTGCGATCTCTCCTCCATGGAGAACCTCCATCTCGCCGACGTCTACAAGTCGGCTTTCGCCGCCGGACGATACCAGGTAGGGTCCGATGGCGCAGACTCCGCCCTCGCACTCCGTCGAATAGGGAACGATCATCTCATAGCGACCATTTTGGGGCACCGCCGTCTTCGTGTACTGAAAACGCCTTCCCTGGCTCGTAGTCAGGTTCAGGACCGCAGTGATCGGCGCAGCCGTCGTTGAAGTGCCTGCAATCCTGGCGCCTGATACGCATTCGAAGATCTTCACCTGATTTGACGTGGAGTTCGATCCCTCCCGTTTCGACTCGTATATCAGCCGGATGTGGCTCATGTCCTGGCAGTCGAATAGATGGCAGCGGGCAAGGATTGTTCTCAGGAACTTTTCGGTGTGTTCGTAGCCCCTTTTGTTCTTCCTGACGTAATCGGCAGGGTCCTCGCCCGTCCATAAAGCCATCGCCGATAGCCCAGATAGGAGCATATTCGAATCGGTCACTGCATACCTCGATCTTCTTTCATCCATGATCAAAACGGCTTTCTCTTCATCTTCGGATAGGAAGAACCGCGCAGCGTCCTCGGCTCCGGCCTGAAATCCGTTTGACACCACCGGTCTTTTGGACCTGTAAAGGATCCAGTTGCCCCGATCCCACCAGGAGAGAACCCCGTATTCTGGTGTCTGATTCAGGTCCAGGAAGCCAGCGGTCTCCATCGAGTTTTCCTCCAGCCAGAGGAGGGGCTCGTTCCAGCCGTCTTCTGCGATGGCTGGACGGACCGCGAAGACGCCCGAAACGCTCGTCGCCGAGGGTAGGACGAGGAGAAGGAGAAGGGCCGGGGCGAGAAATTTCAAGATATCGCGGTTCTTACTGGCCCATTTTGAATCGCCGACGATCGCCGCCGCCCTGAAGAAGAACAGTGCCATCAGAATCGACATGCTGGCCGAGAAGACGTACATGAAACGGTTCTGGAAGACGGCGAGGACGAGGACAGATACGGTCCAGACCAGGAACAGCAGTTGAGGCCTATTTATGTCAGTGCGCCAGAGGTGGGCAAAGCCCATCACCGCTATCGTCAAATTGAACCCCGCGACCGAAAGGGGCCTTACAGCTCCGTGGAGGGGAACCGACTCCACCACCTTTTGGGAGAGGCTACAGCCGAAGAAATAGCTCAACCCCTCATTGAAGATAGCATATACTCCCATCGACTGACCGATGGCGTAGGCCGATATCAAGATCAGGTATCCCAGGATTACGATTATCAGGGGAAAGGCGGTCCATGACAGGTTTCTTTCCAGAAACAAGCGGGACAACGCCAGCATAGCTGAGATCACAAGAAAAATTCCAAATGCGGCGAAGAAAGAGGGCAAAAGCCACGTCTCCTTCCAGAAGGGGAGCATCAGGACCAGCGCAACCCCAAAGGCGATAAGAAATACCATGAGGTCATCTTTCGAGGAGACCCGTCGGCGCAAATCGAGGGTGGCCTGGATCGCGACGTATACCAAAAAGATCCCGAGATAGGCGGCAGCGCCTATCCAGGTGTAGGCGAGAGCCGCCATCAAAACACCAGCGGCGGCCGCAAACCAGAGCCTTTTTTCGCGCCTATTGAGGGCGATGGCGAGAAAAAGGACGATGTTCACCAGAAGGAAGGTCTCAAAGACGTGGTGGTCTGACCGGGCGAAGATGGTGGCGCTGACGTGCTGGGGGTTTATCGCCAGAAATAGGGCCGAGAGGAGCCCCGCCCGACGTCCGAAAAGCTCTCGGGCCAAAAAGTAGAGGGCGACGACGGTCAGAGACCCGAGGATCGGCGGCATGATCGCCCCGACGATCTCGATCTGCTTCTGGGATTCAGCCCCGAAGAGAAGGGCGACCCCCGCGATCAGCTGATCGAATAGCGGCGGCCACATCAGCTCAAAGCCCTTCGGGTAATCGATGTAGGAGTCGAACCAGAGGGTGTGGGGAAAGTGATCGACGGTGTAGAGGACCCTCCTCATGTGGTAGAAGGAGTCCGAGCCGTAGAAAAGAACATCTCCGCCGACTAGGGCGCCTCTCAATGGAGCGATCCTCAGAAGTAGGCCAAGAAGAAATACGGCGAAAACGCCCGCGAGTTCCCGCACATCTCCTCGATCCAGCCTCAATGACCCCCATCGTTTTTCTCCCTCATCATCGTGAAGAGTATTTACAGGTTGTGACGGGGCCGAGGCGGATCTTGTGGTCGGGGGGGACCGGGTAAAAGGAGAAGAGAGGCTCAGGAAATGACCTTCGCCTTCACTATCACGACGTCTTTCAGAGGCCTGTCCATAGGGCCGGTCTTGACTTTACCCATCTTGTCCACGACGTCCATGCCGTCCACGACCTCGCCGAATACCGGATGCATCTTATCCAGGTAATTGTTGTCGACGAGGTTTATGAAGAACTGGCTGCCTCCAGTATTGGGGCCGGCGTTCGCCATGGAGATCGTCCCTCTGCTGTTTCTGTTGTGGTCTGTGAACTCGTCCTTAATCGTGTAGCCGGGACCCCCGCGGCCCGTCCCCGTGGGGTCGCCGCCCTGGATCATGAATCCGTCTATGACCCTGTGGAATATCACGCCGTCGTAGAAGCCGCCATCCACCAGCTTTCTGAAGTTGCCCGCGGTGACGGGCATGTCGTCGTAAAGCTGAATCGTAACGTCGCCCATATTCGTCTCCAGGAGAACCTTCGTCCCCCCAACACCTTCCGCGCTCTTTACATCATCTTTATCCTTAGTCAAGCAACCAGCTCCAAAAATAACAAGTATGACAAAGACTCCCACAACGATATAAGATCCTGTCCTGGTCATCGACCAAGAGTGGTTTGCAAGATGAATTAAACTTTTCCCGGATTGTAGGGAGAATTAGGGGCAACGCGGCTTGAGAGATTGATGAACGAGATTCGTAACTTCAAGGATAGAGAAACGGCCTAATGTCAGCCTCAGGCCAGAGAGCAGGTCTTTTCACCTCAGGGAGTCCCTCAGAAATAGGCCTCCGACGAGGGCCGCCAGGGCACCGAAGACGATCAACCCGACGCCGAGGTCGTCGCCGCCGTTGAAGAGCACCCAGCCCTGGTAGACCTTCACAATGCCCCAGAATATGAGGAAAAGGCCGGTGACCGGCTTTATCACGCTCTCGTTCGCCCCAACAAACCCTCTCCTCTACCTCTCTGCCCTCTTCTCGTCGACGACGATGTAGTCTTTGAGCGCGCAGACCGAGGAGAAGGGAACCAGGATCAGCTTCCCCTCCTTCCGGTACCTGGCAAGCTCAAGCTCTGAATCGGGCTTGACCAACAGGTCGATCAGCTTTCCGGTCTCGGGATCGAGGATGATGTTCTCGAGATCCCCAAGGACGGTCCCCCCCATCGTCACAATCTCCTTTCCGGCGAGGCTACGGGCGTAAATTTTGGACATGATCTTCTCACCTCACCGGTACCCCAGATAGGAGCTGGGATCTACCTTGACGCCGCCCCTGAACCTCTCGTTGATCCGCTCGTAGTACCGTACCATGTTCTCCTCGAAGCTGGGCCTGACCCTCTTCAGAGCCTCTCGGTAGTGTCTCATCTCCACCTCTTCAGTCTCCGGGTCCTCTCTCAGGGCCAGCATAACAGCCTCCCTGCAGAGGGACTCAAGGTCCGACCCCACGTAGCTTTCTGTCAGCTCCGCCAGCTCCTCCAGGCTTACGTCGTCGCCGTTAGGCGTTTTTGCGGTGTGGATCTTGAGGATCTCCAGCCTTCCGGCCCTGTCGGGAGGACCGACGAAGAGGAGCCGGTCGAACCTGCCGGACCTGAGGAGAGCGGGATCGATGATGTCAGGCCGGTTGGTGGCGGCGATCACCACCACGTCCTTCAGGGTCTCAAGGCCGTCGAGCTCTGCTAGAAGCTGGTTTACAACCCTTTCCGACGTCCTGTGACCCTCCTCCATACCCCTCATAGGAGCTATGGCGTCGAGCTCATCGAAGAAGATGATGGCAGGGGAGACCTGTCTCGCCTTTTTGAAGACCTCCCTTACGGCCTTCTCCGACTCACCGACCCACTTGGAGAGAAGCTGGGGGCCCTTGATCGATATGAAGTTGGCTTTCGTCTCCTTTGCGACGGCTCTTGCAATGAGGGTCTTTCCCGTCCCCGGAGGGCCGTAGAGGAGAACGCCCCTTGGAGGCCGTATCCCCATCTCCTCGAACTTGGCGGGCCGCTTAAGCGGCCACTCCACCGATTCGACGATCTCCTGCCGGAGGAGGCCAATACCCCCCACGTCCTTCCAGCTCACGTCGGAGATCTCCACCATGACCTCCCTCATGGCGGAGGGCTCAATCTCTTTGAGGGCGTTCTCGAAATCGTGCCCAGTTACCGACATCTGGTCCAGGACCTCTTCAGGGATGTCGTCGTCAAAGGAGATATCGGGAAGGTGTCTTCGGAGGACCTTCATGGCCGCCTCTTTGCAGAGGGCGGATATGTCGGCTCCTACGAAGCCGTTGGTCCTGTCGGCGAGGTCGTCTAGATTCACCGATTCGTCGATCGGCATGTTCCTGACGTGGATCTGGAGTATCTCCATCCGATCGATCCTGTCGGGAACTCCGATCTCGATCTCCCGGTCGAACCTGCCCGGACGCCTCAAAGCCGGATCGATGGCGTCGATCCTGTTGGTGGCTCCGATCACCACCACCTGGCCCCTCTCCTTGAGACCGTCCATCATGGCCAGGAGCTGGGCGACGACCCTCCGCTCGACCTCGCCCGTCACCTCGCCCCTCTTGGGGGCGATGGAGTCGAGCTCGTCGATGAAGATTATCGATGGGGTGTTCCGGTTGGCCTCCTCGAAGATCTCCCGGAGCCTCTGCTCGCTCTCGCCGTAGTACTTGGACATCACCTCGGGACCTGCGATAGAGAAGAAGTTGGCGTTCGTCTCGTTGGCGACGGCCTTCGCGATCAGGGTCTTTCCGGTCCCCGGGGAGCCGTGAAGGAGGACGCCCTTTGGCGGGTCTATCCCCAGCTTCTGGAAGACCTCAGGGTGCTTCATGGGAAGCTCGATCATCTCCCGCACTCGCTGGACCTCGTTTCGCAGGCCTCCGACGTCTTCGTAAGTGATCCCGGTCCCATTCAAGGACCCGAATCCCTTGGCTGGCCGGTCGAGGAGGGAGACCTCGGTCCTCTCGGTGATCACCACCACGCCCTCGGGATCCGTATCTGCGACTACGAGGGGCACCGCCTCCATCCGTCCTATGAAGGGATGGCCCGAAGAGCTCATGATCGGGAGTACGTCGCCCCTGACGATCGGCCGCTTCAGGGTCTGCCTTTTGATCTGCTCGGCCGCGTCCTCGCCGTAGTAGGTGTGAGTGCCGGATGGGGGAGATAGGACCACCCTCAGGGCCTCGCCCTCTTTCGCCTTCCTTATCTTGACCCGGTCCCCTATGCTCGCCCCTATGTTGTGCCTGATGAAGCCGTCTATCCTGATGTAGTCCTGGCTCCAATCCTGCCGATCGGCGCGCCAGACCTTGGCCGCGGAGGTCCTCCTTCCCTCGATCTCGATGATGTCACCGGGCGAGAGCCGCAGGGTAAGGAGGGCGTTGGGATCGAGCCGTGCTATACCCCTGGCCGAGTCGTTGGGGTAAGCCTTGGCCACCTTGAGCTGAATCTCTTTCACGTCTCACACCTTAGCTGATGTTGGGGTTTGATCGATTTAAGGCTATCCAGATCGCGAACACATTGTAAATTGAGACAGTATTATATTTGACGTTTTTGGCCTCTCGAAAAAGGTGGTTTGAGGCGAGAAAGCCGGTACGATGTTTCGACCCCCAATTCGATAAATTTTAAACTAGTTGAAGCAACTCTTCACGAACTCGCAGCATATGTCCTTCCTATCGGATGATTTGGGCACCTGACTCAACCCACCATCTAAACCCTTTTAATCCACCTCGACATAACCCTCTGCAGGTGAACTTGTTTGGACAGGGAATGGGAGATAGACGTAAAGGTTTCGGACATCGGCTCGGTCTTCACCCTCCTCGGCATCGCCATGACCTCGGCGGTTATTGGAGCGGCGGAGATCGCCTACACCATGCTCTGGGTCACCTCCGCCTACGAGAGGAACGGCAAGGACTTCTTTTTGGATCTCTTATACGCCACCTCTTACACCTGGACCGCGGAGTACGTGATTGTGGCGGGGTCGGTGATCCTGGTGTCGGCGATAATATTCCTGGTGACCATGAGCATCTCCCTCATCTATCTCAACAACCTTTCGACAAAAAAGAAAAAACCCAATTTGAACCCCCTGTTCGGGCTCTTCTTCTTGGGGCTCTTATTGCTCATCGTAACCCTGCTCTCGGCGATAATGCTCAGGTACTCTTGAGGTGGCTATTTTGCGGATAACTGGCGTCATACGGGAAAGGAGATCGTTCTCGGAAACGGTTTCAGAAAGGGCTTCTGAAACGGCTCAGGAAAAGGCCGCAGATTCAAGGCCATCCCCTCCAAATGAAAAAACGGCATCTCCGCTTGAGCAGAGATCCGGAACCGGGCAGGGTCAAGAGGTGCCGACGGGAGGAGCCTTTGGCCCAACAACGGATAGAAAGCCGAGCGCCTTCGCCCTTTCCCAGGCGCGGTCAAAGCGCCTCCTTTATCCCTTCGCCGCCATCGTCGGCCAGGAAAAGATGAAGCGCGCGTTGATCCTGAACGCCATCAACCCCTCCATAGGAGGCGTCCTTATAAGGGGCCAGAAGGGTACGGCCAAGTCCACCGCCGTCCGGGGCCTCGCGGAGGTCCTGCCCGGAATCGAGGTGGTGGTGGGCTGCCGCTTCGGCTGCGACCCTCGGGACGAGGAAAACCTCTGCTGGGAGTGCGCCGAGAGGGCAAAGGAGGGCGTTTTGCCGACGGAGGTGAGGCCGATGCGGGTTGTCGACCTACCGGTGGGGGCCACCGAAGACCGGGTGGTGGGGTCCCTGGATATGGAGCGTGCACTTCGTGGCGGGGAGAGGGCCTTTGAGCCCGGGATCCTGGCGGAGGCGAATCGGGGCATCCTCTACGTCGATGAGATCAACCTTTTGGACGACTACGTCGTCGACGCCCTCCTGGACGCCGCCGCCATGGGCATGAACACAGTAGAGAGGGAAGGTGTGAGCGCAAGCCACCCCGCGAGCTTCATCATCGTCGGGAGCATGAACCCGGAGGAAGGAGAGCTTCGTCCCCAGCTCCTGGACAGGATCGCCCTCCAGGTGGAGGTGGGGGGGATTATTGACGTCGAACAGAGGGTCGAGATCATCGAGCGGAGAAACGCCTTCGCCAAAGATCCCGTCAAGTTCAGAGAGGAGTTCAAAGCCGAAAGCGATAGGCTCAGGTCCAGGATCGTCTCAGCCAAAAAGGCCCTTCCGAAGATCGGCACCGGAAAAGGGGAGCTACGAAAAATCGCCAAAATCTGCGTAGAGTTCGGGGTCGACGGCCATAGGGCGGACATCATGATCGAGCGGGCCGCGAGAACCAACGCCGTTTTCGAAGGGCGGGAGAGAGTCGAAACCATTGACATTGTCGCCGCGGCGGAGATGGTTCTCCCCCACAGGATGCGAAAGACCCCCTTCGACGACGGCGAGTTCAGCCCCGAGAAGCTCCGATCGATGGTGACATGATCATGCTGCCGGGCACCGACCCCGCCCCAATGCCGCCAACCGAAGATCTGGCGGCACTCTTTCGACGAAACCTGGACAGAAATTACGGCTGCAAAGTATTCTTCGCCGGGGTGCCTGTGCTCGGGATCAGGATCCCCAGAGAGAGGGCGGGCATGATCACCCCGGAGGACGCCTCCAGGGTAAAGTCTATCCTGGAAACGCGAAAATCGTCCATCAGGACGGAGGAGATCGCAGCCGTCTTCCTTCTCGGGGACGAAACATTTCTGGAGATGGATCCATCCGGCCTCGAAGATCTTGCGGTTTCCAATCATCGAGGTGAGGAAGAGATCGGTTCATACGACCTGACCGAGATCCTCACCGATTTCGCGCGATCCGAGACCCGGACCGCCTCGAAGTCGCCGACATCAGGCAGGAGGGCGGAGGTCCTGGCCCGAGGAAAGAGGGGGAGGTATGTGAGGGCCCGGATGCCCAGGGGGAAGACAAGCGACGTAGCCCTGGCTCCCACCCTCAGGGCTGCGTTGGTCCGCTCTGGCAACGGCTCCCTTGTCATAAGAGAGGAGGACCTCAGAGAGAAGGTGAGGAGGCGAAAGGTAGCCACCCTCATCGGGATCGTCCTGGATTCCAGCTTCTCCATGGAAGAGTGCGCCTTGGCCACCAAGAAGGTGGTGATTGAGCTACTCAAAGACGCCTATCAGAGGAGGGACAGGGTGGCCCTCGTCTCCTGCTCGGGACGGCGGTCGAAGGTGGTCCTCCCTTTCACCTCGGCGGTGGTGACGGCAAAGAGGCATCTGGAGAAGATCGAGTACGGCGGGACGACGCCTCTTGCCAGCGGCCTCGCGACGGGCCTTATCCTATTGAAGCGGGAGCTGGAGAAGGAACCCTCCGCCACCCCGATCATGGTTCTTATCACCGACGGAAGCGCCAACGTTCCTCTGGAAGTGGCAGGAGACGCGGCGGCCGAGGCCCAAGAGGTCGCCGAGGATATGAGGCGGGCAATGGTTCACCTGCTGGTGGTGGATGTCGGAGCCGAGGGGTCGGATTTGGCCAAAAAGATCAGCATGGCAGCCGGCGGAAGGTACGTCAAGACCGATCGACCAAGTCAGGAGGAGATTTACGCCGCCATAAAGGGCGAGCAGATGGACGCATCGGGCCAGAGTCCCGATGGCGGTCGTATTTGAGGTGTTTATCACATGGCTTCATCTCCGGGGCTGAAGGTCCACCGAAGCCGGGGCGAGACGTTTAGGCGAAGGCTGGTGGAGCTTGGGGTCTTCGACAGGGATCGAAAGATAATGTCGGAGGGCGATCACCTATACCTGCCCGTCTTGGACCTGGGCAGGGAGGCAGCAGAGGATCTCGCGAGCCTCGGCGATTTTGAAGTGGTGGTGAAGGATTTTGAGGATGCCGGGCGAAAAGAGACCGTCGAGGACCTCCTCGGAAGAAGGGCTCATTTCGAGGTGGTGGGGGACGTGGCGATCCTGGACTCTCCCGACAGAGAAAATGCTGCCGCCATAATGACCGTCCACAAGAACGTTAACACGGTGATCTCGCCCCTCACGCCGGTGGAGGGAGAGTATCGGACCCGCCGGTTCCAACACGTAGCGGGAGAGAGAAAGACCGTCACCGTCCACAAAGAGCACGGCCTTCGATATCGAATCGATCTAGAAAATGCCTACTTCACCCCCCGACTGGGAACTGAAAGGCTTAGGATCGCGAAGCTTGTCAGGCCCGGCGACGTGGTCTTCGACATGTTCGCCGGGGTCGGCCCCTTCGCCCTTTCCATCGCGAAACGGGGGGCGAAAGTCGTCGCCGTGGACAAGAATCCCGAGGCCGTGAGGCTGATGAGGGAGAACGCTCGGCTCAACCGGATCGACGAAATCGAGATCCTGGAAGGAGATGCCTCGACGATGGCGGAGCGCTACGAAAACTTTGCAGACCACGTCATAATGAACCTCCCCCATACAGCCCACGATTTTCTCGAGCACGCCATCAGGATCGCGAAAGACGGCGGCGTTGTCCACTACTACGCCATCGCTCCCGAAGAGGACCTTTACGGCCGGGATACGGCCTTTGTCGAAGAAGCGGCTTTGGCCCTGGGGGCGAAGATTAGGATTCTCTTCTGTGGAATCGTGAGAAGCTACGCTCCGCACAAGTACAACGTGGTCATCGATTTCGAGGTGCTCAAGCCCTGAAGGTGCCAGAGAAGTCTTCCAACTTATATTCAGACCGAAAAGTATATATTCGACAAATGACGTATAGGCGTATGGCAAAAGTCGTATGCTATTCTCTCCCTCTACCTCCTATAACGACTTTTGCTCCTCCCTCCTATTCATCCCAATTTCCCGAACAGATCTATTTCAACTTCTCCACCCTGCCCCCCGGGACCAGCGATCGAGGATAACTTTTTAGCCGATTCTCCAAAAAGGTGATCTTCCGTGAGCTGAAAGGGCGAAAGGCGCAAGATGTAATATCAGAACCGGGGTGGTGGAGAAAAATGAGCAGAGTTTTGATCATCGGCGCAGGGGGCGTTGGAGGTGTCGTCGCCCAAAAATGCGCCCAGGTTCCAGAGGTATTTTCAGAGATCGTTCTTGCCAGCAGGACGATTGAAAAGTGCGAGAAGATCAAAAGCCGGATCGATCGGACCATCGATATCGCTACGGTGAATGCGGACGACGTCAACGAACTCGTCGATCTGATCGAGGTGGCCTCTCCGGACCTGATCATTAACGCTGCTCTACCATACCAGGATCTGTCCATCATGGAAGCGTGTCTTGCGACCGGTGTCGACTACCTGGATACCGCCAACTACGAGCCCCGGGACGAGGCGAAGTTCTGCTACGGATGGCAGTGGGATTACCACAACCGATTCAGGGAGCGGGGGATCATGGCCCTTCTCGGGTGCGGCTTTGATCCGGGCGTGACGAACGCGTTCTGCGCCCGCGCTCAAAAGCACATATTTGACGATATCGAGGAGATTGAGATCATGGACTGCAACGGTGGAGATCACGGCCACCCTTTCGCCACCAACTTTAACCCCGAGATCAACATCCGGGAGGTCACAGCCCCCGGGAGGTACTACGAGGACGGCCGCTGGATCGAGGTCGATCCCCTATCGGTCAGCAAGACCTTCGACTTTCCTGGGATCGGGCCCCGAGATATGTACCTCATGTATCACGAGGAGATGGAGTCTCTCGCAAAGAACATCCCCGGCGTCAGGAAGATGAAGTTCTGGATGACCTTCTCCGGGGAGTACCTGACCCACCTGCGGGTCCTTGAAAACGTAGGCATGACCAGGATCGATCCCGTCCTCTACAACGGAGTTGAGATCGTGCCCCTCAAGTTCCTGAAGGCTCTCCTTCCCGAGCCCGCAAGCCTCGGGAAGAGCTACGAGGGCAAGACCTGCATCGGATGCCTCATAAATGGGAAAAGAGACGGAAAGGCGAGAAAGTACTACATCTACAACCTCTGCGATCACGCCAGAGCCTACGAAGAGGTGGGGGCCCAGGCGGTCCACTACACCACGGGCGTTCCCGCCATGATCGGGGCGATGATGATCCTCACCGGCGTCTGGAGGGGCAAGGGGGTATTTAACGTCGAGGAGTTCGATCCCGATCCCTTCATGGAGAAGTTGAACGATTACGGCCTTCCCTGGACCGAGGAGTTTCTGGAGTGATCTGGGGGAATCTGGATGGGGACGAATACTTCCAAGAAGATCGCCACCGCCAAGATCGACACGAGAGAAATTCCGACCCCCTGTTACATCTTGGACGAGGCCGCATTCCAGCATAACCTCGAAATTCTAGACTCTGTCCAGGAGAGGACCGGCTGCAAGATCCTCCTGGCCCTCAAGGGATTTGCAGCATTCGGCCTATTTCCCCTGATCCGCCAGCACCTCTCTGGCGTTGCCGCCAGCTCTATCGACGAGGCCAGGCTCGGGTTTGAGGAGTTCGGCGGCGAGGTTCACGTCTCTGCTCCGGCATATCGAGAAGAGGAGTTCGACCTTCTCCTAAAATACGCCGACCATTTAATCTTCAACTCCTTCTCCCAGTGGGATCGGTTTAGGCCAAAGATCGAAGAGGGCTGGGAAGGCAGCAAGACGGTCCGTTGGGGCATCAGGGTGAACCCTGAGCACCGGGAGGTGAAGGTCCCGATCTACGACCCCTGCAGCCCATATTCGAGGCTGGGGACAACGCTGAAAAACTTCAAGGATAAGGTCGGCAACGACGACGCCGATCGCGACAGCCACCTTGCCGGAATATCTGGGCTTCACTTCCACAACCTATGCGAGCTCGGAGCCGACTCCCTCCAGAGGACCCTCGCCGTCTTCGAGGAGAAGTTCGGCAAATACCTCGACCGGATGGAGTGGGTGAACTTCGGCGGCGGACATCACATCACCCGGCCCGGCTACGATCTGGACCTTCTCTGTGATATCATAAACGAGTTCAAAGAACGCCATCCTCTGGAGGTCTACCTGGAGCCGGGTGAAGCCGTCGCCCTGAACGCCGGGGTCCTCGTTGCCTCGGTACTGGACATCGTCGAAAACGGGATGGAGATTGCGATCCTGGACACCTCGGCCGCGGCCCACATGCCCGACGTTCTGGAGATGCCCTACCGGCCCGAGGTCCTGGGGGCGGGAAAGCCCGGAGAGCACCCCCACACTTATCGGCTCGGCGGGATGACATGCCTTGCAGGAGACGTAATCGGCGACTACTCCTTCCACGAGCCACTAAAGGTTGGCGACAGGATCGTCTTCCTCGACATGGCCCACTATACCATGGTCAAGAACAACACCTTCAACGGTATGCGGCTTCCAACGATAGCGATCCGGGATCTGGCGGGCGATATCCGGACCGTTCGGAAGTTCGAGTACGAGGATTATAAAAATCGGCTTTCATGATCGAATCGGCAAAAAGTTCGTCGAGATGGATAGAGACCTCAAACTTCTCCCGGTCCGGCTCGGACCCGAGAGCTGTCGCCATGTCAAGGAGCCAGCCTCGCGGCTGGACCGGCCGCGTCTACGAGCCGCTCGCCCCCTCCTGGCGCCTCGTATAGAAGGCAAAGAGCGGCGCCATCGACGACGATGAGTACACTAGGCAATCCAGCATCGAAAAGAAAGCATCCCTTTCAATGTTTTTGACTGAATACCTTATATCAATGTTTAATCCAATTTATACCGATTTAAGGGCTATTCCATCTTGGTGAAATCTGGAGAGGGGTATTCAGTCCATACACTCGCTTCCGTGCATTTTGGATCTTCCTATAAGGTAGACGGTACTCATATTTCAGTAACGTCGTCTGCGCAATTGCATTGTTTCCGAATCTGCCATCTAAAGGAAAATCTGGATCGCTGGCTGCAAATTCTTTGTGACAGGAGTGACATCTGTAATGCGTAATCTTGAACTCGGTGACAATGATCGGCTGAGGTTGGTTTCCCTCTATCCCCTTCGTTATACTCTTTTTTGCGTTTGCGAACACGTCTCAAGCTCGGCGGTGTATGGACATTCTCATATTTGGCTAATCGGGCTTCAAGTTTCGCGATCTGATCTTTAAGCAACCCATTCTCGCGTTTTAATCGTTCCATCTCATCTTTAAGTTGCTTGATAATCTCTCCATCGTGAATATTCCCAATAAGTTGATATTATTAATAAATTATATAATTAGTGGGTCCGAGGTGGATTATAGGTTAATTCGCACGGATTTTGGTAGGAGCTAAACACATACGAACGTTCGAATTGAAAACGTTGAAGAAAATCCTTCATAGAACGCTATTTGTGGGATGATCGGAGTAATCCATTAAAATTAATTTATAGTAATCATCCCAATTATATGTCTGCCTTAGATACATTAACGCGCCCGGTATAGACTGAGAGCAACAGGGACTAGTATTTTTCGTGCTATTAAATGGATGAACTTCTGGAAACACCCCGATAGAAGGCCAGCCTCCTCGCATAGGGCCTGAAGAGCGCAAGCAATCGCTCCTGCTCCTCAGAGGATAAAGGCTCCGGATCTCGGCCAACGATGGCGAGAAGCCCGACCTCCTCGGGTGTCGAGCAGCCGACGACGGCGAGGGAGATCTCTTGAGATAGGGCGTACCTGAGGAGGAGATCGGGGCCGATCCCGGCCTGGGGATTGAGGTAGTGAGACGCCCCCAAAACCTTCATCCCGACGACGGCGATCCCCCGCTCCTTGGCTGCCGGGAGGGTACTGTCGAGAAACCCACCGATGACCCCCTCCAGAGGGTTCACTGGCATGAGGACGGAGTCGACGGGCCAGTTTTCGACAGCATACGTGACGATCGATGGGTCGTGATGGCCCGTCACCCCGATGAGCTTCACAAGATTCGTCTCCTTCGCCTCGATGAAGGCCTCAAGAGCCCCGCCAGGACTCTTGATCTCCCGCAGGTCCTGCCGCGTCCTGACGTCGTGGATCTGCCAGAGGTCGAGGTGGTCGAGGCCGAGGGTCTTGAGGGTCCGGTCAAGGTCAGCTCGGGCGCCGCGCGCGTCCCGAGCCGCCGACTTGCTCGTCTGGAAGATGCCGCCCCGAAGCTCTTGATGGGAGCGCCAGAAGGCGCCGTAGTAGCTTTCGCTCCCCGAGTAGGCGGGGGCGGTATCGAAGTAGCCGATCCCCTGGAGGGCGGCCTCCTCGATCACCTGCGCCGCCCTCGCCACTTCATTGTATGTCCGGAGGATTCCCTCACCCCCGAGGCCCACTACGGTGACCTCCCGGCCGATTTTGCCGAAGGGCCGGGTATTCAGCTGTGCCATTTTTTCGCTACCTCTATTGACACCCACAAACCGTCTCAGTCAGCCTCCGCCCGTCTCGGCCCCGACACCTCAGCTCTCTCTTTCGCCTCTCACCATCACCTTTCCTGCGGTGATGTCGGCCGGGAGCGGGAAATACGATGCGAGGTTCTCCTTCACCCACTCTGACGCGGTGCTGTTTGACTGCTCGGCCCCTGCTTCGTCCTCGAAGAAGTTTATGAAGGCCACAAGACCGTCGCCGCAGTCTACGCCGTAGTATTTGATGAAACCGGGGATCTCTCTGATCTGGGGCAAAAACCTGTCCTCAACGAGCCTCATCACCTCGCCGACATAACCCTCGTCTGTCTTGTAACGCCTAATGCTCAGGTACATATTTCTCCTCCTCCCTAGTTTATGGACCGCATTTGATAATAACCTTATCCGAATGTCCAGAGTTTGGCGGATCAGGAGATTTCATCCAATGTCAAAAAACGATCAGATTGATCCCGCAGAGAAGCTGAAGAAGCTGAGGCTTCACCCCACAGCGGCCCTGGTGATGCTCTGGTCGCTTCCCCTATTTGCCGGGGGCCCGGTCCCGGTCCGCCAGTTCGTGGAGATGCTCGACATCTCCTCTGGAAAAGACCTCCTCAGAAAGTGTGACGCCATCTGCGATTGGTACCGCGAGGTGATTTTGAACAGAAAACACTTCATCAAGCTTCTCGTCGAAAGCCTCCTCGCCGAATCCGATGATGAGGTTCAGATTGTCATCCTAGCCGCCGGAAAGTCTCCCCTGGCCCTGGAGCTTATCCTTGAAAACCCCGCCAAGATCGCCAAGATCCTCGAGGTAGACCTGGCAGGCACCGAGGAGAAGAAGCGGCTCTACTCCAGGCTCACGCCGGATAGCGCCGAAAAGCTGAGGTGCTTGACAGCGAACATCGCCTCCGACGATCTCCTCGACCAGCTGACTGGTGAGGGCTTCGATCCGGTTGCTCCAGCCATAGTTCTGATGGAGGGGATCAGCTACTACCTGCCGGAAAAGGATCTGGAGAAGATCGTCTCGAAGTTTCGGTTCGGCAGGAGAAATCGCTTCATCGTCGAGTACCTGGTGCCTTGCTCTGAGGTGAAAGCGGCGAGAAGAGAGATCCCGAAGAGCATATTCTCCCTGATCCAAAAGGAGGCTGAAACCGACGGGACGAGGTGCTATACAGAGTTGGAGCTATCGAGCCTCTTCCGTAGATCCGGTGGGCGAGAGATCTCGTGCACAGATATGTCCGAGATGGAGCTTATGCGCCTCGGTCAAAACAGATACTTTTGCGAAACGGGAGACGGATGGATCGAGTGCTTTTTGGGCTCGATCTGAAATGCGTCGCTTTATTTGCTCATCTCTCCTCTCAGCCGATCCGTTTTGGCGCCGCCAGGATCTGACTACTAAAAACTGTGCGGGAGAAGCCCGCAGGACTAAAGATGCCCGCTACCCTCTCCCGCAGACGCCGATCGGGCCGGGCTTTTCTTCCTGCCCCTTAATCTCCCCGCCACTTCGATCTATCGATCTATCTTTTAACCACGACCACGCGGCTGCCGGCCCCCGCCAAGACCATATCCACCGTCCTTCTGGGGGTGTGTTTGGCCGGTGGGGCGTACCCCATCCTGATCAGGATCTGTGGATAGTCGACGTCGAGGATCTCGATCATCTTTTGCCGAAGCTCCTCGATGGCCACCGGCTGGCTGAATAGGTCGAACCTGACGCCGAGCTTTGTGGCGGTGAGAAAGAGCTTCTCAAACCGCATCCCTGCCTCTACCCAGATCCGCTTGTCCTCGGCATCGGTGCTCAATACCCCGACGGCAGGAGAGGCCTCCATAAGGGCCATCTCCTTTCGGGCCCAGGAGGCGGAGGTGTCGAAGGTTCCGAAGATGAACTTGCCGAAGTAGGACTCGAAGTCCGAGTAGCCGAAGGCGTAGCCGGGCAGGCCATCCCAGGCGTCCTCGTTGTTCGCCCTGATCCACCGGGCCAGGTCCTTCCGAAACGCTTTGTTCCCAAGCTGGATTTTGTGGGACTCTCCGAGGACCTCGGCCATCTTCGCCCTCCCCTCGGGGTTGGTCAGGACGTCGAGCCGGAAGCCACCGTCTCCGACCGCAGCCTTCATCTCTTTGATCTTCTCGGCCTCAATCGGCCGGTCGTCGTAGGCTCCGCGGTTGGTGTGCCTTTCAGTTATCTCGTCGAAGAGGTCGGGCGGGAAGTGGGGCTTTCCGCCTTCTTCCTCCTTGAACTTCACGACGGTTATCGTCTCCGCATCGACCCCGTCGGGGAAGCGCTCGACCTGGTAGCCCATTTTGAAATGCTCTGCCGCAACCAGCAGGTTTGTGAGAAGGCATCCCAGGCTCATGTAGGTCGTCCTGTTGGTGGGCTCGACGGCGGGAAGGGCCCGGTCGAAGTCGACCATCACCGTCACCTCGCTCCCGTCCACGGCGAGCTTCCAGGGCTGGTTGTTCGGCCCCGAGGGGGCCAAAACCGCATACCGAAGAAGGAACTTCAGCTTCTCGTCCATCTCTCCCGAGGCAGGGTAATCCTCCTCGTCGACGTTCCAGGCTATCAAATTTTTCTCTGCCATCCGAATCTACCTCTCCTTCTACTATTTTCACTTACGACTTTTTTAGCTTTGTGGAGTTTTTGGTGAATTTGAAGAATTCTGGGATAAGCTCATAAGTGTAATCTTCTTTCAGGATATCAGAATGAAATCGGGTTGAAGACTATGGCGGAAGACGTCAGGGTTTGGGAAATCCTCGAAGGAGATAGGCTGGAGGAGATAAAGAAGACCAGGTTGGATCTCGAAACCCGGCTGGAAAAATGGTTGGAGCAAGACATATTCATCCTTTCAAGCGACCTTTTGGTAATTGGAAGGCAAGTAGATACCGACTTCGGCGGGTCTATTGATCTTCTCTGCCTCGGCTATAATGGATATTTGGTCATCGTCGAGCTTAAGCGCGACAAGACTCCAAGAGAAGTGACCGCCCAAGCTTTAGATTACGCCTCTTGGGTGGCGGACCTCTCGAACGAAAAGATAACGGAGATTGCAAACAGTTATCTCGGAGAAGACGGCCCTCTTGAGGATCGCTTCAGAATTAAGTTCGGCTCAGAACTGCCCGAAATAATAAACGAGCAACACAGCATGATCATCGTCGCCTCTGAGATAGATGGTCGCTCAGAGAGAATCATTCGATATCTGTCTGACAACTACGGCGTGGGGATAAACGCTAGCTACGTTTCAGTATTTCCATAATGGAGGTGGAAAGGAGCTGCTCTCAAGGGTGTTTTTGATCGATCCAACTCAGGTAGAATATAGCACCCGAACTAAAACAACTTCGAAAAGACCTCCACCCTTGTCATATGATGATTTACAAAAGATGTCTAAAGACAATGGGGTTGGAGATATCTGCGACTTGCTTGTTGAGCGGCTCGCTATTATATTCAACAGGAAAAATACGACTAGAAGCTCCATCGCTTTCGTAGGCGTAATGAGCGGAAGTCAAAATACCATATTTAGCTTGATCCCCAAGGATAGCAATCCTGAAGATGGGCTCAAGTTCCAGGTTTATATAAACAGATTGGCTAAATATTTAGATGAAGATAAAGAACGATTGGTTGGGATTCTGCCTCAGGACAAAAGGGAATGGGGCTTTGTTGGGTATTCGTCACCAGATTGGACAGGATATGAAGGCTTCTTCAAAAATCTCGACGAAGCTGAACGTTTCTCTGCGGCTTTGAGCAAGATGAAATGGACGAGAGGTAGTTGATCCTTCGGCATCGATTCAGCCGAATTGATCTTGCTTTGCTTATTTTAGAATGGCACCTTCGAAGATTGGGACCGTTTGGGACTGTCCCTCTCAAAATCGGTATATACCTCCACCTTCTATTCCACTTTGAGATGATTGAGAGGGAAAAAGTTGCCGAGGCCGCTCGCGCCATAAAGGAGTACTTCTCGCCCGTCGATCCGGGGGAGTTCGAGGTCGAGACAGGGATCGGAGCCGGCGACTTCCGCGAGATCGTCCCTCAAGATTTCGACGGCCAGATATTCGCCATAGACGGGAGCAACGTCGTCGTCTTCGACCTCGGAAACATCAGCCTCAACCAGATCAAGGCCGGATACGTCGTCTACCGCGGCACAGAATGGCAGAGGACCGTCATCACCTACGACGATCTCTTCACCGCAGATCGAGAAAATTACCGCCAGCAGTTCAACCGGTACAGGAAGGGCATCTTCGGCTTGGAGGAATCTTTCGAACTCAAGTCCGAAGAGGAGCTGGACCGGATATCGACCTTCTTCAGGGATCTTCAGGAGCATGTGGCGCTATACGAAGCAGCGAAGGAGGCGAAAGAGGGAGATGTCGTCCTCTACGACGGAGGCTTTTCTCTCTGGAGAGAACCCTACTACCGAGAGGTTCTGAAACGGATTCGAGAAGTTCTGAACCGGATATTCGAGCGGGCCGAGGAGAGTGGGGCAGACCTTCTCGCCGTCAGCAAGTCCAGCAAGCTCTCCTGGGGGCGCGGGATCTCAAGGCCCTTGATCGGAAGCGCAGATCGCTTTGGGAGTGAGACGGTCCCCGATAAGCCCTGGTGCGTCCGTCTCAGCGGCAAAAAGGTGATGCCGGAGGAGCCCTGGCACGGAAAGACTTATGTGGCGAAATTTCACCCGCTAGCGACCCACGCCTTCAGGATCGACGCGCCTGACTGCACCGCAGAGCACATCGACGAGGTCCTGGGCCGCGTGGCGATGTACGCACGATCATCCGAGAGCCTGGGCTACCCCCACGCTCTCTTCAGGGCTCACCAGGACTTGAAAATCCCGGTCCAGGAGCGAAACTTCAACAGACTCACCCTCTTCGAAGGGCTCAGGGTGGAGGGACTGACAGAGCAGGAGATCCGCGGCGCTCTCGACTACCACGAAATTTTGGACGGGCTTCGGAGGAGGTAGAATGGCAGATCTATCGGACGAGAGATGGAAAAGGCCAACAGGTGAGGAGACGAGATCGGAGGAAGAAGAAGGCCCGTTTGAGCTGAAGCCTAAGACAATAAATAACGAAGACAATTCAAACCCCTACAACAAAATAATCTCAAAAGACGTACGAGAGTACCATTTCATCGTTCCCAGCGACGAGTGGGTGGAGCTTGGGGAGATCGTCTCAATCCACGACCGAAGGGAGGAGAGAGATACGACTTTTCTTGCCAGAATCACCGACATCCGGCACGACTCCAACTATGACGGCAACTGGGACACCATCGTCCGTGGCGACGGCTTCTACGACACCGATCACATATTCAACCGGGTGGTGGCAGAGCCTCTCGGCTGCATAATGAAAGAGGATGGGGGTAGGGAGCGGTTCAGAAAGTCGAGGACGATCCCCGCCAAGTTCTCTCCGGTGACGAAGGCGGAAAAAGATGAATTTCAGTTTCTCGTGGAGGTGATGGGGGGCATCGAGGTGGGACGCCTCCGGAACGGAAGCCGGGACGTGAAGGAGATACCCGTCGCCCTCCACAGCGACGCCATGGACCACCACATGGGGGTCTTTGCGACGACGGGAATGGGCAAATCCAACTTCATGAAGGTCTTCGCCGCCTCCTGCATGAAGAGGGCCTCCTCGAATGAATCGAAGTTCGGCCTTCTGATCATCGACCCCCACGGCGAGTACATCCTGGGCAAGAAGGGGACGAAGGGGCTCCTCCAACTGGACCGACACAGGGACGGGATCGTCTGCTACTCCACCGATCCAAAGCACCTAAAAGACCCCCTTGTCTCGAATCTGACGGTAAAAAGGAGCGAGATCCTCCCCCAGGACATCGAGGTCCTCTACGACTGGACCCCCGCCCAAAGGGAGGCGCTGGAGGCGGTATCAAGGGTCTTCTACGAGGAGGCCTGGCTCGAAGATATAATCACCCCTGAGGGGGCGGCAAAGATGGTCGCCGAGGGCTTTCACGAGAAGACGATCGGCAGGATCAGCCGGACGATAAAGACGATCCTGGACAAGAACCGATACATATCGGACCTGACCTCCAGCGTACCCGGCATAATCAATAACCTCCTGGAGGGGAAGGTCGTCCTGGTGGACATCCCCACCCTCGGCGAGAGGTCCGAGCTATTTCTCCTCTCGCTCCTATCCCGCACCATCCTCGATCGGTACAAGAGAGAGAGCGCCGAGGGCACAAGAGGGAAGAGCTGCCTGATAACGGTGGAGGAGGCGCAGCGCGTTCTTGGCGGAGGCGAAGGGAGTCTCGCCCGATTCGAGTCGATCGCTCGGGAGGGTCGAAAGTTCGGGGTGGGCCTATGCGCCGTAACCCAGCAGCCTAAGCTGATCGACAAACAGCTCCTCTCCCAGTTCAACACCCTCGTCATCCTGGGCCTCGCCGACAGAAACGACCGAACCCGGCTGGAGGAGTCGGCGAAGCAGGATCTATCGTCCCTGGATGTCGAGATCCAAACCCTGGAGAAGGGGGAGGCGATCATAAGCACTCTCAACATCCCCTTCCCGGTCCCGGCGAGGATTCACCTCTACGAGAGGTACCTGGAAGATCTGAACCGATCTAAAGCGCCAGTTAAAGAGAAGCGACAGAGCAGAGGCTTCAATCCTCCGCCAGATTAGATCTCGGAGAGCGGCTCATGAAGATCGTTCACATGGCAGACTCGCACCTGGGCTTCTCCGCCTACGGCAGGGTCGACAAGTGGGGAAGAAACCAGAGAGAGGAGATGATCTACCGGGGGTTTGGCAAGACCGTCGACAGGATCATCGAGCTTATGCCCGACGCCGTAGTCCACTCGGGCGACGTCTTCCACCACGTTCGGCCCAGGATCAGGCCCCTTTACGTATTCAAGCAGAACCTGGAAAAATTGGTTGAGGCGGGGATCCCAGTAATTATCATCAGCGGAAACCACGACGCCCCTAAAAGCTACGCTGCCCTCAGCCCCTTCACCCTCTTTGAGGGGATGAAAGGCGTCCACATCGCCCACCACTACCGGTACGAGCGGTTCGAGGTCGGCGACCACATTTTTCACTGCATACCCTTTTGTCTCGGCCCCGATGACTATCTCGATGAGTTTCGAAAGATGCAGGAGTTCCGGATGGAGAACCCATCGGGCCGGGACGTCCTGGTGATGCACGGCCTCGTCGAGGCCCTATGGTACCGGAGGCTTCGGACCGTCGGCGAGCACGAACTCAAGGAGAGCTTTCTGAAGGGAGACTTCTCCTACATCGCCCTCGGCCACTACCACGGCCAGGCCCGGGTCGCCAATAACGCCTGGTACAGCGGCTCCGTCGAGTACTTCAGGTTCAGTGAGGCTGGCGACGAGAAAGGCCTCCTCCTGGTGGACCTCGATTCTGGAAATGTCGAGCAGATCCCCATCATGGAGAAGTACATGCTTGATCTCGACCCCGTCGACTGCGGCGGCCTCTCCTCCCGGGAGATTGAGGAAGCCGTCGCCGACATCTGCGGGAGGGAGGGGATAAAGGATAAGATAGTCAGGCTGAGGCTGAAGGATGCGTCGAGGGAGGCCTACAGGAGCCTGAGCCAGCGGCTTATTGGTGAGATGAAAAACCAGGCTCTTCACCTGGAGATCCTTCCGGAGTTCAAGGACGACCCCGTCATCTTCGAGGCGGAACCTATGGACTCAAAACGGCTCCCCCAGGAGTTCAGGAAATTCGTCGAAGGCGAGGCCGCGAGGGACGGCATCCCCGCCGCTATAAAGGAGGAGGTAGTAACTTACGGCACCGATCTCATGAGCCGGATCTCGGAGAAGAGGACGACGGAGAGCTTCGATGCACCTCAATAGCCTTTCGATGAAGAACTTCAAGAAGTACAGGGGCTGGACGAAGGTCGAGTTCCAGGACGGCCTCACGGGGATCGTGGGGAGGAACGGCTCTGGTAAGAGCACCATCGTAGAGGCGATCGCCTGGGCTCTCTATGGCAGCAGGGCCTCGACGGTGAGGCGCGACTTCATCAAGAACTCTCGGGCATCGGAGAGCGACGACCTGGAGGTGAGGCTTTCCCTCAACGTGGACGGCCAGAAGATGACGATTCTGAGGGCGATGAGGGGAAAAGGCCTCTCGCCCGAGGCGAAGCTCTCCATCGACGGCGAACTTGTAGCCACCGGCACGCGGGAGGTGGACGCCCGCCTGGAGGAGATCCTGAAGATAAGCTTCCAGGACTTCATGAAGACCTTCTACGCCCGGCAGAAGGACCTGGACAACCTGATAAAAGATCGGGGTTCCGAGAAGAGGGAATACCTCCTAACCCTCCTCGGCCTCGACGAGGTTAGGGAGAGGGCCCTCGACGAGATCTGGTCCGACTTGAGGGTGGTGGAAGGCGATATCAAACGGCTAGAGGGAGCTCTCTCCGAGATAGGCGAGGTCGAAGAGATGATCGACCGTCGGGAGAGAGAGGTCGTCTCTGCGAGGGAGGATCTCGCCAGTGCCAGGATCCTTGAAAGGGATCTCGCAAGAGAGCTTGAGAAGAGGCGGGAGGAGCTTGAGAGAGAGGCGGAAAGGAGACGGTCCAGCGACCGTCTCAGCGAGGAGATCGAGCGGCTCAGCTCCGATCTGGAGGCGAGGCGAAAGGCGGTCCTGCTCGGCGAAAAAAGGCTCGAAGAGATCGAGGAGGGAAAATGGCGGCTCTTCGAGCTGGAGCCGAAGCTCGCAAGGCTCGGCGATGCGAAGGTGAGGCTGGAGGATCTGGAGCCGAAGAGGTCCCGCCACCAAGAGCTTGTCGAGTGGAGGGTGAAGGTCGGAGCCGATCTGGAGAACAGGGTCCATGCCCTATCCGAGGCCGAGACCCGGCTTGAGAGACTGAAAATTGAGAGATCGGAGCTGGAGTCGATCCGGCCCGCCGAGGAGGAGTATAGGTCCCTCCTCACGGACCTTGAGGCGATCGAGGCGAAGAGGGACCGGTATCAGAAGCTCTTGACCCTCGCCGAGAGGGAGAGGGCGAGAAAGGAGGCCGCCGAGGAGAACGCCACCAGGGTAGAGGAGGCCCTGCAGAGGCTGGAGGCAGCGAAGCTCAGGATGGCCGAAATCGCCCCAGTCCTTGAGAGGCACCGCTCCCTTCAGGAGGGGATCTCGCGGCAGGAGGGGGAGAGAGAGAAGAAGAGCCGATTATCCGAACTGGAGGAGAGGGCGGCGGCCGTCAGGTCGCGGATCGACGTCCTCCGAACGGGAGCCTCCGGCCTGGATGACGAGATCTCAAAGCTCGGCGACCTGGAGAAGAGGGAGGCAGATCTCAGGGAGAGAGGGGAGGAGATCGGTTCGCAGGTCGGAGATCTCGAGGAGAGGCTCGCTGGCCTGAACCTGAGGCTGGAAGTTTCAAAAAGGGAGATTGGGGAAGCACGTCGCCAGAGATCGAAGATCGAGGATCTTGGCGAGGAGAGCCTCTGCCCCACCTGCGAGAGGCCTCTCGCGGGGCAGCGTCACCTCCTCCTGGAGAAGTACCAGAGATTGGCCTCGGCGGCCGAGGAGAGGATCTCGTCCCTCGAAGACATGAGGGGGGTGGCGCTCTCCCGACTCGATGGAGCGGCGAAGTCAAAAGAGGCGATCAAAAGGGACCTCGCCCAGCTCGCCGAATTGAGAGCTAGAAGAGGGGAGCTCCTCGCCGAGAAGAGGGGGCTCATCGCCCGGATCGTTGAGCTGAAGGACGAGGCCGAGACGATAAATTCTGGCATGGAGGCCATCGGCCCCGTCGACTTCGATCCTGATCGATTCGGAATCCTGGTGGCGGAGGAGAAGTCCCTTCTGCCCCTCGTTCAGGAGCACGACCAGCTTCTGGTCCGGATCGAGGAGCTACCCAAAAAGAGGGCTGAGCTGGAGGAGCTGGCCAAGGCTCTGGAGAGGTCCATCGGAAATCTGAAAGCTTTGGCCGACGAGATGGCAAAGCTCGGCTACAGCGAGGATCAGAGACTTTCGGTCCGAGAGAGGATCTCGACTTTGAAGCCGGACCACCAGAGGTTCTCGGCCCTGGAGCATAGGGTGGGGGAGATCCCGGATCTGGAAGAGGCCCTCACCAGGGTCGAGGCCGAGGTGGAGAGGCTCAAGATCGATGGAAAGAAGGTCGATGGCGAGATCGTGGACCTCGGCTTCAACCCCTCCGAATACCAGATGCTCGCAGACGAGGTGAAAGCCCTTGGGAAGGCCGAGGCGGCTGCAAACGAGATCAAGCTCGCCCTCGCCGCCGAGGGCGAGGTGAGGCGCCATCTGGAGGAGAGCATGGAGGTCGCATCCCGCCTCGGGGCGGAACTCTCCGAGGCTGAAAATATGCTGAAATCGCTCGACTTCTCCGAAGAGAGGTACTCAAAGGCGCGGACCGCCATGGAGGAGGCTGCCCGCAGGCTGGAGGAGGCGAGAGAGAGGGCGTCGGACCTCACGGTCCGGCTCGGCCTCTCCGAGGGGGACCTCGAAAGGCTGAGGGGCGAGGCCGCGCGCAAGAGGGTGCTTGAGAAAGAGGTCGCCGAGAAGAGGAGGCGGGTCCAGGTCGTCGAGACGACGAGGAGCCTCACCAATCGGTTCATGGATCAGATCCTGGTTAGAATAAGAAACGAGATCGCCATCAACGCCGGGAGGATCCTCCGAGAGGTGACGGGAAAGTACGGCAGGATCAGCATCGACGACGACTTCAACATCCTGGTGGAGGACGAGGGGGAGTGGTACCCCATATCCCGATACTCCGGAGGCGAGATCGACATGATCGCCGTCTCCGTCCGGGTCGCCATCAGCGAGTACCTGATGAGGTTCTCTCAGAACGGCCCCGGCTACTCCTTCCTGATCCTGGACGAGGTCTTCGGAAGCCAAGACGTGGAGCACAGGGAGAGCATGATCAACATGCTCCGAAGCCTCGACGACCGGTTCCCCCAGATCTTCGCCATCAGCCACATCGGCGAGGTCCAGGGCCAGTTCGACAACTCGATCCAGGTCATCGAGGTGGAGGACGGGTCGAGCCGGATCGAGATGGAGCTGAGGTGATGCGGGTGGATCCCCGGATTACATCTCGGGCGATGAGCTGATCCAGCCCATCAGAGATCCCCATCGAGCAGGAGCCGCAAAAACGTCCGCGCCATCCTGATCCCGGCAAGCCCTATCCGCGGCGAGACTTTTCTGATGACTCGGCTCGGCCGGTCGATGTCGCCCTCCGTCTCGATCATCCTGATCAGATGCTCTCGGTCTCCAAGATAACTTAGCAGATCGTCGATCTCCGAGTCGGTCATCCCGGCCCTCATCCTGTGGACAACCATCCCGAGGCGAAGCTCCCGGCCGAGAGCCGAACGCCACCTCCTTTCGTACTCCTGGAGCCGAGCGGCGGAGGCGTCTCCCTCAAGGGCCGCGGCCGAAGCGACTTCGCCAGAGATTTTGGCACAGACTAGGCCCGGATAGATCCCGCCGCCGGAGGTCGGCTTAACCTGGCCAGCGGCGTCGCCGATGGCCATAAACCCCTCTGCGACGGTGAAGGCGGGCGGGCCGAGGGGAAGCCCTCCCATGGCCAGGTGGAGGGGCCCACCCTTCATCCTCTTTCGGATCGGGGAGCTTTGGAGAAAACTTTTCAGGTGTTCGCAGGCGTTCTCTCGGCAGCAGAGGCCCACTCTTGCAACACCCTCCTGGGCCGGGATCGCCCAGGCGAAAAATCCCGGGGCGACCTTCTTTCCGAGCCAGACCTCCACCTTCTCAGGGTCCTCAGCCTCGAAGGGTACCTCAACCTGGGCGGAGGATAGGATCTCCCTTGGCGGGCCGATCCCGGTTGATCTTGCTATCCTCGCCCCCACCCCCTCGGCGGAGATGACGACCTCAGCCTCGATCTTCACCCGGTCAGCGCCGCGGCCGACGGTGAGGATGCTTCGCCCGCCCTCTCTGACGAGATCTGTCACCGGGTAGCCCATCCTCACCTCGGCCCCAGATTTAGCGGACTCTGCCAGGAGCGCCCGGTCGAAGAGCCTCCGGTCGACGACCCAGGCCTTAACTTCATCGGACTTGAAGGTGATCTGAAAGCCTCCAGGCGAGACGACCGAAGCTCCTCGGACTGGCCTGATGACAAAGGAGCCGTGTGACAGCTCTGACACCTCCATCGCCCTCACCCCCAGAAGCCCCGCGCACTGGACAGGCCATCCGGCCCTTGGGTGTTCCTCCAGGATGACGACGTCGGCTCCGGCCTCTGCCGCCTTTTTTGCCGCCATCGATCCCGCAGGCCCCGCCCCGATGACGGCGACGTCGTACCTTTCCATTCCGTAGAGTCTCCATCGATCAAGGGGATAGCCTTTTCCATCTGCGGACGAGAGTATGTCTCACGGAAAGAGTCTGGAGAGTCAGGAGGCGAACGATTTGGATATATTGTGGTTATCAGAGGACGAGGTGAAGTCGTCGCTGACGATGGAGGAGACGATCGAAGCGGTGGAGGAGGCCTTTCGAGAGCATGGTCTAGGAAAGGCCCAGATGCCACCCAAGTCCTACCTTTACTACAAAAAGTACAACGGCGACCTCCGGACTATGCCGGCCTACCTGGAGGAGCTGGACGCCACCGGGGTCAAGGTCGTCAACGTCCATCCGGCAAATCCCGGCGCCGGCCTTCCCACGGTGATGGCGGTGGTTATCCTGAACTCGCCGAAGACCGGAGCCCCCCTCGCTATGATGGGGGGAACGCACCTCACCAGCATGAGGACCGGGGCCGCTGGAGCCGTCGCCGCCAAGTATCTCGCGAGGAAGAACTCAAGGACGGTGGGGATCGTCGGGGCCGGTGCCCAGGCTAGAACTCAGCTTCTGGGCCTTGCCAAGATATTCGCCATCGAGAAGGTGCTCGTCGCCGACGTATCCATAGACCGGTGCAGGGCCCTGGAACAAGACTGCAGGAGCTTTCTTGACGTCGAGTACGATCTTTCCACCGAGATAAAAGATGCCTGCGAATGTGATATCCTGGTCACCACCACGCCCTCTCGAAAGCCCCTGGTGAAGGACGAGTGGATCTGTGAAGGCACCCACATCAACGCCATCGGGGCCGACGCGAAGGGAAAGGAGGAACTGGAACCCAACATTCTCGGCAGGTCGAAGGTCGTGGTCGACGATTTGGCTCAGGCCTCCCATTCCGGCGAGGTGAACGTCCCCCTGACAAAGGGGCTTTTTGCCCCCGAGGGGATTTACGCCACGATCGGCGAGATCGTTGCCGGAAAAGTTCCGGGTCGGGTGAGCGACGATGAGATCACCGTCTTCGACTCGACGGGCCTGGCCATACAGGACGTGGCGACGGCCACGAAGGTCCACCAGAAGGCAATAGAGAAGGGGATCGGAACGAAGCTTCCGTTTTTGTGAGCTTGTCTTTCGGATAAGCGATATATAATATCCCGACGACTGTAAGGTTGTCCATGTACGCAATCATCGCCTGCGGCATATTCAAGGATGAGATCGAGAAGATCGCAGACCAGCTCGACTTCCCCAACACAGTCCGCTACCTTGAGGCAGGGCTTCATGCCAACTTCGACGACTTGGCCGAGGCCCTCAAGGCGGAGCTGGAAGAGTGTAAAGACCATGACGGCATAATCGTCGCCTACGGCGATTGCCACCCCAAGATGGCCGAGATCCTCGCCCCCTACAAGGCCGTCCTCCTCAGGTGCCAGAACTGCATCGATGCCTTCATCACCCGAAAGAAGGTGGAGGATATAGCAAACCGTGGACTTTACTTTTACCTCTCGCCAGGCTGGGTCAAGAGCTGGAGGGATATGTTCGAGAGGATGAACTGGAGCCGGGAAGAAGCCCGTTTTCAGCTCGCACCCTTCAAGGGCTCCATCTTCCTGGACACCCTCGATAACGCGGACGAATACGAAGAGGGACTGATCGAATTTCTCGATTTCACCCTCTGCCGCTACGAGAAGATGCCGGTGAACTTGGAGCACTTCAAGTCCTTGATTATGGAGGCTAAAGAGAGGTTAGAGGTGTGATCTTGGACGAGGAGCTTGAAAGGATAAGGAAAAAGAAGCTCGAGGAGATGAAAAAGATGGCAAACGAACCTAATGTGGACTATCCCGACAGCCCCGTCAAGGTGACGGACGGCACCGTCGGCGACGTGGTGGCCAGATATCCTCTTGTGATCTTAGACTGCTGGGCTGAGTGGTGCGGACCCTGCAGGATGGTCGCCCCGGTGATCGACGAGCTGGTCAAAGAAATGAAGGGAAAGGTCGTCTTCGGAAAGCTGAACGTCGACGAGAACATGCAGACCTCCAGCAAGTACGGCATCATGGCGATACCCACCATGCTCGTCTTCAAGAACGGCGAGCTGATCGACCAGATGGTGGGAGCTTATCCCAAGACCACTCTCGCAAACAAAATTCAGAAGTATCTCTGAGGCCGGCGGATCGCCGCCTCAAAGATACGGTTTCGGCCAGGTCAAGCTTAAGCCCTGATTTTCGAGGGCACAACGAAGCTCTTTTTCTCCTTGGAACCTATCTCTCGAAGCTCCTTCAATCGGAAGTAGGCGTCGACGTCGTAGACGGGCTTCGCCTCTTTCCCAAGTTCGTTGGGCTCTTGATCGCCCTTTGAGGGGACGACGTATGTTCCCTTATCCTTGGTCGCGATCTCCCGAATGTCCTTTATCCTGAAATAAGAGGCGACGTCGTAGAGGGGCTTCGCATCTTTTCCAAGCTCAGAGGGCACCTGATCGGTTTCCGAAGGCACTATGTAGGTCCCCTTATCCTTGGTCGCGATCTCTCGAAGGTCCTTCAGCCTGAAGTAGGCGTCAACTTCGTAGAGGGGCTTTGCCTCTTTGCCAAGCTTAATCGGGTCCAATACCTTGTACTTCACGTCGCCAAAACTCGTTGCCTGGGCCGTTGAGCCGTCTTCTGCAAATGCCGGCGAAGCCAGCACGAAAAGCAGCACCACGGCTGCAAAGGGTGTGAGATGACAGATTTTCAGACTCATTATGATCCTCCTGGTAGTAATTGGTCTGATGTGCATATAAATTTTTAGGGTGCAAGATCGAAGAGTACCTCAAACGAAGATCTGCCGAAGAGGATTCTGAGCAGGATCAACCGCAAAAAGATCGTTAAAAAAGAATCTACCCAGGCCCAGCCGGTACCGGACCTGAAGCTCTCAGTTCACCCTTATGATCTGAAGAAGGGAGCAGACGGGAACCCCGACGATGTCGTCGATCCCCCTCTTGTCCAGGAGGACTCCGATGGCGTTGGTTGAGGCGCCGTGCTCGTTCAGCTCCTCCACGGCCTCCTCGAGGGTTCTGCCGGAGGTGATGACGTCATCGACGACGACGCACTCAGCGTCGCAGACATCTGAGAAGTTGGAGCTGAAGGTGCCCCTAAGCTCCGTCTCGCCCGCCCCCTGAGACCATTTCTGCTTGGTGGGCGTATAGACCGCCAGCTCCGCCCCCAGCTCCTCGGCCACCATGTTGGCGAGAGGAACGCCGCTGAGGGCGATCCCGACGACTACCTCAACGTTGGCGTCGGCACATTCCAGGCATTCTTCGATCATGTCTGTCAGGGCCAGGGAGACGTGCCGGAGCCTTATGGAACTCTTCCCGATGGTGCTCCAGTCGACGGAGACGTCCTTGGGACCCTGGACTCCAGCTTTCTTCTCGCCGTGGGTCAAAAGCCATGTGACCGTCTCCCTGGAGATGTTCAGCTCCTCGGCGATCTGTCCCTCCACCAATCCTTCCGCCTTCAGCTCGGCGGTCTTTGCTATCAAGCTATCAATATTTTTCATTTGTAACCCCCCTTTCTCTTTTTGGCAGGTGTGCCGCAGACCGGACACTCTTCGCCCTCGAAGGGCCGACCACAGCCGATGCACCTTTGAGTCCGTTTCACGATCTTTCGAATCCGGGGCTGGGCCACCGTCTCGACCTTGAGGCCCAGGTGAAGGGCCGCGTTCTGAAGGGCGTAATCGTCGGTGGCAAGCTTCGCGGATAGCTCCAGAGCCTTGGCCAAAAGCTCCAGGTCAACCTCGGAGAGGACCGCACTGTCCCCCGTCTCCTGGGCGGCAGCCTTCGCCCTCTCCAGCGCCCTGGCGGAGAGGGCCTCGATCCTCACCCCGGATATCTGAAGCCGCATACGAGAACGAATGTCCTTCAGCTCGCTCTCGACACCGGGGACCGTGACGACCTCTCCCTCAAGAGCCTTTCCGCATATGAACACCGACGAGTCTGCGACGATGAGCGCACACATCCCGGAACTTTTGGCCTCAATACTACTTGGACTTTGCCTTGGGCTTGGAGATGGGCATGCAAGGTGACGAAAAGGGACCGGCCACCCAGACCAAAACGCTATTATGATATGATGCCACCCAGGGCAGGGAGGATCCCATGGCCAAGAAGAGGAAGAAGTCGAAGAGCGCTCAAAATGCAGCAGCCGCGGCCACAGAAGAATCGAAGGCGGCAGATGAGAAGAAGATCATAGCTCCAAAGAAGGACGCGAAAGATAGAAAGAAAGCCAGAGCCGACGGCATCGTCATGACTTTGTACCCTGCTGTTCTCGGCGTCATATTCGGTTTCGCGAGCCTCCAGCTCTTCGGGACCGGCGTGCCCGAGGAAGGGTTGATGGGGATGACATACCCCTGGTACTTCGTCATGACCCTAGTCGTCGCCCTCACCCTCTATATCCAGAAGTTCACCTATCCCTATCTCAAAATCAACGTCGATGAGTTCAAGACCAAGGACTGGTTCTACGTCGAGTTCATAGCCGTCGACCTGTGGCTCGTCACCTGGACCCTCCTCCTCAACTAGACCGGGTGGGACCGATGAGGATCGCTGTAATCAACAAGGACAGGTGTCAGCCCAGAAAATGCGCCAAGGAGTGTGAGTACTTCTGTCCGCCGGTGAGGACTGGCGATGAGACCGTCACCTTCCCCGACGGAAAGCCGATGATCACCGAGAACCTCTGCGTCGGCTGCGGGATCTGCGTTAGAAAGTGCCCCTTCGGGGCGATCCACATCATAAACCTTCCAGACGAGCTTGAAAACCCCACCCACCGCTACGGAAAGAATGGCTTCGCCCTCTACGGCCTTCCCGTCCCCACCGAAGGAAGGGTAACGGGCCTGCTCGGACCAAACGGCATCGGAAAGAGCACCGCCGTCGCCATTCTCTCAGGCCTTCTCGCCCCGAACCTCGGAAAGGGAGCCTCCTGGAGCGAGGTGATCGAGAGCTATTCCGGGTCGGCCCTCGGCGATTACCTGAGACGGGTGGGTGAAAAGGGGGTAAAGACCGCCTACAAGCCCCAGTATGTCGACAGGATACCTAAGAGCTACTCGGGAACTGTGAATGGGCTTCTTGAAAAGACCGACGAACGCGGTGCCCTCTCGGCTCTCGCAAAGAGGCTGAACCTCTTGCCGTTGATGGACCGCGAGATATCAAGCCTCAGCGGCGGAGAGCTTCAGAGGGTGGCGATAGTCGCCTGCGCCGCAAGAGAGGCCGACGTCTACTTCTTCGATGAGATCAGCCCGTACCTGGACATCTACCAGAGGATCAACGCCGCCCAGGCCATCAGGGAGCTGGCCGAGACGAAGTCGGTGATGGTGGTGGAGCACGACCTGGCCCTCCTGGACCTCTTGGCCGAGAACGTCCACCTGGTCTATGGGACTCCGGGAGCCTACGGCGTCATAACCCGGCCGAAAGGGGTCAGAGTCGGGATCAACCAGTACATAAAGGGCTACTTCCCGGAGGAGAATATCAGGGTGCGGTCGGAGTCGATTGTGTTCGAGGTCCACGCCCCAAGGGCTGAAAAGGACGTCCCGCTCCTGGTGAAGTACGAGACCTTTTCGAAGAAGTACTCCTCATTCGTCCTGGAGGCGGAACGGGGCGAGATCCGGAAGGGGGAGGTCGTGGGGATTTTGGGGCCGAACGGGATCGGTAAGAGCACTTACATCAAGATGCTGGCGGGAGTCGAGGAGCCGACGACGGGTAACCTCGACCTGAAGCTGAAGGTATCCTACAAGCCTCAGTACCTGAAAGCCGAGACCGACCTCTCGGTCCAGGGGTTTTTGCGAAAGATCACGCAGGAGTTTGATTCGAGCTACTACCAGTCGGAGCTCGTAAAGCCGATGGGCCTAGAGAAGCTGATGGATCAGACGATGGACGAGCTATCGGGAGGCGAGCTTCAGAGGGTGGCGATCGTCGGCTGTTTAAGCCGTGATGCCGACCTCTATCTTCTGGACGAGCCCTCGGCCCACCTGGACGTCGAGCAGAGGATGATGGCCGCAAAGGTGATGCGCAGGTTCGCCGAGAGCACCGAGCGGTCGGTGCTGGTGGTGGACCACGACATATATCTCATCGACCTCCTCAGTGAGAAGCTGATGGTCTTCGAGGGGGAGCAGGGAAAAAGAGGCGTCGCCCATCCACCTGTCAAGATGAGGGTGGGAATGAACCGCTTCCTCAAGAGCATCGGGATCACTTTCAGAAGGGACGAGGACACCCACCGACCGAGGGTGAATAAGCCGGGGTCGAGGCTCGATCGGTCCCAGAGGGAGTCGGGCGAGTACTACTATTACGCCGCCGATGCGCTCTGAAACCAGACAGACAAAACGGGGAAGGGACTGAAGGTCGAATGCCTGATGCAGGATCTTCCAGCCCCCATATTTTCGTGCCATTTTTTCATCGTCGTTCATAACCAGGCCATTTTCCAGAAGGCTTTCGGAATTCGCTTCCAAAAGTGGAACAGGACCGGATTATCCCCCTTCTGAAAAGAGATCACGCCTCAATTCTCAGGATAAACCGTCATCTACATATCTTGCGGATTTCAAAGCCCCAAATGTCAGGAGATTTCAAAATGGAAAAGGCAAAAGTGGACGATACCGTGAAAGTCCATTACACCGGCAAGTTTGAAGACGGAACGGTCTTTGACAGCTCTGAGGGCAGAGACCCGCTGGAGTTCACCCTTGGAAAGAAGATGGTGATCCCCGGCTTTGAGGCGGCAGCCATGGGGATGAGCCCTGGCGAGACGAAGACCATCAAGATCCCCGCCGAGGAGGCTTACGGACCCCGCCACGAAGAGATGGTGATGGAGGTTTCTCGGGCCAGCATGCCGACGGAGATCGAGCCCGAGGTGGGCCAGGTCCTCCAGATAGGTCAGTCTTACGATCAGATGCTCCAGGTTGTGGTGGCGGAGGTAACAGAAACCTCTGTGGTTCTGGACGCAAACCACCCCCTTGCCGGAATGGATCTTGTCTTCGAGATCGAGCTAGTGGAGATCGTCGAGGCCTGATCTGCCTTGGTGTAAGATGGATATGGCCAGCCGGGAGTGGGAAGTTTCGTGCCCGCGGCCTTTGAATCACTTATCTCAAAACTTCATCAATCATTAAATTGTCGCGATTGCGGTCGTTTGAAATCACGAAGGATACCGATACGAATACGGAGCGTCGTACATGAAGCAGGCAAAAGAGGGCGATTCGGTCAGCCTCCACTACAAAGGCACCTTCGAGGACGGGACAGTCTTCGACTCCTCCGAGACTCACGGTGCCCTGAAGTTCACCATCGGCAAAGGCACGGTCATCCCAGGGTTTGAGGAGGCGGTGGTGGGCATGAAGCTCGGGGAGGCGAAGACCGTCACCATCCCGCCGGAGAAGGGCTATGGTACCCACAAGGACGAGCTTTTGATAAAGATCGACAGAAAGGAGCTTCCCCCGGACCTGGACCCCGTCGTCGGCCAGAGGCTTGAGTTCTCGAAAGAGAAGCAAAGGCTTCAGCTCACGGTGGTCGAGGTGACGGACGAGGCGGTCACCTTCGACGCGAACCACCCCCTGGCCGGGAAGACCCTCGTCTTCGAGCTCCTCCTCCTGGAGATCGAGGGAGAGGGCGAGTGATATGTGCGGGAAGCGAGACGTGGCGGGCGCGGGCGGAGGCTTTTGGCTTCGGCCTGGATGACGTAGGTGAAGCATGGACGGGAAGAATAGAAAGGACATAAAGCCGGGGCTTAAGGTCGAGATCGTCCTCAAGAAGGATCAGAGGACGGGAAAGAGGACTGAAGGGGTGGTGAAGGATATCCTCACAAACTCCTCCTTCCACCCCCACGGGATCAAGGTCCGGCTCACCGACGGCCAGGTGGGCCGGGTGGCGAGGATCGTGGGGTAGGGCCTCATTCTTCTTTTCGGCGATGGGCGCGGGCTTTTAACATACGTACTGTATTTTTGTCATTCGATAGCGTTGTTATCAAGATCTAAAGATAATTTTGCGCATAAGTATCGATCCGTTCCCTCTGGAGACTTCACGAAGGCCAAATCGCCGGTAGACGCCAATAGCGCTCAAATTTGTTTCCTGGACGGCTAGGCTTAGATACTGCATACTGCAATTCAGAGCGATGTGCTCTATTAATTTTAATACTTGAACTCCTGTTCCCTTCCCTTGATAGTCTTTTCCAAGCTGAATGGAATTGATAAATACGGCTCTTCGCTATTCCGTG
>DAQG01000116.1 GCA_002502785.1 Methanothrix harundinacea | reverse complement strand
AAATTTCCACAGCTTTTGCAGAAAACATCCAGTAATGAAACTGCTAATGAGGGCTCGTTCACCATTCCGAGAAGAATTATTACTATGTGACCTAATTTTGACTCCCCCCAGCAAATTAAACCATATAGCAACAAAATTGAGATCCTATATATTAGTTTTTCTGTATCAGTAAATAATGCTTTGCGAAAGCAAAACTGAAGAAGATATGGTCAATCGAGTTCAGTAGTAATATATATTAATTAAAGCAAGGACTAATATATGTATTAAGTTGTAAATGTATCAAAATATCTAGATTGTTTTTACATATATTCTAATGATTATCAGATAAGTTGAAGAGCGTTGAATTGTAAATAGTTTAGATAACGGAATGAACGTCTATCGGCAGTATAATTGAAGTGGTGTAGAACAATAAAAGTGAGAAAGGTGCCCGGCCAAGTTACGATATTCTGAATGGATAACAATTTTATTATGAGGTGTAAGTTTTATCAAAAAGGCGATATGAACTAGGGGCTGATACGCGATATAGAAACGACCACGACAAAGCGTCACGATGGCCAGGTAAATCTTTCTGTCCCCACTATGACGCGCGGAACAGTGAGGCAGGCCTCCTGGTAGAGACCGACATTAAGCGAAATCGGCTTATAAGTTTAGCAGAGGTCGCCAGATGAGAGACCTCTCGGTTATAAAGCAGGTATTCACGGTCAGGATATCGCGATCGTCCGAGCCAAAAAAATCGTCGTCAGAACCAGACCGCAAGAGCCCTGATCTCAGAGACGGGCCACTGGCCTGGACCGAAGGTTCCGCCCTGGCTCCTCTTGAAGACGTCTTTGGTCTGGGGCTCGATCAAAGTCATCTCAAGGCCACCCCTCAAATCGCCCTGGCGCACCTCATCCCCGTTTTTCTGGCCGACGCCGAAACGACCGCCTGCAACACGCTCCTCGGCGTACTCTGCCAAATCGTCGCTAAGAACGCAGTCGTCCAGTCCCACCGAATTCGCGCTAGCTTCCGCGAACAGATCGTCGGTGGTCACGATCCCCACGACGTCCCGAGCGAGGGGTTGAGAGAGCCTGACCATCCCACAAGCGCACCGGTTGTTCGTCTCCTTGAAAGCGTACCAGAGCCTGCGAGCCTGATGATCTCCATCCTCCTTCTCACCGTTAGAGGACCCTGGGCCGAAGGACTGGACCACCTCCCACACCTCGGCAAGGGATAGGGCAATGTAACAATGATCGTTGGGATAAATCGACTCGAAGGGAACACTGGTAGCGGCGTGGACCGATTCCAAAAGCTCTTGGTGAGAGATGACCCGTTTGGGCATAGCAAGAGAGTATACAACCCAGGTATAAAATATTTTGGTGGGAATCAGTCCTCCAAAGCGGAAAACCGACCCGACAGATGGGAGACGATCTCCTCCACCGACCGGCGGAGAACGGCCCTGTTGTCGTAACCAGCCAGAACAGAATTCAGCTCCGACTCGTCCAGGTCGGCCATCTCCTCCACGAGGGCGATAAGGTTAGGCAGAGCCCTCACCACGTTGTCGACGATGGTCACCGTCGAGGTCCTCGCGGTCCTGGATAGCGGGTTCAAATCGACGGTTATCACCTTCTTTCCCATATTCACCAGAGCCTCGCACCGATCTCCGTCCTCCAGAGGAACGAAGACGACGTCGGCGTCGTATATTCCGCCCCTGGCAGCCTTGGCCCTGGCGTGATCGAGACCAGGGATCACCGCATTGGGATTTTCCCCGAAAACCTTTCCTGTGCCGAGGCTCCGGAGGAGGTCTGCTATCTTCTTCACCCGCCCCTCAGTCCGGTAGAATATGTTCACCTCGAGAGGTGCATCGATCTTTCTCGCAAGCAACACCATCTCTTCGGGGACGAGGGCTGCAGCGTTTCCGTTGACGCTCAAAACGGGCCTTTCGGCCAAAAGGAGCATCGCCGCCGCCGCCCGCTCCGCCTCCGCGCCGGAAGCCGTCGTCCTCTCGCCGATGAGGTAGTCGAGAGCCTCGCCCCTACCCTGGGCGATGAGGCCGTTTAACCCGGTGATCCCCTTTTCGACCCCCTCGACCACCTTTTCCCGGGTCTTGAGGGAGGCATACCTGGGATGTGAAGGAGGAACGTCACTCAAGCCCAGCCCCCCAGAGGCTGACCCTCGCAGAAATTACATCCCCAAACTCCGCTAGCACTTCGGACCCGTTGAAGGCGAAGATCGCATCACCCAGCATCACCATGCCAGCTATACCTCCTGAAGATTCAACAGCCTCCACAGCATCTTCCATCCATCCCCTCGCGAGACCCGACTTCCGAGCGAACTCCCAGGAGAGAGACACAAACCTCTCGAGGGTCGGCCTTTTGAGAAGCTCCTTAAGAGCAAGCTCACCCTCGCGGTTGACCTCCTTCATGATCCGGGGATCGGAGAGAACCTCCTCCGTCGAGAGGGGGCCCCTCACGATGCATTCGACTTTGAGGGGCGGAACCGGAATCTTGTCCACAACCCCCAAACCCGGCGCCCCCGGTGAAAGCCTCACCACCAGGCCTCCGGAATTCTGGGCGATGACGTCCCCGAGGCCGGTACCGCAAACCACCTCCGCCACGTGGGCCGCCTCCCCCACTCCGTTCGATGTCAGACCCAGCCCAAAGGCCTGATTCAGAGCGTAAGCAGAGCTTAGCGCGCCTGCACCGCTCGCCCCAAACCCCGACCCAAGAGGCATTTTAAGCTCGGTCTCGACCCTGACCGGCGTTGGGGCCAGCCTCTCGATTACATTTCTGGTGACGGGGGCTGGCGACTCGACCCCGTTCAGAAATACAGATGTCTCATCAGACGGGCGGACGGTGGTGGTGGCTCCAAGGTCCAAGTTGAGACCGCAGCCGACAGACCCAGCTCGTCTCGGGTCGGGGTCGCGCCTGGCGGCGAAAAATCCCGTGATGTGAGCAGGGGCCGCAGCCTTCAGGAGAACTCCTCCGCCAGGGCGTCGATCACGGCTCTTGCGATGACGCTCTTTCGACCAGAGACCTCTGACCTGACCCCCTCGTGGCCCAAGATAATGACGCGGTTCTCCTCGGTCCCCATCCCACCCTTGCCCACGTCGTTGGCGACGACGAGGTCGAGCTGGTTATTGCCCATAGACTCGCATGCTCTCGATATCAGGTCTTCGTCTGAGAGGAAGGTTTCTGCCTTGAACCCCACCATCTTCAGGCCGGGGTGCCGGGACCTAGCCGTCTTTATTATCTTCGAGGTCGGCTTAAGCCTGAGAGTGAGCTCGCCTCCGGACTTGATCTTCTCGGCGGAAGGGTCCAGAGTGTAGTCGGATACGGCGGCTGCGGCGATCATGGCGTCGTATTCGGCCCCGTCCAATTCTGCAAGAACGGCGATCAGCATCTCCTCGGCGCTCTCAACGTATATCTCCTTCATCGGCAATCCAAGACGGCCTCGATGAACGATGGTAACATCAGCCCCTCGCCTCCATGCTTCGAGAGCGATCTCCGTCCCAGTCTTTCCTGACGCCCTGTTCGTCAAAATCCTGATGGGGTCGACCCTCTCGGCAGTGGCACCGCTCGTCACCAGGATCTTCTTACCGACCAGGTCGTTGGGACCGAGGAGCCGTTCCGCCTCCATCACCACCGTCCTGTTCTCGGCGATCTTGGCCTTCTCCTCCTCGATCCTGGGGTCGACGACCACAACCCCCATCAACCGGAGAGCCTCCAGGTTCTTCACCACTGCTGGGTGGCGATACATCGCCTCGTGCATGGCGGGAACGACCATCACGGGAACGCCGCTTCCTAAGGCCGTGGTGGCATAGGTGGTGACGGGGGTGTCGTCGATCCCGAGGGCGATCTTTCCGACGGTGTTGGCGGTGGCGGGAGCTATTAGTAGGAGGTCGGCCCGCCCACCGACGCCGCAGAACTCGACGTGCTCGACCCTTCCCGTGATTTTCGTCACAACGGGATTAGAGCTTGCGTACTCGAGGGCGTAAGGGTGGATGATCTCCTGGGCGGCCCTGCTCATGACGCAGTGGACAGTCGCACCCCGCCGGATCAGGTCGCGGACCAAATCGATTGTCCTAACCGCGGCGATGCTTCCTGTTACCCCCAAGACGATCAGCTTTCCAGATAGCGAATCGCTCACCGTGCAGGATATGCTGGAAGACATGTTTGTCAGCGGGCCATATCCAGGTCCATCTTAGAAATAAGTTCTCCTCTCGGAGGCGGAAGGCGGATGAGCACAACGTTTATGTAACAAATCACCCTAGGAGATCTGCTGTGCCGGGGTGGCCTAGTCGGTTAGGGCGCCAGACTCATAGGGGAACGAAAAATAGGCGCTCGTGTCCTGAGGCATCTGGAAGTCACGGGTTCGGATCCCGTTCCCGGCACCTAACTTTTACAGGTAGCGTTTACGTTTGTTGGACTCGGTCTAAAAATCGAGTTATTTCCAGTTTATCTTTGAAGTATTCGTGAACATCGGGAATACGCCAATTTAGTCTCCAATATAGTTATTCTGGTTAGAATATTATTTAACGAATTTATCCAAGAATCAAGTCGATGCTGATGTTCCGACTGTGAGATATTATCATAACCTTATTTTTGATCATATTCAGTTATAGTATGAAATCCGCCCCTTTCATTGTCACGCCCACAGAAATAAGAAAAATTATTTATATAAGTTTTATGTAATCAAGTATCATAGAACTGTCTTAGGGGTATTGGAAGATGGAAACAGAAATAATTGTGGAGAAGGAAGAGATGGTCCTGGATCTGGCAGGCGCTGGATCGAGGCTGATTTCTTACCTGGTTGATGGCATCATCCTCGGAGTGATAGGATGGATCCTCAACTACGCCTCTTCAGGCGTCGGAGGGACGGTTGGGAGCATAATCCTCTTTTTGAGCGGGCTGGTCTCATTGGCCTATTTCACTTACTTCTTCGGAAACGGCCAGACCCTGGGGATGAAGGCGATGAATATCAAGCTGATCGGGACCGACGGAACCTATCCCATCGGATACGCCAAGGGCTTCCTGCGGTGGATCGGGATGATAATATCGACATTCGTGATCCTTCTGGGATTCGTCTGGATCCTGATCGACAAGAAGAAGCAGGGCTGGCATGACAAGATTGCAGGCACCTACGTAGTCAAGGCGTGATGAGAACTCCAAATCGGGGACAAAAACCTCTGAGTTCTGTGTCTCGAATCTGGGGCTGCAGGATTCTTCCAGCCACTTTAAAAGCCCTCCAGCCTATTTTTTTCTTCCGATAGCGATAGCCCTTCACCCTCAATCTCCTCCTCTAACTCGCCGCCTCGATTCTCAGCGCCCCACCGGAGGTTTCGAACGATCCCGTGGAGGGTCTGAACCTCCCTGTCGGTGAGCTTCGCCCTCCCGAAGATCCTCTTCAGCATCAGCATCGTCTTATCGAGCTTGTGCTGGTGGTACTCCGACTCCGTCAGGGCGGCCCGGAAGTGGTCGAGGAGGCGGGCGAGATTCTCGGGCCTGGCCAGCTCCACCTCGCCGGGCTCCACCTGGGATAGCTCGTAAAATAGGATGGCTGCAGCGTGGGAGAGGTTCATTATCGGATACTCCGAGCTTGTGGGTATCGTGACGACGATGTTACAGGCCAAAAGTTCATCGCGGGAGAGGCCGTCGTCCTCTCTCCCCAAAAGGAACGCCACCTCGCCTTTCGTTCCATCGAGCCTCTCGGCCAGCTCCCGGGGGGCGAGGCTCGGGACCCTCAGGTGACGGTCGGTGGAGCGGCCCCTGATTCCGGTGGTTCCGACGACCAAATTTGCGCCCGACACCGCCTTTTCGAGGCTCTCGACGACCTTCGCCCCCTCGATCAGGTCCCTCGCGTGAGACGCCATTGCGAGGCCGAAATTTTCGATCTTGCAGGGGCGGACGAGGACGAGGTCGGTGAAGCCGAAGTTCTTCATCGCCCTCGCCACGGAGCCGACGTTTCCCTCGTAGATCGGCTCCACCAGGACGACTCGGAACCTCATAGCCTCATCCCTTGGAGACTCCCAGGGGAACGACCCTCGCCACCTTCCTCGCTATGTCGAGGTTGTGGACGACGTCGACGACCTCGTCGCTCGGCTTGTAGACCTCGGGAGCCTCCTCGGCCAGCATCTTCGGGTGGGTCGCCATCACCTTAATCCCGCGCCGGGTCAGAACGTCCTTCACCTCGGTCCCGGCATAAGTCTTCTTGGCCTGAGTCCTGCTCATGATCCTGCCAGCGCCGTGGCAGGCGCTCCCGAAGGTTAGCCTCATCGCACCCTCGCTACCGCAGAGGACGTAAGAGGGCGTTCCCATGCTGCCGGGTATGATGACCGGCTGTCCCACGTCCCGGTAGGCCGTCGGGATTTCGGGCCTTCCGGGGCCGAAGGCTCTAGTCGCCCCCTTCCTGTGGACATAAAGCCTCTCTCTGACCCCGTCAACGGTGTGCTCTTCGATCTTGGCAACGTTGTGGGCGACGTCATAGACCAGGTCCAACTTCGCGTCGTGGAAGTACCTCTCGAAAACCTCCCTCGTCCAAGCGGAGATGATCTGGCGGTTGGCCCAGGCGTAGTTGGCGGCCGCCGCCATCGCCCCGAAGTAGTTATCGGCCTCGGGCGTGCCCAAAGGCGCGCAGGCTAACTGCTTATCCGGAAGCTCTATCCCGTACTTTCGAACCGCCTTGCTCAGGACCTGGAGGTGGTCTGTACAGATCTGGTGGCCCGCCCCCCTCGATCCGCAGTGGATCATGACGGTGATCTGGCCCTCGAAGAGGCCGAACCTCTTTGCGAGATCCTCATCGAATATCTTGTCCACTCTCTGGATCTCCAGGAAGTGGTTTCCGCTCCCGAGGGTGCCGAGCTGGGGCCGGCCCCTCTTTTTCGCCTTGAGGCTCACATGGTCCGGGTTTGCGCCCTCGAGCTGGCCGTTCTCCTCGCAGTGCTCCAGGTCCTCCTCGACGCCGAAGCCCGCCTCTACAGCCCAGGCTGCCCCTCTGGTAAAGGCCTCGTCGAGCTCGTGCTCTGAGACTCTGAGCCGCCCCTTCGCCCCGACGCCGGAGGGAACGTCGTGGAATAGGTCCTCGACAAGGTTTGATATCATCGGCACCACTTCTTTCGCCCTAAGGTCTGTCCGGAGCATCCTGACGCCGCAGTTTATGTCGAACCCGACACCACCAGGGCTTATGACGCCCCCATCCTCCCGGAAGGCCGCAACACCTCCGATCGGAAAACCGTAGCCGAGATGGGCGTCTGGCATCGCCATCGAGTACTTGACTATGCCTGGAAGAGTGGCGACGTTCGCCACCTGGTCGATCGTCCCGGCCTCTACCTGCTCCAGGAGCTTCTCGGAGATGAAGATCCTTCCCGGGACGCGCATCCCCTTCTGATGGCCTATTGGCACCTCAAAGACGTAATCATCTACCTTGTCCAGCATGGGATCACCTCAAACGTCCAGAACCACCTGAGCGGTCCAGATCTCTTCTCCTCCTTCCTCTCCTTCTTCTTTCCTGATCTCGAACTGGTGAAGGGTGACTGCCTTCACCTCCGTTTCGAAGAAGTGCCTTTCGGGGTCCACCCTCTCCCCGCCGATTTGGCCATTCAGCCTCCACCCCTCTTCGCCCTCTGCGAGCGTCACCTCAAATTTCGAGAAGACGGCGAGCTCCACCTCGAAGAGGTAGAGAAGCTCCGAGAGCCACTCGTAGAGGAGACTTTCCAGGCTCTCCGACTCGATCTCGATGGGCCAGGTCTCCTCATCCCTCACGGTCGAGGAATCTATCATGGCGTTGAAGGTCGCAAGAGCCGCGTTCTCGAAGGTCTCTTCCAGGCTACGGCCATGGGCAAGAAACTTCACGTCGGCGGTATGTTCCAGATACGTGAAAGGTTCCATCTTGGTATAATCAGGGACAGGGGTTTATTAATAGGTTGAGGTCGGGCCCTCGCCCCCTCTCAAAAGGACGCCGATACTCGGATCGATTTTTATCTCCGCCTTAATATCAGAGATCGCGCCCAAGCCGAGAGGTAGAGGCTATATATCATAGGTATATCGTGGTTGAGTGGGTGAATCGGCATGGCGGAGACCATTGAGGAGATCGCGTCCCGTATTCGTGAGCTGCGGGAGCTGTCCAAGGTGACGGCGGAGGAGATGGCGGAATATCTGAAGGTGCCCCTGGAGACTTACAGCTGCTACGAGGAGGGGAAGACGGACATTCCGGCAAGCAAGCTCTTTGAGATCGGGCAGAAGCTCGACGTCGACATGAACCTTTTACTAACCGGCGAAGAGCCAAGGATGCGGATATTCACGGTGACCAGGAAGGGCGAGGGTGTCGAGGTGGAGCGGAGGAGACAGTACAGGTACCAGAACTTGGCGGGAAAGTTCCTCCACAAGAAAGCGGAATTCTTCACTGTCACCATCGAGCCCAGAAAGGAGAAGCCCTCGGCCTACAGCCATCCGGGCCAGGAGTTCGATTACGTGCTTGAGGGTGCCCTGAAGTTCTGCATCCACGATCATGAGATCACTTTGAATGAAGGCGACTCGATATTCTTCGATTCGTCCTACAGACATGCTATGGAGGCCAAAAACGACAAGCCAGCGAAGATGCTTGTCGTGGTGATGTAACAGCAGAAAGAGGAACTGAAATGTCGTCTTTACTGGATAAGTTCGTCTCAAGGATTGATTTTGAGAGTTACGAGGATTTTAAAGAAAACTTCAAGATAATAGTACCCGAGAACTTCAATTTCGCCTTCGACGTGGTGGACGTCTACGCGAAGGATGATCCTGATAAAATCGCCCTCGTCTGGTGCAACGACTTCGGTGAGGAGAAGATCACAACATTCGGGGAGATGAAGCTTCAAAGCGACAGGGCGGCAAATTTTTTCCGAAATTACGGCATCAATAAGGGCGATGCAGTGATGCTCTCACTCAAGAGCCGCCACGAGTTCTGGACGTGCATGATCGGCCTGCACAAGATCGGTGCCGTGGCAATCCCAGCAACTCACATGCTCAAGAAAAAGGACATCGTCTACCGGATAAGGAGGGCCGGCCTCAAGATGATCGTCTGCATCGAGGACGAGGGCGTCCCCGAAGAGGTCGACGAAGCCAGCGAGGAGCTGGGAGACGGTCAAGTTTTGAAAGTCTTTGTGGGGGACGAGAAGAGGGAAGGCTGGCTCGACTTAAGAGAGGAACTCGAGGCTGCATCGCCATACTTCGAGAGGCCAAAAGGCCCCGACGCAACGAAGAGCTCGGACGTTCTTCTTGCCTACTTTACCTCCGGGACGACGGGAAACCCCAAGATGGTGAACCACGATCAGACCTACGCCCTCGGCCACATCCTGACCGCCAAATACTGGCAGAACGTCGAGGACGGCGGCCTCCACTATACCGTCGCCGACACCGGCTGGGGAAAGGCCGTCTGGGGTAAGCTCTACGGCCAGTGGATCGCAGGATCGGCGGTCTTCGTCTACGACTACGACCGGTTTGATGCTGGAAGGATGATGGAGATGGCCTCAAAGTACGGCGTCACCACCTTCTGCGCTCCACCTACCATCTATAGGTTCATGATAAAGGAGGACATGTCCAGGTACGACTTCTCGACCCTCGAGTATGCCGTCACGGCTGGCGAACCTCTGAACCCGACGATATACAGCAGGTTCCTGGAGGCTACGGGCCTTCGGCTGATGGAGGGGTTCGGCCAGACAGAGACGGTCGTCGCCATCGCAAACTATCCCTGGATGGACCCAAAGCCTGGATCGATGGGCAAGCCCTCGCCGGGGTATGAAATGGTCCTGGTGGATAAAAACGACAAGATCTGCGAGGTCGGCGAGGAGGGGGAGATCGTGATCAAGACCGACAAAGGCAGGCCCATCGGCCTCTTCGTCGACTACCATCTCGACCCCGAGAAGATGAGGAATACCTGGCATGACGATTACTATCACACCGGGGATACGGCCTGGATCGATGAGGACGGCTACTTCTGGTTCGTCGGAAGAGCCGACGACATCATAAAGAGCTCCGGATATCGGGTGGGACCCTTTGAGGTGGAGAGTGCCCTTCTAACCCATCCCGCGGTCCTGGAGTGCGCCATCACTGGCGTTCCAGATAAACTTAGGGGCCAGGTGGTGAAGGCGACGGTGGTTCTGACGAAGGGATACGTGCCATCTGAAGAGCTGAAGCTGGAGCTTCAAAACCACGTCAAGAAGATCACCGCCCCCTACAAGTATCCGAGGATCGTCGAGTTCGCAGACGAGCTTCCAAAGACGATCAGCGGAAAGATAAGAAGGGTCGAGATCAGGGAAAAGGACAAGCCCTATCCCATCATAAACGCTATCGAGTGCAAGGCCTGCGAAAGATGCATCATCGCCTGTCCTGCAAACGTCCTGAAGCTCGGAGACGAGCTGAACGCCAGAGGTTATCACTTTGCGGTTTATTCGGGAGAGGGGTGCATCGGTTGCGGAAACTGTTATTATACCTGTCCCGAACCCTTTGCCATCGAGGTCCACATACCATCAAAGGAGAAGTTCGAGGAGGAATGAAAGATGCCTGCCCAGTTAGTTGAGGGGAACAGCGCCGTGATCGTCGGGGCGATGTATGCCGGTTGTGACTGCTTCTTCGGCTACCCCATAACCCCAGCGAGCGAGATACTTCAAGAAGCCTCGAAATACTTCCCGATGGTGGGACGAAAGTTCGTCCAGGCGGAGTCGGAGGAGGCCGCAATAAACATGGTTTATGGGGCTGCGGCTGCAGGACACCGGGTTTTGGCAGCCTCCTCGGGCCCGGGAATGAGCCTGAAGCAGGAGGGGATATCCTATATCGCAGGAGCTGAGCTACCCTGCGTTATCGTGGACATTGTCAGGGCCGGACCGGGCCTTGGTAACATTGGCCCAGAGCAGTCCGACTACAACCAGGCCGTCAAGGGCGGCGGGCACGGGAGCTACAAGAACATCGTCCTGGCCCCAAACTCCGTCCAGGAGATGTGCGACTTCACCATCAAGGCCTTCGACCTCGCATTCAAGTACAGAAACCCGGCCGTGATACTGGCAGACGGGGTCCTCGGCCACATGGTGGAGCCCTTGAACTATCCTGAAACGGCGATGGAGCCGATGATCGATTCGTCCTGGGCCGTCTGCGGCAACAAGGAGACGAGAGGAAACCTGGTCACCTCCATCGATCTCGACTTCAACGAGATGGAGCAGCACAACTTCAAGCTCCAGGCGAAATATGACCGGATACAGGCTGCGGAGGTGGAATTCGAGGAGTATAAGACTGACGACGCCGACGTGATCCTCGTCTCATACGGTATCAGCAGCAGAATCGCAAGCTCTGCCGTTGATGCAGCCAGAAGGGAAGGGATCAAAGCTGGCCTCTTCAGGCCGACAACCCTCTTCCCCTTCCCCTGGGATGAGCTGAAGGCCCTGGCTGATAGAGGATGCCGGTTCATCTCCGTCGAGATGAGCAACGGCCAGATGAAAGACGACATAAGGCTCGCGACCGGATGCAAAGACGTTGCCCTCGTCTCCAGGTACGGCGGGAACCTGATCGAACGCGACCAGATACTTGACGAGATAAGGGAGGTGGCCTGAATGGCTGCAAAGGAGAAGGTCATAGGACCTGCGGGATTTTACGGCGCCTTTGAAAGGAAAGGGGGCGCCGCTCCTACAGCCACCCATTACTGTCCAGGATGCGGTCACGGGATTTTGCACAAGATCATAGCAGACACTATGGCCGACCTCGGAATACAGGACCGGTGCGTCTTGATGAGCCCGGTGGGCTGCTCGGTCTTCGCCTATTACTACATCGACTGCGGTCACGTTCAGACGGCCCATGGCAGGGCCCCGGCCATCGCCACCGGGATATCTAGGGCAGAGGAAGACGCCATCCTCATCTCCTACCAGGGGGACGGCGACCTCGCGTCCATCGGACTGAACGAAACGGTTCAGGCCGCAAACAGGGGCGAAAAGATTGCTGTATTCTTCGTGAACAACACCGTCTACGGCATGACCGGAGGCCAGATGGCCCCGACCACCCTGGTGGGCGAGGTGACATCGACAACCCCCACCGGCAGGGACCCAAAGGACGCCGGCTACCCGATCCACATATGCGAGCTTCTCGACACCCTCAAGGCTCCCGTTTACATAGAGCGGGTCTCTCTCTCGAACATAAATCACATCAGAAAGGCCCGTCGCGCAGTGAGGAGGGCTCTTGAGATTCAGAGGGACAAGAAGGGCTACACCTTCGTCGAATTTCTCTCGCCATGTCCCACCATCCTCAGGATGGATGCAAAGGGTATCGAGAGGTTCATAAACGAGGAGATGGAGCGGGAGTTTCCGCTGAAAAGGTTCAGGGATCGATCTGTTGAGGCAGAGCCGATCGAGAGGAGAGAGAGCGACTTCTCTAAGGCCTCTCTCGACAGGATCTTCGGCCTTGCCGGAGAAGCCTCGATCGAGGTCTTGCCCGACCCCGACTTCAAGATCAAGGGGGTCAAGATCGCAGGATTCGGCGGGCAGGGTGTTCTCAGCATGGGGCTAGCCCTCGCCCAGGCAGCTTATCGATCTGGACGTTTCGTCTCCTGGTATCCCGACTACGGTCCGGAGCAGAGAGGAGGCACCTCGAACTGCTCCGTCGTGATATCCGGTGAGCAGATAGGCTCACCAGTAGTCGATCGTCCCGACGTCCTCGTCGCCTTCAACCGGCCCTCTCTCGAGAAGTTCGCCCACGACGTCAGAACGGGCGGCCTGATACTTTACGATGCCCTGGCCGGAGCCTTCAAACCGCCCGAGGGCGTAAGGGCCATCCCAGTCCCGGCAACCGATATCGCGTTGGGCAAAGGCGTAGAACAGGCCGCGAACACTGCGATGTTCGGCGCGCTGATGGAAGCTGGAAATTTGGGCCTTCCCAGGGAGGCCTTCGGCAGAGCTCTTGAGCGGACCTTCGCCAAGAAGCCGAAGCTTATACCCCTGAACCTCGAGATCCTGGAGGATGGCGCAAAGAGCGTGAAGTGAGTTTAAAAGTGCTTGATCTGTGCATCTGCATATCCGCTCGCGATAGGCGGGCGGATCTTCATTCTTTTAATAACCAATTCAACGAGGTAAATGTTAACACTAAGTCAGGACCTCATATTCGAATCTGCATATGTTTAGATGAAAGTGTAGATCGTTACTTTGCAGTACAATTGGACACCACAGATTCGTAAGATAGCGATTTTGGTTATTAAGCCGGAAAAGCAACGATACCAACTACGTATGCAAGGTAGTGCGATTTTTGTTCTCAATAAATTAAAGCTTTGTAAGGCTTGGAAGTGCCGCAACATGTTGATTGGGATCGATTGATCCTGAAAACAGCTGCATCTTATTTTGTTAGATTCAAGCCGATAATAAAATAGATAGATATGTGTTTGAGAATAGTTTACGAATAGTAATTACAACCGATCCAGCTGGTTCATTAACATAAAATAATTTATAATTATATCATAAATGTGTTATCAGTTGTTAAGACGTAGGCGAATACGTATACCAAAAAATACAAATATGACCATTACGTAACTATAGATGAATCACGCAATGAAGGGGTGAGACTATAAAGAAATTTGCAGCGCTATTTGTGCTGGTAGTAGCATTCTTTGCCGCTCCAGCAATGGCACAGGCACAGTGTGGTGACGGAGCGTCGCTTAACGCTGCCGAAGGCGCTATGGCCATTGGCACGTTCCCGGCGAACATGAACTTCGACTTCGTCAAGCAGGGCAACCAGGTCGCTACGACCTTCGGGTTCGCTGGCGCAAATCCGATAGCCAAGAACGCTTTCAACCTTGAGAAGGCCCAGACCGCAGGATCTCTGTTTGACAACAGCACCTCAACGGTCCAGACCCAGGTTGGCAGCGATGCCGGTCCGGACCTCACGGGGCTGAAGGACGTCCAGGGTATATACGACTCAAGAGTTGTAAACCTTGAGATGATCATCTCCGGTGACCAGACCGCCAATGCCTTTGGGAACGGATACGCCGACAACCAGGTGAACATCAAGACGACCCAGACCGGCTGCTGTCCTACCGGCTGCTGCCCAGTTTGATCGAATAGGAACATCATGGAGACAAACAGGAAGCTCATCGGCCTTGCGCTGATGAGCACACTCCTCATTTTTGGCTCAGCTTGCACTGTTGCCTGGGCGGGAAGCCTCCCACAGGTAGTGGAGCACAGCTATCCAGAGTCCCTGAATCAGGTCAGGGATTTTCATGAGGACTTCGCAAAGCCCGGTTCATCTGTCAAGCTTGACATCCTCAGCTCGGACGATTTGATCAAAAGCACCACGTTTGATTCTTCCCTATCGGATCTGACCGGCTTCTCCTTCTTCGAGGATCCCGAAGAGGAAGAAACCTTCCAAGGCGTTGTTGCGATCAACACCGAGAATCGAAACACCGTCACCAGTGAAGGTCAGTTTCAGTCGGTCCCGACCGACTTGAACTACATGGATATCGATGTGAGGAATATAATCGTCATATCCATAAACACCGCGAGAGGCGGCAATGCGATAGCGACCTCAGAGATATTCGTCGAGCCCACCCAGCACGGTTCTTGCACTTCGTAAATCGCGTCCAGTCTTTCACATTTATCTGCATTCACATTTTATCTGGATCAAGGATCCTCTCAACAGCGGACTAGAGCTTACCCTTTTCAGATGCTGGCGCGGCGTCTTCGAGGATCTCTGAAATCACCGTTGGATATTTCGTCGATACGCCGATAGCGACGATCTAGCCAAGTTCTACTTATGATCTATCCTGCCGTCCCAAACCGCCCTCCTCAGGGCTCGTCCCAGGGAGAGAGAAAGGGCCTCTACCCTCTGCCAGTCGTCGCCACCCGATGCTCCGGCATGAAGGGTGAACCTCCCGTTGTAGGCGAGGGTTCTCATGAAGTGTCCGAGATTCTCCAGCTGCATACCCTCCAGGGACGTGCCCAGGAACCTGACATCGTCCCGGTATCCCGGTGCCCCGAACCTGACGGCGGCAAAGGCCAGAGCTTCTCCGGAGGGCGCAACGGAGCTTCCGATCCCGACCTCAGCCAGCTTGGCCAGTACTTGGCCAAAGGCGATGGCGACGTCCTCGACGGTGTGGTGATCTCCTGTAGGCAGGTCCCCCGTGGCCAGGACCTCGATATCGAATCCCGATGCCTGGGCCAGGATCGTGAGGATCTCGTCGAGGAGAGGAACTCCCGTATCCACATTTGAACTTCCCGACCCTTCGAAGTCCAGTGAGACTTCGACTTCGGTCTCCGCAGTATCTCTGCTGAAAGAAGCGCGCATGATATTGGATCTCTCCGAAGATATTTTAACTTATTCTGGGGACGCATGTGGGACCTGTGATATCAAGATGGCAGATCTATTCATAACGATCGACGCTTATCAATCTTGATACTGTCGAAGGCCTTATGTACCCGTAGCTCATGTCATTTCGTTCCAAAGGTCGTCGATATGATAGATAAGAGCAAAATACACGAAATTTTTAGAGGTTATGACTCAAGAGAGTTAACTATTGCCACGGTATGTTCTCATAGCAGCCTCCAAATATTTCACGGGGCTCGCAAGGAGGGTTTCAAGACCCTGGGGATATGCCTGGGCCGACCACCAAAATTCTACGACGCCTTCCCCCTGGCAAAACCCGACTCCTTTCTGAGCCTGGACAGCTACGGGGCCCTTCTCGATGAGAGCGATCGGCTCGTGGAGGAGAATGCGATAGTAGTACCTCACGGCTCGCTGGTTGAGTACCTGGGCACCGAGAAGTTCGAGAATATGCCGGTTCCGACCTTCGGGAACCGGAGGTCACTCGCCTGGGAGAGCGACCGGGAGATGGAGCGGGAATGGCTCCTCAAAGCCGGAATCGACCTTCCCATGAGGTTTGCTACCCCCGAAGAGATAGACAGGCCTGTGATCGTCAAGTATCACGGCGCAAAGGGCGGCAAGGGCTTTTTCATATCCAAGAGCAAGAATGAATACCTGAGCAAGGTCGACTCCACCCAGAGGCATACCATCCAGGAGTTCATATTGGGAACCCGGTACTACATACACTACTTCTACTCGCCCATCCGGTCCCACGGGTATACCCTCAGCAAGGGGACCCTGGAGATGCTGGGGATCGACCGGAGGGTCGAGAGCAACGCCGACGAGATCTTCAGGATAGGGTCGATGGACGAGCTGGAAGCTGCAGGGATATTCCCGAGCTTCGTCGTCACAGGGAACATCCCCCTCGTTCTGAGAGAATCGCTCCTGCCCAAGGCCTTTGAGCTTGGGGAGAGGGTCGTCGAGGCCTCTTTGGAGCTCTTTGGAGGGATGATAGGCCCCTTCTGCCTGGAGACGATCGTCACCGACGACCTGAAGTTCAAGGTCTTCGAGATCTCGGCGCGGATCGTCGCAGGAACCAACGTCTTTATCAGCGGCTCGCCCTACTCGGACCTGATCGAAAAGGACCTCTCCAACGGCAGAAGGATCGCCCAGGAGATCAGCCTCGCCAGAGACCAGGGCAGACTTTCGGAGATTATCAGCTAAAAGGCAAAGGCTTATTATCTTCCCCCCGCCTGACTTTTTCTCTTGTATGGCAGGTCTGATCGACACTTACAAAGATGCTACCGCCCTCCAGTGCTCGTTTATTGAGAAGTTGGGAAAGCTCGACCTGGAGTGCGTAAATGCCTTTGCGGATTCGCTGGCGTCGTTTTTGAGAGCAAAAGACGAGAACAACTTCGTCTACGGGCTGGCCGCCGGGAGGAGCGCCCTGTCCCTCTACAGCTTTCTCCAGCTACTTTACAACCACTTCAACGCCTTCCCCTGCACCATGGAGGATCCGGTCCAAAAGCACTTCCGAAATACGAGAAAGAACCTGGGGATCGCGGTCTCTGGGTCCGGCGAGACCCCGGCAGTTAACAAGTACATAGAGGACATAATAAACCAGGGGGGGGAGATTAGGTTGATCACAGCCAACAAGGAGGGAACGGCCCACAGGTTGGTGGAGAGCTACGAGAACGGCTCGGTCCTGGTGATCAAGGGGAAGACGAAGTACGACGAGGACATGACCAGAACCTCCAAGCTCTCACCCATGGGAACGGAGTTCGAATTGGAGGTGCTCGCCTTCTTGAATGCGGTCTTCAAGGAGATTCAGAGTAGGATTGAGGGCGACAGAAACGCCGCCTGCGAGAGCTACCTCTCAACCATAAAGGACTTTGCAGGCCAGTGCAAGCTCATCTCCCGGGTGGACGAGGACGGGCTTTCTAGGTGGTTTGATAGGCTCTTTCCCCGGAGCGGCAGGTACATCATAGGCGGCGTGGGAAGGTCGGGGCTTGTGGCTAGAGCCTTTGAGATGAGGTTCACCCACCTAAACAAGACCAGCTACTGGGAGAGGGACTTCAACACCCCTAGCTTTCAGATCGGCGACGTTTACGTCCCCATAACCGGAAGCGGGAACACCTATGAATGTCTCGAAGGAGTCAAAAGCGCATTTAAGAGGGGGGCAGACGTTTTGCCGATAACCACAAACGTCTCGTCAGAGCTGGTGGAGCTGATGAAGCAGAAGGGCTGCGAAGAGGATATCGTCTTCATACCGGTCTCCGAGGAGTACCTGGACCAGATATGCGGGAGCCGCAGGACCACAAGCTGGCTCGTCTCGGAGTACAGCATGCACAGGTACCCGATATTCGAGATCAACGCCTCGATATTCACCAACAGCGTCGTAGCCGTCGGAGCCGAGTTTCTGGGGATCGAAGAGGCGGGCATGAAAAGGCTTCACGCATGAGAAGGATCATCGCCCTCTCCGACACCCATCTCGAGCTGGGATCGGAGATTCCAAAGAGCCTCGTCGATCTGGCAAAAGGAGCTGATCTCGTCCTCCACACCGGTGACTTCGTGAGCATCCAAGTCTACGAGACCTTCAACGGCCTTGGTTCCTTCGAGGCGGTATGCGGCAACTCCGACTTTCCGGAGGTGAAGGCCCTCCTGCCCGAGAGGAAGATCGTGGAGGTTGAGGAGGTGAGGATCGGTCTCGTCCACCGGGCCTCTCATTCCGCCGACCTCACTGGCGCCGAGTTTCTGGCGAGGGAGATGGAAGTGGACGCCCTGGTCTTCGGTCACATTCACAAGCCTCTGGTGGAGCGCGGGTCCCACATCCTCATCTGTCCCGGAAGCCCAATCGCGCCCCGACTCTCCGCGCCATCGGTGGCCGAGATCGAGGTCGAGGGGAGGGAGATCAGGGGCAGGATCCTGCCCCTCGGAAAGCCGATCTGCAACTACTTCAAGTACGCAGAGTCCCTGGCCAAGGGATTGGAGGCGGGGAAAAAATAGGGCTGAACCTGGTTTGGGATCCTTCTCATTCCGGACCGTTCTTCCAGGTTTCTGGCATGCGTCACCACCTTTAGTCGCCTTTTTCGTTCATCCTGAGCCCTCGGCCAGACCTTCATTCTGGTGGAATGCCTCCAAGTCGTCGATAACGATCCAGCCCGAGCTTCCAAGATCCTGGTTCTCGTGGTCGGCGACGATGAAGTAGAAGGCCGTGACGTTGGCAAGATTTATCGCTGCATCTTTGCATCCAGTTCCCTCGACCTCGATGCAATCAAACTCCTCAAATCCCGCCTCCTGGCCGGCCCAGTCCTGGGAGATGGCGCTCCCGTCCCAGGAGCAGCCAAAGATCGTTCCGTTCACGTCCCTCAACCAGATCTCAAGAGCGTTGACTGACTCGCTTCCCCTGCAGACAAAAGATAGACCGTCGGTTCCGGCGAGGTTCAGGCTGCCGCTTCCGCCTCTACGGGACGCGGTCTTGGTGATCCCAATCCATCCACCTGAAATTAAGTCGTAGGATATCCTGGTGGCGTTGTCTTCGACCCCGGCGACGGCCCTTATGTCCTGAACATGGGATCCCTTGCCGTCCTCGTAGGTACTCCAGCCCCCTGCCATCGAGTCGATGAGTTGGGGCTGGAAGACAGCCACATCGACGGTGGCCTTCTCCACCCCGGCAAAGTTACGGGCGGTCAGAGTGTAGGTGACGTTGTCGTGGGGCGCGAGGCTCAACTCGCCCCGGAGGGGGACCTCTCCCATACCCGGCTCTATCTCGGCATCTTTCGCGTTGGCGACAGACCAGCTGAGGGTCACGGACTCGCCCAGGTCCATCACAGATCTATTTGCCTGAAAATATTCTATCTCGGGCAAAGCCCGTGTGCTGAAGGTCCAGATCTCGCTCTCAGACCTCTTTTTGAGGCTGTTTTCCGCCCTGACCTGCCAGATGTAGACGGTTCCGGGCGCGAGGGGGGTCGTAATGTTGAGGTGAAGGTTCTCCCTTCCCCGCCCGCCGCGGGTCGTTCCAACCACCTGCATATCCTCATCGTTTGCTCCGAGCAGGACGTCGTACCTAATCCGCGAGTTAGGGTCGAGCCCCATCGACGACATGACCGGCGTCCTCGGCCCCCCACCGACCCACCAGAGCGGGGGGGCAAGCCCGATGCTCGATGTGTTGTCCATCGGGCAGGGCGTCTCGGGCTCGTAGGGCCCGGGAGCCAAGGCATATATCAGCAACATCGCCGCCAGTAGGGCCAGAAGGCCCACCTTCGCTCCGCTCTTCTGCAAAAAACCGTCCACCCTCTCGGCGACGGACATCAAAGCTTCGAATAAGGCCTCGAATAGGTCGGTCATATCTAGTCCACCATCCTGACTTTTGGCTCGTCTCCCCTGAGACCCGATCGGCCTCGAAAAGGTATATACTTTAGGACTTGCGCCGTTGGCCAGCAGGATCTTAACGCTAATTGGACGAAAACCACATTCTAACTCGGCGAGCGTCCAGAAGTTTTGGCGCATCAAAAGGGCATCCGGTACTTATGCTCGAAGTGATAAGGTGACGACTTCAAATCTGGACTATCAAGTCATCAGTTATTTTAAGCTTGAAGGGCGATTCGCTCGTCATGGAGTTTGCTTTGGAGATCGTCAAGAGCGATAAGTTCAGGCAGATCTACGCCGTGGGGGCGATGGGCGGGCACAGCCCCTACGACTTCAGGATAGCCTTCTACAACGATTCGCCAAAGGCCGTCGTCCAGGAAGGAAAGCAGGTGAGCGTTATGGAGCGAAAGGTCGAAACGGAGCTGATACTATCGCCCCTGGCCGCCAAGGAGCTGGCCGACTGGCTGAACAACCACCTGCGCGAGTATGAGCGCCAGTTCGGCGAAATCAAAAAGCCGGGCGGCAGAAAGATCGAGCCTGAACAGTCCGCTCCCATCCAGGGTTACATGTGAGGAGGATCAAATGAAGTCGAAAGAGAAGGTTCTGGTCCACAAGGGGATGGACCGGGTGAAACGGGAACAGTTCGAGGAGGCTCTGGAGTTCTTCGACCGGGTCCTTGAGATGAATCCCGAAAACACCGATGCCTGGAACAACAAGGGCGTCGCCCTGTACAAGATGGGCCGTCCTGAAGAGTCCATCCAGTGTTACGACCAGGCTCTTAAGGCAGACCCCGGAAACCTAGAAGCTCTCAGAAACAGGGCCTTCGTCCTCAGGGCGATGGAGAGGTTCAAGGAGGCCCTGGAGAGCTACAATCAGATAGTGGCATTCGAGCCTGAAGCTTCCGACTTCAGGAGCCGGGCCGCGGTCCTGGTGGGGATGGGGCTATTGGAAGAGGCGCTGGGATCGTTGATCGAGGCGGCGAATATGGAGCCATCGATCCAGATCGAAATGGAGATCGAGACGCTAAGACGGGTGATCATGGAAGCGTCCTTGAAGGCGGAGTTCGGCGAGGGGCATCCTGCAGGCGGTTGAAAGCCAGAAGGTTTAGAAAGAGTTGAAGTCTCTTCAAGGCCGCCCCACCCCGAGCCGAGGCGGGAGATCATGGCGAAGGCAGATATAGAAAGAGAACAAAAGTAGAAAGATCAGAAAGAGGGCAGGATATTCTGATAAGGGGAGATGGAGTTGAAAGGTTTCGTCATGATCAACGCAGAGCCCGGATCCGAGAAGGCGGTCTACGACGCCCTCACTCAGCTCAGGGGCGTTCGGGAGGTGGTCCCGGTCTACGGAGAGACGGATTTCATCGCCATAGCCGACGTGGAGGGGATTAACGACCTGAACATGATAGTCCTCAAAGTCCGCGAGATCCACGGCGTCACCTCCACCGAGACGATCCTGGGAATGGAGCTGAAGTTTTAGCAGACACCAACCACCACAGATGCTTTAGCTCGCCGCCGTTATTGCGCCATTTTACGATTAAGCTTCTGTTCGATGGCATTTCGCGATCAATCAAGGAGTTGGAGGAAGCGCCGATCTCGCTCGGTTCGTAGTCTTTACATTTGATTCAGATGAATGCTACATAAACATCCTCTTTAAATAGCGATGGTGGCATACAATAGGTAGGAAATCAAGGGGAGGTGAGGTCTATGAACAAACGTGTTGTTAAATTGATGCTGTCCTTCGCCATGCTTTCTCTGGTGACAGCATCCGTTTGTGTTGCAACGCCAGGTGAGCAACCATTTGGACCGCGAGAAGAAACTTCATACGGACATCAGCAACTAGGAACCCATCAATCGGGATACTACGGCGGGCCGGATTACCATTCTCCAGGATACCACCCACCGGGATACCAACAACCAAGAAGATATCACTCACAATCATGGAGTTATATATCGTGGGGATATTGGAGACCCTGGGGATATTCTTGGCCGTGGGGGTTCTGGTGGCATTGGTGATAATTAAACATACGGCGGCGAAACCCACAGCAAATACACCACAAGGAAATCCACTACTCTTTTCGGCAAATGATCTATGAGGTGGTACCCCAATGGGCTCTGATCTTCACAGGATTCGCCCTTTGGGCCCTCTCCTTTCTGCATCCGGCCCTCTGCTCAGGTATGAGCAAAACCGTGGATTCCGCCATGGTGGAGGGCAGCGTATTCGACACGACCAGGGCAGCCCCCTATCCCGAATAAAAGATAAATTCTTATCCTCAGAAAGCATCGATTATTAGCGGGGAGAGGTGAGCCTCCTTTATATGGTGAGTTGAGGCAAAGTGATATAAAAGGAGATGGAGCGGGGATGAAAAATATTTTGATATCGGTAGTCCTCATCATATCCACGATGGGGTGTGCCGCAGCGCTGGATGCTGTAAACGGTGTGGAGATGAGACCGGGAGAAGCCGCGGCAGAGGCGCGATTCGAGCAGGGTTTCGGCAGCCCATGGGTCGGGGGAGATCCGCTGCACAGATCCTCATTTGATCGGAGCCATCCTCAATTCTATTCAATTCACAGACCAGGATTTCCCTTTATTGAACCCCATTACTGGACCGGCGTACATATCCGTCCCTTCAGGATCTGCCATCCATTTTGCGACTACGATGGTCCATTTTACTATTCAAGAAACTACTTCTCAGTATGGACATTCCACGGTTGATCCGCTGGATGGCGGTCTATAATCAGATCGCCTAAAATTTTTTCTTGACTTTGAGATAGCCGAAACCGATATGAGTGACGAAGCCCTCATCAGGTCCGGGTAGGTCATGGCCAAAATCTCACCGTTGATGGACCAGTACTTCGGGATGAAAGAAGAGTGTGGCGACGCAGTGCTCCTGTTTCGAATGGGCGACTTTTACGAGACCTTCGGTGCGGACGCCGAGATCACGGCAAGCGTTCTGAACATCACCCTCACCTCGCGGCAGAAGGACAAGGAGGGAAACAGGATACCTCTCGCCGGGATACCCTACCACGCCCTCGACGCCTATCTGCCAAAGCTAGTCAAGGCTGGCTATAAGGTCGCCATATGCGAGCAGGTGGAAGACCCGAAAAAGGCGAAGGGCCTTGTCAAAAGGGAGATCATCCGGATCATCACCCCCGGAACGATCATCGAGCCCTCGATGCTGGAGGAGGGGTCGAACAACTACCTCGCGTCGATCTTCGAAGACGAGGGCAAGATCGGCCTCTCCTTTCTGGACGTCTCGACGGGCGAGTTTCTGGCGACGGAATTATCGGATGGGGGGAAACTATCCTCGGAGCTCGCCAAGTTCAGGCCTGCCGAGTGCCTCATAGCAAAGTCCGCCGACCCCCGACTTCTAGTCGAGGGGGTGGGGGCATCGGTCCAGAAGCTCGACGACGACGAGTTCGACCTGGCCAAGGCGAAGGCCCGCCTTCTGGCCCACTTCGGCGAAGAGGCGCTCACCCGGTCGGGTTTGATCAGCATGGACCCGGCGGTGAGAGCTTGCGGCGCGGTCCTATCCTACCTCGAATCTGCCCACATTGCGGCCATCGACCACATCTCCGAGATCAGACTCTACTCGCCGAAGGAGTTCATGGTCCTGGACGAGACGACCCTTAGAAACCTGGAACTTTTTCGAAACATCAGGGACCGGTCCAAGAGGGGATCGCTTCTGGAGTTTCTCGATCTGACCTCCACCCCCATGGGGTCAAGAACCCTCCAGAAGTGGCTTCAGATGCCCCTCATCTCATCGGAGAAGATCGAGCGCCGCCTGGACTGCGTTGAGGAGCTGGTCTGTGGCTCCCTGCTGAGAGCGGAGCTTCGAGATGCTCTGAAGGGGACAGGCGACCTGGAGCGGGTGGTGGCCAGAACCTCCTGCGGCACCGCTTCACCTAAGGATCTTGTGGCACTGAAGGGCTCTCTTGAGCGGCTGCCCGCCATAGGCCAGATCCTGGCAGACGTGCAGTCCAGAAGGCTTGTGGACCTGAAAGAAAGGCTCGACCTCGGGTCCCTCAAAAAGGTGGCGGACCTGATCGGAAGGGCGATCCGTGACGATCCGCCCTCCGCTATCAGGGAGGGGGGGATAATTCGGGACGGCTACGACCCCGAGCTGGACGAGCTGAAGTCCCTTCTGCGGGATGGGAGGAGCTGGATCTCCAGGATGGAGAAGGAGGAGAGAAATCGGACCGGGATCAAGTCCCTGCGAGTGGGATACAACAACGTCTTCGGCTACTACATCGAGGTGACAAAGGCAAACCTTTCGGCCGTCCCCGATGAGTACATCCGAAAACAGACCCTGGCCAACGCCGAGCGGTTCATCACACCGGAGCTGAAGGAGATGGAGTCGAAAGTCCTCTCCGCTCAGGAGAGGTCCTCATCCCTTGAAGAGGAGCTCTTCTTGAAGATCAGGGCCGAGGCGGCCGGACGCGCCCGGGAGATCCAGGAGAAGGCTGCGGCATTGGGCGAACTCGACGTCTTTGTCACCCTGGCCGTCGTGGCCGCCGAGAGCGAATTTTCCAGGCCCAATCTGAACGCCAATGGCGAGATCTCGATGAGAGACTGCAGCCACCCGATCCTGGACAGGACTATGCGAGGCGGCTTTGTTCCAAACGACGTCCACCTCGATGGGAGAGGCAACCGATTTTTGATCCTGACGGGGCCGAACATGGCGGGCAAATCGACTTACATGAGGCAGATAGCCCTCGCCGTCATAATGGCCCAGATGGGCTCCTTCGTCCCCGCCTCCTTCGCCACCATATCTCCCGTCGACAGGATCTTCACCAGGGTCGGTGCCTACGACGACCTCTCGGCGGGCCAGAGCACCTTCATGATCGAGATGACAGAGCTGGCAAACATCCTCGGCTCCGCCACCTCCCAGAGCCTGATCCTCTTGGATGAGATCGGGCGGGGGACGAGCACCTTCGACGGCCTATCCATCGCCTGGTCGATCACCGAGTACATACACAACAGGGTCCGGGGAAAGGCGGTCTTCGCAACCCACTACCATCAGCTAACCCAGCTGGCGGGGGTCCTATCCGGGGTCAAGAACTACAACATGGCAGTTAAGGAGGATGGCGACTCGGTGGTCTTCCTTCGAACCGTCGTTCCGGGCGCCACGGACCGAAGCTACGGCATCCACGTGGCAAAGCTGGCAGGCGTCCCCGAGGAGGTCGTTTCCAGGGCGAAAGAGATCCTCAAGGAGATAGAGAGAGAAGCTGTGATCGAGCCGCTTGGGAACGGTCCCAAATCCAGAAAGAAGGGGCCCAAGTACACACAGCTCATATTCTTCGACGAGCCAAAGGTCATCTCCGAAGACGGTGGTCATAGAGAGGGCGACGATGAGGGCGGATTTATGATGGCAGGTCCTGCCGTCCAGGACGAAAACGGCGAGGTTCTAAACGAGATAAAGGATCTAGACATCAATCTCCTTACCCCCATTGAGGCTCTGAACAAGCTATCTCTGTACCAGAATAGGCTGAGGGATGGCGAATGACCAGAATTAAGCTCCTCGACAAGGAAGCCGTAAACAAGATCGCAGCGGGCGAGGTGATCGAGAGGCCCGCCTCCGTCGTCAAGGAGCTTATCGAAAACTCCATCGACTCCGGGGCGACGAGGATCTTGGTGGAGGTGGCAGAGGGCGGAAAGAGGCTCGTCAGGGTCACAGACGACGGCTGCGGCATGGATCGGGAGGACGCACTTCTGGCCTTCGAGAAGCACGCCACCAGCAAGATCTCGGGCGCAGACGACCTGGAGAGGATATCTACCCTGGGGTTTCGGGGTGAGGCCCTATCGAGCATTGCGAGCGTCGCAAAGTCCGTCGACCTCACAACAAAGGTAAGGTCTGAGGATCTGGGGGTCACCGGGACCCACATCAGGATCGAGGACGGCAGGATAGCGGACGAGGGCGAGGTGGGGTCACCCGCCGGGACGACCATCGAAGTGAGGGAGCTATTCCGAAACGTCCCTGCCCGCCGAAAGTACCTGAAAAGCGGAAGGGCGGAGCTGGCGAGGATCGTAGACGTCGTCACATCTTACGCCGTCATCAACCACCACATATCCTTCGAGCTCTTCTCCGGGAACAAAACCCTATTCAAATCGGTCCGGTCCGAAAGCTGGAATGACCCCATCCTCAGAATCCTGGGAAGCGACGTCGCGCGAAACCTCATACCCATCACAGCCGAGTCGAAACACGTCTCAGTCACCGGGGCCGTGGGAAGGCAGACCGTAACCAGGAGCAGCCCAGACTGGATCATGACCTACGTCAACGGAAGGTTCGTTCGATCCAGGGCCCTCTCCAGGGCGGTCAATGAAGCCTACAGGACCCTCATACCCTCCGGACGCTACCCCATCGCCGTCATATCCCTCCGAATCGATCCGTCGATGGTGGACGTCAACGTCCATCCCGCAAAGATGGAGGTGCGGTTCCTGAGAGAGGAGGAGCTGGCCGAGATGCTAACCGACGCGATCCATCGCGCCCTACAGAAGGCCGAAGAGAAGGAGTCTGCGCCCCGGCAGATGAAAGCCCTCCAGGCGACGGAGCTAGGGGTATCGGAGGGAGACGGCAAGGCCGACGAGGCGGCTGCCGTGCATGGACCAGCGGCCCTCGCCGGGCCAGTTGGCCCTGTTGAAGAAGGGACCGGAGGCGAGGTCCAGAGGACGCTTCCCCTCACCTCAGGAAGGGAGCGACTCGACCTCGACGTTGCCCCGCTGCCGGGCGGCCTGAGGGTCCTCGGCCAGGCGTTGAAACTCTACATCGTGGCGGAAGGCGCCGAGGGGCTCGTCCTGGTGGACCAGCACGCCGCGGCCGAGAGAGTTCGGTACGAGAATCTCGCAAAAAAACACGTCTCGGGAACCATATCCCAGGAGCTGATCTCGCCGGTCACCCTGGAGCTCTCTCCGAAGGAAGAGGTGATGCTGGAGGACTGGGGAGAGGTCCTGGAGGAGATGGGCTTTGAGATCTACCCCTTCGGTGGGAACGCCTACAACGTCCGGTCGGTCCCGGCCATAGGCCAGCGGCTCGAAAGCCCCGAGGTCGTCCACGACGTTCTGAGGGATCTATTCGCCCTCGGAAAGGTCGGGACGGAGGCGACGGCGAAAGACGAGATCCTGAAGCTTCTAGCCTGCCGAGGCTCGATAAAGGCCGGACACGAGATGACCTGGAAAGAGATGCACGATTTGTTGCGAGAGCTGTTCGCCTGCGAGAACCCCAAAACCTGCCCCCACGGAAGGCCCACGACCGTCACGATATCTCCTGTCCAGTTGGAGAAGATCTTCGGGCGAAGATAGAGCTTTTTTATCCTCCAAATCCTACCCTCATTCATGGATCTGGAGGGATTTGCCAAGAGGGGCCTAGCTAGAAACGACCCCAACCTCGAGGAGAAGCTGGCCGACTTGATCGTCGAGGTTAAGGGGGATAGGATCACGAGGGTATACGCCGAAAAGCTGGCCCGGGCCGTCCTGGTGGAGGCGAGGGCGACGTTGAACCCAAAAGGCGGTGTCTTCGAGCTTTTGGATTCGGGCGTGACGATGGGCGACTTCGGCGTCGGTTCGAGGGGCCTAGGCGACTTCTACGCCCACGAGAAGATCGCCGAGGTGATCGGGGAGACGGACGCCGTCGTCGACTCGCGCCAGCTCGACGACTCGGGTGCCGTCGAGGCCGGGGGAAGGTACATCGTACTCACCGTCGACGGGATGCACTCGCGTCTCAGCGACTACCCCTTCCTTGCGGGCTTTCACGTTACAAGAGCCACGTTGCGGGACATATACGTCATGAGGGCGCAGCCCGTCGCCATGTTCTCCGACATTCACCTCGCCGACGACGGCGACGTCTCAAGGCTTTTCGATCACCTGGCGGGGATCGCGGCCGTCGGAGAGCTGACGAATGTGCCCCTCATAACCGGGAGCACCCTTCGGATCGGGGGTGACATGGTTATCGGAAACAGGCTCACCGGCTGCGTCGGTGCGGTCGGTGTCTCAGACCGTCTCTCTCCGAGAAAGGATGCTGCGCCCGGTGACGTCATACTCATGACTGAGGGGGCCGGTGGGGGGACGGTCTGCGCTGCCGCCCTCTACTACGGCTGGCACGACGTCGTCGAGGAGACGATCAACGTGAAGTTCCTGGAAGCGGCGTCCGCCCTCCTGGACGCTGATGTCGAGATTCACGCCATGACCGACGTCACCAACGGCGGGATCAGGGGCGATGCGAAAGAGATATCGAAGACTGCCGGGGTGAAGCTGGTCTTCGAGGAAGAGAGGATGGCAAAACTGGTGAACCCGAAGGTCCTCGATATGCTGGAGGCCCTCAAGATCGATTACCTCGGGGTTTCAATAGACGCCCTCCTCATAATCGCGCCTCACGCCTCTGCCGAGGATATCACGAAGGTGGTCAGGAGCACAGGGGTAGAGATCGACAGGATTGGAAGGGTCGAGAAGGGTCTGGGCGTCGAGCTTCACACCAAAGACGGGATTAAGGACTTTGAGCCTAGGTTCAGAGAATCTGCCTACACCCCCATAAAGAAGGCGGTGGACGAGGGCCCCGTCCGAAACTTCACCGATATGAAGGAGAAGGTTGACCTGGCGGCCGAGAGGGCGATCGCCAAGAAGAGGCGTTTCGTCGAGAAGATCAAGGGCGAAAGAATTGGATCCACTTGAACTCGCCGAGGTCAAGCCCTTCTTTTTCTTGGACCGATCGGATTCGTGAAAGAGTTGGCAGGATTTCTCGATATTCCCCTTTTTGCAAGGCGCTCGGTACCGGTATTACAAAA
>DAQG01000028.1 GCA_002502785.1 Methanothrix harundinacea | reverse complement strand
TGGAGAGGGGTATTTCATATAGAAAGCCACGACTTTTCAGACTCGAGAAAAAAGAGGTCGTCGTCGAATCCCGTCGACCGGCCTTGATTCATTGGGACTGCTTCTTCTCGAACGTGGAAAGGCGGAAAGTAGAACAGCTACCAGGATCGACAATTTGAATTTCGTCGTTGAATGCCACACCTACCTGTGCTTCCTTATGATCTTGATGTCCCCGTTGGACTCTGCTGCCATCTCCTCGGCCACGTTGATAGATATTCCCAGATCGGACGGTTTCACCCTGTCCCCGTAATCGAAAAACCGGCCGAGACATTCCATGCCTACCTTCTTTCCGTTCTCTTTTTTCCTGAATTCCATGTAAATTTCTTCTACCATTTATACCACCTATAATACCTGGAATATCGTAGTTACCTACCATTCTCCTTTCGAATCCCTGCCATCAATCGTGATCGGAAACACGGTCGCCGACTCGAAAGTATAGCTCGGATTTAATATAGTGTAAACACCATTTAAAGCTTTTGGAATATCTGCGTCTGAGATTATCTCTGATGTTGCGCCTGGCAGCTCGACTTCTACGACGGCTACTCCTCCTGACCCGTGCGAGGTTCCTTCGGTCGCCTGTCTTTGCGCTGGGCACCGGCAATGCAACATTTCTAATTTCATTACAGCGTCAAGGAGTGTCAACCGGAACTTCTGGATCCTGTCATGACTTGGGATGCTGTTCATATTAGTGGACAGCTTTACGAGATACCCCGTTCGCGGTAAACTCTAAATCGTCGGGATAAGCATCGAAGATGCTGGAACGCGTTTCACTATACGGATAATTTATCAGGTTTTGGTGTATTTGTGTTATAGGAGTGGATCACAGGACACTTCGTCATAATGGCTAAAAATTTTGGAAGAACGTATCTGGCCTCTAACGTCATCACTGGAAAGTAGATTGTGCCGCGCCGCTGCAATTCGACTGATTATATAATATGGTAAATCCTATATAAACTGATGCAAATCCGAAGCGATAAAGGTACAAAGAAAAATGTCGGGTGGCAAAGTAGACTATTTAGCCGACCTACTCTTTTGCAGCCTTCTTGTAAAATACTCTCTTTGCCTTACCCACCTGCCGCGGCAGACAGCCGATGGGGCGGGCGTCCCCTTTCGGACTGAAGCCGAGAGCGGCTTTCAGGGCCTTCTCGACGACGCAGCCCGTGACCCCTGACTCGCGGCCCCTGCGCTGATTCGAAATACTCAGAAAAATAGATGAAGCAGCCTTGCATTTCAGGGCGGCAAGTAGGTTCTTCACACGTTCAGCGAGTCGTCGATGGGTGCGTCAGAGGCCTCTCCCTCAGAAATTACGTCCTCGGGGATCGAGGATTCGGGTTCAGAGCCCTCGGGGATTATGTCCTCCGGGATCACCGTCATAGGAGTCTCCTCCGACTCGGCGGTAGCGACCTTCTCCTCTTCCTCGACCTCCATCTCAGCGACGTTGGTGGAGTCGACCTTCGTCAGGACGGCGACCTCTCCGGTCTCAAGAGAGTACTTGGCGCCGAGGATCGCGAGCTTACCCTCCTCGACCAGCTCTTTAGTAATGTGGCTTCTATCGAGGACGTTCTTGATGACGAGCTCTACATTATCGTCGATCGCCTCTTCCACCAGGTCGGATCCGGTCTTGTTCGTCTCTCTGGCAATCTCGACGGCAGGCTCGATTTCGATCATGATGCTCTCGATGTTGCCCTCAGCTCCTCCCTCGGTCGCTGCGGTGACGGCACCGCAGCTCTGATGGCCCAGAATCACCAGAAGCGGAGTGTGGAGGTGTTCGACGCCGTACTCGACGGATCCGAGGACCACCGGGTCCATGACGTTTCCTGCAACCCTGATCACGAATATGTCGCCAAGGTTCTGATCGAAGATGTGCTCAGGGGGAACTCTCGAGTCGGAGCAGGTGACCACCGTCACGAAGGGGCTCTGCCCGGAGACGAGCTCAGCCCTCCTCTCAGGAAAATCCATCTCTGCAACCTCTCCGGACACGAAGCGGGCGTTTCCCTCCATCAGGGCATTCCAGGCTTCGTCTGCGGTGGTAGCGTCTTTTGTCTCGTCCACCGAGGCGATCGCTCCGGCGAGGCATGCTGCCAGACAGAGGGTCGCAGACAGGAGGGCCATCTTTTCAAAAAGTCGTATATTTGTCAAGTTCATCACCAATTTCATTCTCTGATAACATCCTACTTTTTGGGCATTACGAGCGCTGTATTTAATTTTTGCTCCATTTTACAGACTGAAAGGAGGTTATCATTCGAAAGTGGTTAAGGCCTCTGAATGCCAAAACTCAGTTTTTGAAGGGGACTTTTTGGGAAGAAAAGCTTAAATCGATTCGCGAAGACAAATACGGTAAAAAGTGGGAGGTTAGTCATGAAAAAATCGAGATTTGTGCAGATCGTGCTGCTGATTTCGTCCCTCTTTATGGGGCTGGCCGTTGCTGAAGATGTGACTCCCGGCGATATCATGCACGGGACAGACGAGGCTGTGACCATCACGGGTCTGAGCTACGCGGACGAGGACGAGTGGGTGGAAATAGCAAACCCCGGGATGGCGAGCCAGGATTTCACCTTCTGGACCCTCGTGGACGAGGGGAACAACACTTATTCTTTCTCTGAGGGCTTCGTTCTCATTCCTGGAGCGACCGTCAAGGTCCACACTGCCCAGGGAAATGACACCGAGAATGATCTCTACTGGGGGCGCGACGATCTCGTCTGGGATGACGGGGAGGCTGCAATGCTGATCAACGCCAACAGCGAGATCGTGGCCCTGTATCCGGAAAGCTCCTGAGCGGCGGGGCGGATTTCGCCCACGTCATTCTTTTAGCAGGATTCTCAGAATCCTCGCACACTTTTTTCATTTCTCTTCCTTCTAATTCTGAAATATCCTCACAAATTATACACAGATCGAGCCGAACTTGGCCACAGTTAGATATTTATGTAATTAAATATCTGCAAAATCAAAGAAGTTATTTTCAAATTATTATCCAAAATAAGATCGTGTCACCTAATTATCAACCATAATACTAGCGAATAATTTTTCAGATAACTTTATATTGTCCGGACATAAGTAAAAACTCAGGAGGTGTGAAGATATGAACTCGATATCAACGGTACGAAGATTGATGCTGATCTCGACGCTGGTGTTTCTCGCCACCGGGATCTCCTCAGCGGAGGATACGGACGCTGGCATCGAAGAGAAGGTGGAGGCCGTTTACGGCGTTGCGATAACCAACGCCAGCTGGGTCGACGAGTGGGTCGAGATCTCGAACTTGGGCGAGTCTGCCCAGGACATGACCGGCTGGACTCTAAAAGACGAGCAGGACCACACCTACGACTTCCCCGATGACTTTGTCATTGCGTCGGGAGGGGCCGTGATGGTTCATACTGGCGTCGGGGACGACTCGGCCACCGACCTTTACTGGAACATGGGCAATCCGATCTGGAACAATGCTGATGACGTCGCCACCCTGATGGATGGAGAAGGGAAGGTGGTATCTCAGTATCCAGAGCCGGAAGAAGATCTGAGCGATGCGGAGGATGCTGAGCCGACTGAAGACGCTGAATAGATCTGGTTTCTGGGATGGCGGAACCCCTGAAGGGTTCTGGTCATCTCTTCATATTTCTTCAAATCTTTTCGACGAATTTCCCGGTTCACGTTGAGGTTGCCGAAGGTGCTTATGAGAACTGTCGTAGTTCCTAATTGCATCAACTCAAAAATAGGGAGACTACTAAAACCGAGGACGAAGGAAAAACTTTTAGAGGCTTTAGAACGTCAGATTTGTGCGTGCTCTCTGGATTCCCGCGGACGATGTCGCGCATCATTGGCCTCTTGATGTGTCTGGTTTCCATTATCTGGGGATACAACGAGCACCAAGCCGGGACCGTGTCTTTTGGACCGTTAACAGCTTTCCTGGGCGGAGCGGCCGTCTTCGTGGCCACCTTTGACGCCACCGATGCCCTTCTTAGAAAACTGGTCTCTAAATCCACATCTGAAGAAGAGCGGTCTGCCCACGAAAAGCACAACCGTCAGGCGATGCTCAACCGGGTGCGGGACTTCTGGGTGAAGGGCGTGCTTGAAAGCTCCCTCCACGAGGAGGCCCGGATCGAGTTGGGCCTTGAAGAGCGAAGAGACGCCGTCGCCGAGCGCCCCTGGGACGTAATACTGCGGACCCAGGACCGGCCAGACTGCAAGCTCCCGCCGGGAACGAAGATCTTAGACGTCTTCGAGAGGGTCGGCCGGTCCCTTCTCATCCTGGGAGAACCTGGAGCCGGGAAGACGACCACTCTGCTGGAGCTGGCGAGGGAGATGATCGACCGGGCCGAAAAAAACCCCTCCGAGAAGATCCCGGTGGTCTTCAACCTCTCCTCTTGGACAGATCCAAAACAGTCCCTCAATGAGTGGATGGCTGAGGAGATGAGGGATAATTACCGCATCCAAAAAAAGATCGCAGAAACCTGGATTGAGAATGATTCGATCCTTCCTCTTCTCGACGGCCTGGATGAGATCGCCAATGAGCGGAGGGCTGCCTGCGTCGATGTGATCAACGGCTATCTCGATGAGTACTCCGCCCAGGCAGTGATCTGCTGCCGCAAAGAGGAGTACGAGGCTCTCGACGCTAAGCTCAAGCTCCAGAGCGCGATACTCTTGCAACCCCTGACGCCCGAGCAGATTGACGGCTATCTCGAAAGATTGAGCCCAGATCTGAACGCTCTTCGAGAGGCGCTTCGGAGCGATCAGGAACTTCAGGAGTTCGCCAAGACACCCCTGATATTGAGCATAATGGCCCTCGCCTACAAGGGGATCTCGGTTGAGGAGCTTCAATCGCTCGGTTCGACGGAGGACTGGCGCAGGCATCTTTTCAAGATATACGTCGACCAGATGTTCCAACGGACGGGAAGAACGGACTCCAAGCGGTATCCGAAAGTGAAGACCATCCATTGGCTTTCATGGCTGGCCCGGAAGATGAGGGAAAACAATCATACTGTGTTCCTCGTCGAGCGGATGCAGCCTAGCTGGTTAGAGACGAAAGGTTTTCAGCGTCTGTCCTCCATTTTGATGCAGGAAAAAAATGAGATAAATACTGTTGAAGTTTTGGACTGGTCATGGAATAAGGGACGTGGGAAGCTAATGAGTAGGTTGGTTATTGGGCTGATTGTTGGGCTTATTGTTTGGCTGATCAATTTTCAGAATCTGCGAACTATTGGGTATGGAGTTAGTTTGATTTATCTACTAGGTGGGCTGGTTTTTGGGTTAAGTATTGGGTTGGTTGGTGTGCTGATTGACGGGCTGGTTGTTGCTGAAATGGAAACTAGAACTGTCCCCAATCAAGGCATTCTGCGGTCCGCAAAAAACGCTTTAGTTGTGGGGCTAATTGTTGGGCTTATTGTTGTGCTCATTGGTGGACTTATTGCGTGGCTGATTAGTGGGCAGATTAGCGGGCAGATTGTTATGCTAACTTTTGGGCTGGGTGTTGGGCTTGGTTCTTGGCTGGATTTTGGCGGCCGAGCCGTCGTCCATCATTATACCCTCAGGTTCGTCCTAAGCCGCGAGAACCTCCTCCCATGGAATCTGGTCTCCTTCCTCGACTACGCCACCGAGCGGATATTCCTGCGTAAAGTCGGCGGAGGCTACGTCTTCGTCCACAGGATGCTGATGGACTACTTCGCCTCCCTGGAGCCGGGACCTGGCGGCGAGTGACCACATTTCTTAGCCCAGAAACGGAAACCTTCATCACCCACCCACACCCACCTGAAAGCGTGAACTGCGACGTTCTGGTGGTGGGAGCCTCCCCCTCGGGGATCGCCGCCGCCACATCTTCCGCGAAGGCGGGAGCCGAGGTGATCCTCCTCGACAAAGAGATGGGCGAAAGCTTCGACCACCCGGCAAACACCTTCTTCGACGGGATGTTTTTCCGGGCGGGCCTCGCGGTCGAGCGGGATTACGTCCTCCATGACCTCGACGGGATGCACATAGTCTCGCCCGGCGGGTGCGTCCTCGATATCCCAGCGCCGGGGAGGTTCATCGACCGGGGGAGGTTCGATGCTCTTTATCTCGAAAGGGCCGAGAGGGCCGGGGCCGAGCTTCTCCGGGGCGAAGCTAAGAGCGCTCCCCTTGGGGGCTCCGGTCGGCGGGTCAGGACCGACCTCGGCGAGATCGAGGCTCGGGTCGTGATCGACGCCTCCGGGGTCGATGGGCTGATCGCGAGAAAAGAGGGGCTAAGTCCCTTGCGCCACCCCGAGGACGTCGCCTGGGCCGCCGAGGCGGTAGTGGAGCTTCCGGGCCTCGGTGAGGAGAGGTTCTTTGAGTACTTTGTCGGCTCGATCTCGCCGGGCTGGAAGGCGACCTTTTCTCCCGGCGGCGGAGATAGTGCGACCCTGGGCGTCTTCGTCCGGGGGCACGGCCGGGACGTCCGACCCTTCCTGGACCGGTTCATTGAGATGTTTAAGAAGTACAAGTCCGCCGACTACGACGTCGACGATATGCGGATCGTCTCCGTGAACCGGGGCGGGGACGCCATTGCGACGCTTCCGGGCGAGATCGTCTCCGATTCGCTGATGGCGACGGGGGCCGCGGCGGGTATGAGCGGGATGGCCTACGCCATGCGAGCGGGGACGATCGCTGGGGAGGTCGCCGCCGGGGCCGTTGTGTCCGAGAACGTCTCCAAAAAGGGGCTTCTGCCCTACATTCGGCGGTGGAATCGGGAGTTTGGCCTGGAGTACCGGATGGGCCGGGCGTCTCTTGAGACCCTCCGCAAAATGAGCGACGATGAGATAGACCGGCTGGCTGCGGGGCTGGCGAAAACGGATCTCGACTTCTCGGGTTCGTTCTTCAGGAAAGGCCTATCGTCCGGGATCGCCCTGGCCCGATCCCGCCCCCGGACCATACCTACGCTGATCCGGAGCTTCGCCGAGGGCTGATAAGATAATGGCTTGCGCCTCAGGAGCCGGAGCCCCCTCTCGGGTTAAGCCACCTCGACGTTGCTGCTCTCCTCCCTCGCCCCGCCGTCCTCGGGGAGCTTGATCTCGCCGTAAGTCGCCTCGTACCTCTTCACGTTGGCGCCGAGGGCCCGAAGAAGCCTCTTTGCGTGCTGGGGCGTTATCGTCACGATCGCCCGCCCCTGAGCGAGGCTCGTCTCGGGGATCTTGTGCAGAAAGGTCAGGGTGAACTCGTCGTCCGCGTGGCTGATCTTGATCAGGTTCGAGTAGACCGGCTCTAAGCTCTCGGGTATCCTTACGCCCAGCTGCTGCGTCCTCTTCTTTTCCGTCAAATCATTTCACCGGGGGTTCGTTGGAATGAGGTCCGTCTTATCCTTTGCCCCGCAGGAAAGGAAAATCCTTTAACCGCTGAGGCGACTCTAACCAACATGATAGAGCTGAGGAGTGACCCTTACGTCTTGACGTCCAGGACCGTCCAGGACACCGAGCTGGACTTCAGGCTCAACCTTAACCTCTCATGGTGCCGCGGCGTCCTCTTCAACGTGGTGGCGCTGAAAAATTCCGTCGCCATCGTCGAGTATGATGCCATCCTCTGGACCGATGAAGCTCTCATGTTCATAGAGTACAAGGACTCGGTCGCCGCTTACAAGAACCTCTCCACCCGCAGGATCCAGCAGATCGGAAGCTACGCCAAGAACATCGCAGCAGGCCTTGGCTACAAGACCTACACCTTCGTGGTGGTGGTAAACGAGCTGACGGTTCCGACCACCCGGGGCGGCGCCGTCGTCATACCCCTTTTCATGCTCGGAAGCTACGAGCCCGCCTTCAGCTCTGCGATATCGGAGCTGGAGCTCATTGACAAGCTCATCGACAAGTACACCAAAGGCGGCAACCTTGAGGTGGCGGGAGACTTTGTGAAACTGAAGACGATCATCGAGACGGGGTTATCTTGAGGAGAAGGGGGACGGCGACGGCTCTTGGCGCAGCCACGGTGCTGAACGCCGTAGCCAACTGGAAGGGCTCGGCCTTCGGGGTGGATTTGAAGACCTCTGCCGAGGTGGTGCTGGATGACTCCCTGCAGGTCAAAGGCGACGTTCCGGGGATAGATGATCATCTGATCGTCAGATCCGTGGAGCTGGTCCTCCAGCGGTTTTGTGTGGTGGCTGGGGGCGTCGTCCGAACCAAAAGCGACATCCCTCTCGCCCGGGGCCTCAAGAGCAGCAGCGCCGCCGCCAACGCCGCGGTTCTCGCGACTCTCGACGCCCTGGGCGAAGAGCTCGACCCCCTGGAGGCGACGAGGATCGGGGTCGCCGCGGCAAGGGACGTCGGGGTCACCATAACCGGGGCCTTCGATGACGCCGCCGCATCGATGCTGGGGGGCGTCGTGGTCACCGACAATAAAGAGATGGCTCTTCTCAAAAGAGAGGAGCTGGAATCGATGGTCCTCCTCCTGGTCCCCGAGGAGAAGATCTTCTCGAAGGATACCGACGTTCGAAGGTCTAGGCTCGTGGCGTCCATCGCGGACCTGATCTTCGACCTCGCCATCGCTGGCGACTATGGCAGGGCCATGACCTTGAACGGCCTCGTCTACTGTAGCGCTCTCCGTCTCACCTCAGACCCGATCTTTGCAGCCCTCGATTCTGGCGCCAGGGGTGCGAGCCTCTCGGGGACGGGCCCAGCCTACGCCGCTCTGGTGGATGACGAAAATATCGACGAGGTCGAATCGGCGTGGCTCGATCTCGGCGGAAGGGTGATAAAGACGAAGGTTAACAACAAGGGCTCATCCTTCGCTGGGAGGTTGCGATCATGAGCCTGGAAGATCTTCGCGCAGATGTTCAGAAAGTGGACCAAGAGATAATAAGGCTGATAGACGAGCGGGTGAGGCTTGCGGAAGATATCTTCGAGGCCAAGAAGGTCCTAGGTGTCAAGATCGAGGACCCGAATCAAGAGAAGCTGGTTATGAAGAGGGCCCTCGACAATGCCACGGAGCTGGGCCTTGATGCCGGCTCGATAAAGGAGATATTCGCGACTCTGATCAGGATGAGCCTTGAAAAACAGCACGAGCTTCTTGGAGAGGACAACCTGCCTTAGCTCGTGGTGTGAACTTGTCTTTTGAGAGTTTTGGGAGTTATGACTGAAATTGCCGTTATATCGGGATCCAAATCGGACAAGTCCGTGGTGGACAAGGTCCTCCGGGTTCTCGAGGAGAATGGGGTCGACCACGAGGAAAGGGTTCTCTCGGCCCACAGAAATCCCGATGACCTGGAGCGGTACATAAAGGAGACCGACGCGAAGATCTTCATAGCCGTGGCGGGCCTCTCCGCCGCCCTTCCCGGCTTTATCGCCTCCAGGACGGATAGGCCGGTGATAGGTGTCCCGGTGAGCGCAAAGCTGGGGGGGCTTGACGCGCTCCTCGCCATCTCCCAAATGCCTCCAGGTGTTCCCGTCGCCTGCGTTGGGATCGACTCCGGCGAGAACGCCGCCCTGCTGGCGTTGAGGATGCTGATAGCGAAAAGGTAGTTTTTTTTATACGGAAGAGGAGAAGCTTCAGGAGGCAGGATTGGATGTACAGGAAAATTCTGATCGCCACAGACGGCTCTGACAGCTCGATAGAGTCCAGCAGGCACGGCGTAAAGCTCGCGAAGTCCCTGGGGTCTGACATTCTGGTGCTCTACGTCATAAACGACATGGCGATTTCGAGAGTTATCGCCGCCATGATCCGCAAGGGCTTCGCTGAAGAGGATCTCAGAAAGGCTCTAAAGGCCTCCGCCGAGAAGATCGTGAGCGAGGTCTGTAAGATGGGAGAGGCCTCTGGTGTCCAGGTGGAACCCCTGATCAAAGAGGGCGACCCAGCATCCAGGATCCTCGATACGGCGAGGATCGAGGGCGTCGACCTGATCCTGATGGGAAGCCACGGCGAAGGCGGGATCACATCGAAGCTGATCGGCAGCGTAGCGCAGAAGGTCCTGAACTGGTCTAGTACGCCGGTGATGATAGTGAGATGATGAGGTTGTCCCTGCGCCCGATATATGCCCTTTATAAGGCTTCTAGATGCCGGTATCGGAAAGATACCTATTTATATCAAAGGCGTAATGGATAAACTCAAAAGGTGCAGAAGGTTGTAGGGAGATTTGAGAGGTGTGATAAAATGTACGATCGGATTTTAGTTGCTACAGACGGTTCCGCAAAGTCCAGGGTCGCGGTACAGCACGGCGTAGACCTGGCGAAGGCGGTCGGCGCGAAGGTGCTCGGAGTTTACGTTGTGAACGAGGTAGTCGTAGCCAGCGCCGTGAGGCAGCTGGGCGCCGACAAGAAGGACATAGAAGCCAAGCTCCAGGCCAGCGGAGAGAAAGCCGTGACCGAGATCAAGAAGATGGCCGATGAAGCAGGCGTGGCCGTTGAGACGATGGTCAAGTCCGGGGCGCCCGCCAACGCGATCGTCGACCTCGCCAGGACTGAAGGAGTCGATCTGATCGTCATGGGCAGCCACGGTGAGAGCGGCGTCACAAAGCTCCTCATCGGAAGCGTCGTCCAGAAGGTCCTTTACTGGGCAACCTGCCCCGTCCTCGTAGTGAGATGATCAAAATGGCAGTAGAGATGATTTCCTCAGGGATAGCGTATCCCGCTTTTGCGGTGACTTTTATCGTCGGTACGCTTCTCGCCTACACGGTCATTAGCCTGATAGGCGGTAGCTAGATCGGCAGATCAGCGTCCTCCCGAAGAGGAGGACGTTCCAGTTCCTCTTTTTGATGTCGTTTTCGGAAGGCAATTCTATCGGGCAGTTAGGCTCTTCGTATCACTCTCGAGCGAATTTCGAAATTTTTGAAAAAATAGGTCGTCAAACCCTGCGTTAAAACAGGGTTTGGGCTGACCTTTCCGTCCGAATCACTCTTTTTTGAAGAATCTCGGCGCGGTCTCAAGGGCTCTTGCGATCAGCTCGGCGCAGGCCTCGAGGTCTTTCATGCTCAGAACCTCGACGGGAGAGTGGATGTACCTGGTGGCGACGCTGATTAGCCCCGTGTGAATTCCCTCCCTCGTCAGCTGGATGGCTGTGGCGTCGGTGGTACCACCTCCGGAGACGTCCATCTGGACCTCGATCTCAAACTCCCGAGCGGTTTCGGCCAACCAGTCCACCACCTTTTCCGTGGCGATGATCCCCCGGCCCGAGGCGTCGACGATGGTGATGACGGGCCCTTTTCCGATCTCTAGATTCGAATCCTTCTTCTCGATCCCGGGATGGTCTCCAGGGATCGTGACGTCTGTGGCCAGGGCGACGTCGGGACGAAGATCGAAGGCGCTGGTCCTGGCACCCTTGAGCCCCACCTCCTCCTGGACCGTCCCTACGGCATAGATCTGGGATGCTGTCTTCGTCCGCTTCAATGCCTCGATCATCATGACGACCCCCGCACGGTTGTCGAAGGCCTTTCCCGTCGCTCTGTCGCCCGCAAGCTTTGCGAAGGTCCGATCGATGCTCATGGGGGTGCCCGGCTTGATCCCCAGGGCCTTCGCCTCATCCTGATCTTGGCATCCGGCGTCCACGAACATATCCTTGATCTCGATCGGCTTCTTCCGGTCTTCGGGCTTCATCACGTGGGGGGGCTTAGATCCGATGACGCCATATATCGGCCCCGACTCGGCGTGAATGATCACCCTCTGGTTCAAGAGGGTCTGGTCGAACCAGCCCCCGATGGTGACGAACCGAATGAACCCCTTCTCATCGACGTACTTGGTCATGAGGCCGATCTCGTCGATGTGGGCTGCGATCATCACCGAAGGCCGCTCGCCCTTTTTGGTGGCCACGAGGTTTCCGAGGTTATCGATCCTTATCTCGTCGACGAGAGGGCTGATCTCCTCGCGCACTATATCCTGGATGGACCCCTCTCGCCCCGATATTCCGTGGGCGTTGCTCAGCCGTTCAAGAAGCCTTTGAATCTCGCTCATCTATGATCATCCCGTCAATAAACATCAATTAAATGCAAAGTTCAGGCGGATCTCATTCTCGCCCCTGAGTTTCGGGACCTGGTGACGACGACCTCGCCTCCCACGTCCCTCATAACCTCCATCGCTGCAGACTCGATATCCCTCGTCCTGGAGTCGGTCACGGCATAGACTGTGGGGCCAAAGGAGCTGAGCCCAGCGCCCGCTGCGCCCGCAGACCTCATCTCCTTCATGAGCCTTCCTATCATCGGGTGCTGAAGCCCAACCTCCACCTTCTTGAACCCTAGCTCCTGGATCCTGTTCACAGCATTGCCGAAGTTGTCCAGGTCCCCCTCCACGACGGCAGGAATCATCCTCACCAAAATCTCGCGGCATAGCTCTGCTACCTCCTCTTTTGGCACGGGACAGAAGGCGCCAAAGACGTCCAGCTCCTTTCTGCCGTGGGCACCTTTGGGTATATTCGGCATCGCCAGCAGGAACTTCCATGAACTCGGGAGGTCTGACTGCATTATCACCGGCGGAGGCGCGACCCCCAATGATGCGGAGGAAGGCCGAAAGTCAACCTTCTCCTTTCCCGGGCCGAAGGTGTGGCCCCCGTCGACTATGAACCCTCCCCTCTCGAAGGCGGCAACTCCGATGCCGCTGGTCCCGCCTCTGCCGACGGCGGCGGCGATATCGCGGGCCGATGCGGGCCGACCGTAGAGGTCGCAGAGGGCCTTTCCCACGGCCATCGCGAGCTGCGTTCCTGCGCCGAGGCCGACGTGTTGCTTGTAGCAGGACCTCACATTGATCTCGGCGCCGCCTAGATCGAACCGGTCGATGACGGCCTTCGCCGCGACCCTCGCCCGATCGGTGTTGTCGCCCCTTACCAGAAGACCCTCGCCCCTCTCGGCCTCCACCACTATGCCAGGATCATCCAGAGTCACCCCCACGCCGCCGTCCACCCGACCGCAGTCTCCGGCAAGGTCCGTGAGGGTCATGTGTATCCTGGAGGGGGTCTGCACGATCACCCTATCCTTATCCTGAAAGTTGTTGTAGGGGAAGGTCTCGGTGATGGCCATCAGAGGTTGGCCGTGCCTGATGATCTTGTAGTCTCTCGATAGCATCGGCTCTTTGGAAAATATGTTGAAGATCCCGTTCATCTCGCCTGCGTCCTGCAAAACCCGGGCCCTCAGTATGTCTCGCCTCGACTCGATCCGGTGCTTCTTCAGGATCGTTCCGATGGGAACGTCCGCCCGCATCAGGTCGTTTCGAAACCGATCTTCGAGCCGCTTCAGGGGGGTGAAGGAGGTGGCGTGAATCAGGGTCTCCCCAGAAACGAAGTTTTTGAGCTTCACCACCCTGTAGTTCACCTCGTCCCCGGTTTCGATCTCCAGCTCGCGAGAGACGATCTCGTCCGCAGCCACCACCTTCTGGACCAGTGTCTCGATCTCGACGGGGCTGCCGGTGAGAACCTCCAATAGGCAGGTCACGGAGCCGTCGGTCCCCAGGAGCATCTTCTGGACGGGACTGAGCCTGCCCACAGCCTCTTCGAGCCTTGCGATCTCTTCGTCGATCTTCAAGGGCGATTGTTTTGGCACATAAAAAAGAAGGCCGGTTGGCATAAAGTTTTTCCCCTCTGATGACGACCCTTTTCCTCTCTCTGGGCTTTGTGGAGGTTGTTTGATTGAAGACGTCGAGAATTTCGGGGTTGTACAGGGTTTCTGCGCCGGATCGGCTCAAGATCGTGGCGGAGAACGCTGGGTTGGCGGAGGAGGATATCGAAGCGATAGGAAAGTTGGGCCTCTCCCTCGACCAGGCCGACAAGATGGTCGAGAACGTCGTGGGCCTCTTCCAGATCCCCCTGGGGATCGCCACCAACTTTCTGATCGACGGGCGGGAGGTTCTGATCCCCATGGCGACAGAAGAGCCATCGGTGATCGCCGCCGCCAGTAACGGGGCGAGGATGGCTCTTGCGGGCGGCGGGTTTGTGACCAGCAGCACCAGGCCCGTGATGAGGGCCCTGATCCAGGTGACGGGAGTCGACGACCCCCACGGTGCGAGGCTCTCCATCCTGGCCCGATCTGAGGAGATCGCTGTCAGGGCGAACGAGAAAGACCCGATGCTGGTCAGATATGGGGGAGGCGTCGTGGGAATCGAGGCGAATGTGGTCAACACCAGGAAAGGTCCGATGGTGGTCGTCCACCTTCTTGTCGACTGCAGAGACGCCATGGGCGCAAACGCCGTCAACACCATGGCCGAGGCCCTCGCCCCCTTCATCGAGGAGATCACCGGAGGCAAAGTTTACCTCAGGATCATATCGAACCTCGCCGACCTTAGGGTGGCAAGGGCCCGGGCCGTCTTCAAGGCCGAAGAGATAGGCGGTCCTGAGGTCGTCGACGCCATGGTTCTTGCGAGCGCTCTTGCCGAAAGCGACCCCTACAGGGCCGCCACTCACAACAAGGGTATCATGAACGGCGTAACGGCCGTGACGATGGCGACCGGAAACGACACGAGAGCCATCGAGGCCGGAGCCCACTCTTACGCCGCCAGAGGCGGAAGCTACAGGTCTCTATCCGTATACGAGAAAAACAGGGACGGCGACCTCGTCGGCTCGATTGAGCTTCCGGTGGCCGTCGGGACCGTAGGCGGCGCAACCCGTGTCCATCCCGTCGCCAAGGCCAATGTGAAGATACTGGGGCTGAAGTCGGCCGACGACCTGGGACGGATCCTCGCCTCAGTGGGCCTCGCCCAAAACTTCGCTGCACTTCGGGCTCTTGCCACCGAGGGGATCCAGAGGGGTCACATGTCCCTTCACGCCAGGAACGTCGCCGTCCAGGCGGGAGCCGTGGGCGACGAGATCGAGGCCGTAGCAGCTCGAATGGCTGCGGAGAAGAATATCAACGTCGACAGGGCAAAAGAGCTGTTAAGAGAGGTGAAATGAGCCAGTTGATAGGGGTTTTGGGGCCGGAAGGAACCTTTTCTGAGAAGGCCGCAAGAAAATACTGCCCTCGCGGCCGCCTTCGGTACTTCCGGGACTTCGAAGAGGTGATCGCCGCCGTTGAGAAGGGTGATGTGGATATCGGGGTTGTTCCCCTGGAAAACAGCCTCGAAGGATCGGTGGGCCAGACCTTGGACGCCCTCCTCAGGCGCGACGTCAAGATCGTAGGCGAGATCAACCTCCGGGTGAGACACTGCCTTCTGGGGATCGGGAGGCCCGAGGAGGTGAAGGTTATCCTCTCTCACCCCCAGGCCCTGGCCCAGTGCAGAGGCTACCTAAAACAGCGGTTCCCCGAAGTGGAGCTGAGGACGACCGGGTCCACCAGCCACGCCGCAAAGCTTGCCCAGGAGTTTTCGGAGATGGCGGCCATCTCCGACGCCGAAGCTGCAGAACGCTACGGCCTGGCGGTGATCGACCGGAACGTCCAGGACTCAGACCAGAACGTCACAAGGTTTGCGGTGGTCGGCCGGGAAGCTTCGGGTCCAACGGGCATGGACAAGACGTCTCTTGCCATATACCTGGAGCGTGCCGAGCCCGGCGCCCTCTGGGAGGTTTTGGGAGAATTTGCGGTCAGAAAGATTAACCTCACCAAGATCGAGTCCAGGCCCAGCAAGCTGGGCCTAGGAGACTATCACTTTTTCATCGATCTTGAGGGGCACGTCTCCGACCCCCTCGTCGAGGAAGCCCTGGCCAGGATAAGAAAGAGGGCCTCCATGACCAAAGTTCTGGGGTCCTACCCGAGGACAGGTCCCGATGAGTGATGGGTGACCACCTCTCCGGCTTCTAGACCAAATTTTTCCGGGAAATGTATGATCCTAGGAAAGGTATTGTTGTCTCCCTCCTTTTCCGGCAGAAATTCGCCGCATCCAGGAGGACAAAAATTACCTTCGGACGACCGCTCGAAGGCCAAATTATGCCGTTGGGATGGCCTATAGATTTATCTAATAGAAATGTAGCATACTCGGTAGCGCGTCAAGTTTTACTACTTCAGGTGAATTTGGGAGGCGATGAGGTTGAAAAAAATAAAATTAGCAATTGCCGGTCTCGGCAACTGCGCCAGCTCTCTCATCCAAGGGATTGAATATTATAAAAATTCTGATGATGAAAATTGTGTCGGCCTTATGCATCGGAGCGTCGGCGGTTACAGGCCGGGCGACATAGAGGTGGTGGCGGCTTTCGACATAGACGGGAGAAAGGTGGGAAAGGACGTGAGCGATGCAATTTTTGCCCCACCCAACTGCACCAAGATATTCTATTCTGACGTTCCATTCATGGGCGTTGAGGTGAAGAAGGGACCGGTCCTGGACGGTGTAGCTCCTCACATGTCCTCTTACGACGACAACAAGACCTTTGTCGTCTCGGATCTCGAGCCCTGCGACGTCGTGAAGGAGCTGGAAGATAGCGGCGCAGAGGTCTTGATCAATTACATGCCCGTCGGCTCGGAGGAGGCCAGCAGGTTCTACGCTCAGGCCGCCCTAGACGCTGGGGTCGGCTACGTAAACTGCATGCCAGTCTTCATCGCCTCAGATCCCGCGTGGGCAAAGAAGTTCGAGGACGCGGGAGTCCCGATAGTGGGTGACGACGTCAAGAGCCAGATAGGCGCGACCATCGTCCACAGGACCCTGGCCAAGCTCTTCAACGATCGGGGATGCAAGCTCGATCGAACCTACCAGCTCAACACCGGCGGAAACACCGACTTTTTGAACATGCTCAACCAGGAGCGTCTCAAATCCAAGAAGATCTCCAAGACCGAGGCGGTCCAGTCGGTCCTTGACGCCCCCCTCATGGCCGACGACATCCACATCGGTCCCTCAGACTACGTACCATGGCAGAAGGACAACAAGATCTGCTTCCTGAGGATGGAAGGTAGGATCTTCGGTGACGTTCCCATTGATCTTGAGCTGAGGCTCTCGGTCGAGGACTCCCCCAACAGCGGCGGGTCCACAATAGACGCCATAAGGATCTGCAAGCTTGCCATCGACAGGAAGATCGGAGGACCTCTCGTCGAGATATCGGCCTACACCATGAAACATCCACCGATACAGTACCCGGATTACGTGGCAAGGGAGCTGGTGGAGAAGTTCATAAAGGGAGAGGTCTACGACGTCGCTCCCGACGCCCACCTGAGGCCCGAGATCGCCACCGTGATCCAGGACAAGGGCGAGTGAGCCTGTCGGTTCACAAAGTCGAGTTGGGCGCCTCGGTCCGCACCCCCTCATTTTCCGGGAAAAAATGTCGTATTTTGCGAGAAAAACCCGTAACTGATGATAAAATATGGGGGCCATAAGGTCGCCCCTGCCAAAGGAACCGGGCTGACGGCTGTTCTCCTTCCACAGAAGGGAATCTCCACAACGGCCCGGAAAGGACGAAGCCTGCGCCCGATATCTGAGCCTCAGAGTGTTGTTTTCCCGCCGATCCTAATTTTAAAACGAAGTTTTATCTATTGTATATTTAAGTGGAAATAACGACAAGTAAATCCAAGAGTGAATCGGAAATCCCAACAAACTATTTAGGGAATGAGACTTGAGGTGTTCTCGATAACCATGGTGCCGCCCGGATCAAAAATCATACAAAAACGCGGGTGCAGGAGATATCCTGAAATGACCAGCCGAATCTTGAAAGACGAATCGAAGTATCGGAAACATTCACTTATTCATATCAACTCATTTTCGAATCATTTATGGTCCGATTTGTATCAGTACGTTGAGGCTCTTTTTGGCGAATTCGTTGGAGGGCGTCGATGATTCGGGTCCTGATGGTGGACGATGACCCCAGCCTTCTCGAGCTAACTCGGATCTTCCTCGAAAGGTCTGGAGATGTAAAGGTCGATACGGTGGAATCGGCTGCTGAGGCTCTGGAAATGCTGGACGAGGAAAGATGCCCCTACGAGGTCATAATCTCCGATTACGCAATGCCTGAGATGGATGGAATCGCCTTTCTCAAGGCGGTCAGAAGCCGAAAGCTCGACCTGCCCTTCATCCTTTTCACCGGAAAAAGTCGCGAGGAGGTGGTGATCGAGGCCATAAACTCTGGTGCCGACAATTACATGCAAAAAAACGGCGACCCGAAGGTGATCTTTACAGAGCTGGCCCATCAGATCCAGCAGGCTGCAGACCGCGAAAGGGCAAACAAAGATGATCTCATCCAGAGAAACCTGGCCCTAAAACTTTCTGGAGTTACATCACTTTCTATGGCACTGAAGCTCTGCGTCGAGGCGGCGATCGAGGTTTCGGGGACCGACTGCGGAACCATGTATCTGTTGGACAGAGCCTCCGACAATTTCGCCTTATGCCATTCTATTGGATTCTCATCCGACTTTGTCGATGCGATATCCCATAGGACGCGAAGCCCGAGCACATCGCAGATTGCGAGAGCCAAGAAACCGATCTATATCCGATACCAGGACGGGGATCTGCCGCTTCAGGAGGCCCGGGAGCGAGAGGGGCTGCGCGCCATGGCCGTGATCCCGGTGCACCATGAAGGGGAGGTCATAGGCTACTACAGCGTTGGAACTCACACATTGGATGAGGTCCCTTTTTCGAGACGTAGCGCCCTCGAGACGATCGCTGCCATGACCGGAAACGCCATCGTGCGCCTGCAGGCCGAGGAGGTGCATCGCAAAACCGAGGAGCGGCTTAGAGCCATCTACGAGGCTGCAGAAAACGTCTCTTTCATTATAACCGACGTTCAGTACCCCGAACCCCTCGTCTTGGAGTTCAGCCCCGGCGCTGAGAAGATCTTCGGCTACAAGCGCCAAGAGGTAGTGGGAAAGACTGTCGCACCGTTTCATCTCCCAGAAGATTTGGCCATGTATCACGAGATGCACCAGCAGATGATGGAAGGAATACGGGGATTTTCGGGATCCTCAACCCTGGTTCGAAAATCCGGTGAGAAGTTTCCCGCCATCTTCTCGACCTATCCCCTTTCCGACGAAAAGGGAAATACGTGCTCCATCCTTGGCGTCAGCATAGACATCACCAATCAAAAGCGGATGGAAGAAGCCCTCCAGAAGAGCGAGGAATACTATCGCGCCATCTTTGAGAACTGCGGCACGGCGATGGCGATCGTGGAGAAGGACGGCGTCGTATCAAAGGTGAACTCCGAATCGGAGACTCTTTTGGGGTTCTCTCCCCAGGAGATCGAGGGGAAGACGAGGTGGGACGAGTTCATCGCCGAGGAGGATCGGGAAAGGCTCCGGCAACTCTTCCGAACGGGGCAGAGAAAGCTCAAGACGACGACCGCTCAATACGAAGCAGACCTCGTCGACAGATGGGGCGACACAAAGCGCGGTCTCTTCAGGGCCAGCATCATTCCCGGAACAAAGCAGTACGTCGTTTCGGTCATGAACGTAACTGAGCAGAAGCGGATGGAGGGGGCCCTAAAGAAGAGCGAGGAGATGTACAGGACCCTGGTGGAGGACCTGACCGACCTTATCTGTCGCTTCCTGCCCGATGGGACCCTCACCTTCGCCAACGAAGCCTACTGCCGCTGTTTTGGAAAGGATCGCGAGGAACTCATTGGCCAGTGCTTGATGACCCTGATCCCCGAAGAGGACCGACGGATAGTCTGGGATCACCTGGCCCCCCTTGACAAAGATCACCCCGTGACGACCTGCGTCCATCGCGTGATCGCGGCGGACGGCAAGATCCGCTGGCAGCGGTGGACGGATCGGGCCATCTTTGACGGCGAGGGGGGTGTCGTGGAGTTTCGGGCTTCAGGGCACGACATCACCGATTACAAGCTCGCTCTAGAGGCCCTCAAAGAGAGCGAGGAGAGGCTGAAGCTGGGCGTCGAGGGCGCAAACCTCGGGATCTGGGACTGGAACCTGGTCACTGGGGAGGAGACACTCAACGAGAAATGGGCCGAGATTCTGGGGTACTCACACCAGGAGCTGGAAGGGCGTCTGGGAATCTGGGACCGGCTGGTACATCCCGAGGACCGGGAGAACGTAAAAAGGGCTTGCCAGGACCATCTCGATGGATTGACTCAGCACTGCGAGACGGAACACCGGATGAGGTCCAAAGATGGGCGCTGGGTATGGATACACGGTCGGGGCAAGGTTGTAAGCTGGGACGAGACGGGCCGTCCCGTGAGGATGACCGGCGTCATCCAGGACATAAATGAGACCCGGAAGTTCCAGGAAGCCCTCAAAGAGACGAACAAAAAGCTGAACCTCCTTGGAAGCGTCACCAGGCATGACCTTTTGAACAGGATCTCGGCGATCGAGGGGTATGCTCAGATCCTCAGCGAAATGGTGCCTTCAGAATCCGCCATGCAGAAATGCGCATCCGACATCCTGGATCTGGCGGAATCGGCCCGGCGCCAGATCGCGTTCACTCGGGACTATCAGGAGGTGGGTGTGAAAGCTCCTCGGTGGCAGCGAGTGGATATGTTGGCTGAAATGGCCGCGTCTGCCGTTCCCCTGGAAGGTATCCGGTTGAAGGTCGAAACGGGACCGCTGGAGGTTTTCGCCGACCCGCTGATAGAGAAGGTCTTCTTCAACCTGATGGAGAACTCGGTCAGGCACGGCGAAAAGACGGCCAACATCAGGATATCATTTCGAGATCACGATGGTTTCGGGGTAATGCTCTTTGAAGACGACGGGGTTGGGGTTCCCGTCCATCTGAAAGAGCGGATCTTCGAGCAGGCCTTCGGTAGAAACACCGGGTACGGCCTCTTTCTTGCGAGGGAGATTTTGGGGATCACGGGGATTTCGATCAGGGAGACGGGCCTTGAGGGCGAAGGTGCCAGGTTCGAGATAAATATCCCAAAAGAGCGTTACAGGATGGACGGAAGGCCTCCATCCGGCTGAATTTGAGGCCCGCACAATCTTTTTATCTCGCCCGATCTTTCAAACCTTCCATGACGAAACAGGTTCACGCGGCACACATTCTTGTAAAAACGGAGAAGAAGGCAAAAGAGGTCCTTGACAAGATCAGCAAGGGCGAAAGCTTCGCGGAGATGGCCAGAAAGTACTCCGACTGCCCCTCGGCAAAGAACAAGGGCGATCTCGGATGGTTCGGCAAGGGCAAGATGGTGCCCGAGTTCGAGAAGGCTGCCTTCGAGGGAGATAAGGGAAAAGTGGTCGGCCCGGTGAAGACCGATTTCGGCTACCACTTGATAAAGATTATAGATAAGAAATGATGGGTTGAAGTCGCTCTGGATCGATCTTTTCTCAAAAATGTTGGAAATGTGGTCCCAACCCGACGGTGCGTCGGGTCTGGGTCACGGTTCTGAGATCCTCGGGATGTTCTATATTCCCGAGGATCTCTCTTCTTTTCTGATCGGTCCGGTTTCAGCTCTGATTAAGTCAAGGTGTAGAGGCTGGCCTGGTACCCCTGCGTATAGAGGGCGTACCAGACTATCGAGGCCTGACCGCCCTTGCTGGAGTAGACGATTACAGGCTGGCTCTTGTCCAAGCCGGCAAAGACCTGGCTCAGGGCCTGGTCGCTCGCAAGGCCGTTTGAGCCAATGACTTTCAGAGAGTCTATGTTGGTCGCCCCTTCCAGGTGCTCGGCATTATACTCGGCCGGGCTTCTCGCGTCCACCAACTGGGAGCTTTCGAGCTGATCATCGCTGGCGAGGAGGTCGAGGTTGGGATTGGCGTTGTAAGTCTCGGGAGCCTTGGGGGTGGGGGTCGGAACGAACTTCAGCCCTGCAGCCTCACGCGAGCCCTTTGTTCCCTCCAGAAGCACGACGTCATCGTGGCCCAGGTATTTCATGACCCAGAAGGCGAAGGTGTCGTAACCGTTGACGAAATAGTCGCCGTATATTACGATAGGATCGCTCTCAGAGACCCCGGCAGCTCCGAAGAGGGCGGCGATCTCAGCTGGCGACTTCAGAGATTCGTCCTCATTGAATACCTGTTCTAAGGGCAGGTGTATTGATCCCTCGATATAGGGGTCACCTTCAGGAACGCCGACGTAGGCCATCAGGCGTTTAGCGTCGCCGTTCTGGTCTTCGAAGAGCGCCCTGGCGGTGATCATGGACGACGCCGGATTCGGTTCTGCAGCCTGAGCAGCCACGTTTCCTGAGGTCTTCTCCATCACTGAGGTGGCTTCCGAAGGGGCGCCTATGAAGGCCAGACCCGACGACCATTCTCCTCCGCTTCCACCGCCGCAGCTGCTGCAGCCTGCGTACGCTCCGCCCACCAGGGCTGACGCTATCACCAGGAGCGCTCCAAGCCCCGATAACAACCTTCTATTATTTCGCATCTAGTATATCCTCCTTTAAAATATCGTGATATCAAGTCCGTTTAATCATGGATTTCCGCAGCAGAAGCCCCTGCATGTGGGGTGGAGATCGTCCCGACGCCCAGGTATCCAGCATCCCCAGCGGATCGCGATCTTCTTTCGTCCACATTTTCAGCCTCGAAGACGGATCTGCATTCTCTGCCGCAGATTTTACATCTCACTGTCTTTTTCGCCCCCATTCCCTCTCTATGCCCCTCATGGAGGGGCATCTCAAGGATGATGGTTTTTAGATCTCTCTTCTTTATCTTTGATGCGGTCGGCCTTTACAAACCCCCGGTGGAATAACACGGTTCTGAGCATCGCCTTCTTCGCGCTTTCCAGGGCAACGGAAGGCCGAGTAGCTTTGCGGGTTCGTATCGCGCCAAATGAATCTTCAAATAGGCGCGGCGGAAAGAAGATAAACCTCATGATAGTATGACCAGGAATGGGAGTTGGTAAAATTTTGTCACCGACAAATGCGAAGAACCTGGCAGCACTGACCTTGACATTCATCCTGGCAACCAGCATCCTTGGCCCCGTCACCTCTGCAGAGGGCGGCGTAGAACATCCCACCGGTCCGGGTCCCGATGAGTGGTGGATCGCGTACCCAGATCAACATTCGAAGGCTGGATCTGCGGTCGATCACCCCTCTTGGGCTTTAGACGCGTTAAAGGATAAGCCAGTGATGATGCTGATCCACAAAATCAATTGTCCTGCCTGCGTTAGGCAGGAGGCTGACATCAAAAAGGTCCTCGGAGAACTCGGCGATGAGGTGACATACGAAGATCTTTTGACAGACAACGGTGGCGAGGAGATTTGGGAGGGGCTTTACACTTACGATCCCAACGGCGGCGTCATGACTTACGTCCCAGTTACCGTCTTTCTCACTCTGGTTCCCGGGTCAGAAGGGAATGCCGAGGTAGCCTGGCACAGCGCTGTCGGCTGGAGTGGCGAGAGATGGGTCAGATCTTACCTGAACGACGCCATCGCCCTTCACGACGAGAATTCTGCCAAATGGGACCGGTGAGACTGGTGAACATGGCGGGCAAAGCGCTCCTGATCTTGGGGATAGCATCGCTTCTGGCCTGCTTCGGCCTTCCTTCGGTCTGCTTCGCCGTCTCAGACGACGCCGTTGGCGCAAACCTTGCGCCGAACTTTGAAGCGGTCGATCTGGACGGAAAGACCATCGAACTCGGAGATTTCGATGGAGAAGCCCTGATCCTCCACATAACGAACATAGAAACTCCCCTATGCATCGAATGTGAAGAGGCGCTCAAAGCTCAGGTCCAAGAGCTCCAGAGGCTGAAGGAGGTAAACCCTGAAGCCGAGATCGTCACCATAAACGTGAGGAAGAACCCCTACTCCAAAGACGGGCGGTTGCTTGCAGAGTCGTGGTGGGGCGCTGACATATCCTGGCCCTGGATCGAGGACTTCGATCCCTTTCCAGTGGCGGGCAAGTACGTCGATTACTGGAGCCGGGGGAGCGGGTTTGCCAACCCCACAATAATTCTCGTGGACGATCAGGGTCAGATATCGAGGGTGTACCACGTCTACCAGGTAGGTGATGGGATGGTGGAGGGGGTCCAGACCGCCGAATCCCTACAGATGGCCGTTTTAGATCTCCCAGATTCCGATGATGGTCGTCCAATCAGCGGGATCGGCTCTGCTGCTGTCCGCGAGGTCACCTTCATCGGCATGTTCGGCCTTGGGATCGTAACGTCTCTTGCACCTTGTTCTCTTGCCCTGCTGATCGCGGTCTTCTCATACCTGATGACGTCTCAAAGAAGGAAGGTCCTGATGCCGGATGAGGGCAAGTCCTCACCTAAAGAGGGCTTTTTGATCGGGGTGGCCTTCACTCTGGGGATGGCGATGGTATTTTTCGTCATCGGTCTGTTCATATCTAACCTGGGGATCTTCGTAAGAGACTCACGGTTCTTCGACCTAGCCGCCGGGGTGCTGATGATAATGCTGGGCATCACCAGCTTCAAGCCCCTCGGCGAGATCCTCGAGCCCCTGACGTCTAGACTTCAAAGCCGAGGAGCTGTGGAGGCGGAAGACGTGAGGGCGAAGAAGAGCTTCATGGAGCAATTCATGAACATCTCAGTCGGCCTCTTCAAGTACTCGGCCTTCGCGGGGGCCTTCACCCTCGGCGTCTTCTTTGCCCTGGGCTGGGCCCCCTGCGCCGTATCTCTGGTATTTCCGGTCCTGATCTGGCTGATGGCCCAGAACGTCTCCCCGATCACGGGGGGGTTGATGCTCTTTGTCTTCGGCGTGGGGCACGGCGTTCCCATCATACCCATATCCACCTTCTCTCGTACCTTCTGCGGAGCTATCGGCGAAAGGTACATTGCGTTAGGAAAGTGGATTACTGGGGGTTTCGGGCTTTTGATCATAGCGACGGGCTTGATCTTTGCGGCCAGGTACTTCGGCTACACCTTCTGGTGATCTTCGGATCCATGCCCTTTCGGGCCTGGGTCCGATCCTCGGATTTCCGAAATATGGCGAATATATATGGCGAAGAATGGTGGGGATCTGAAGGGCCGTCCTCTCCGAATTCGTCGTGAACTTCGGGGCCGATCAGAAATTGTCGCGCACAAACCATCCCCTAAGGCAAAAGGTTCAGTTTTCTGAATTTCAACTTTGATACCACCTTCTTGGGCAGCTGGCTGAGGTCCAAACCGTCGCTCTCCTCCATCTTTTGGCCTGAAAAATGGATGCCCGGCAATCAATCGCCCAGGGTCAGAGGCCGGGTTAGATCGCCATCAGGATATCTGGCTACTTCCCGACATAATCCTCAGTCATCCTTGCAATCGTCCAGCACGTCATAACATATGATCCAAGGATCTTCGCATCTCTATCATCTCCGCGCCAAAACCCGAATTCCAGCATCAGAGCGGAAACTCAAAAGGTCGGCGATCCTATCCATCGAATTGAGAGATCTTGCAGAAATTGTCTGGCAGCCTTTCATCAAAAGGAATAAATGGTAATAATTCAAAGACCCGGCCCATAGGAAAAGGGAGGTTAGGTTATCTATGAAAATAATTTTGACGGCTCTTGTAGCCACCATGCTCCTGGTGGGCATGGTCGCAGCTGCCGGAACTCCAATTGATCTGAGCACTCTTGGCAAAAAGGCGGAGATGAAATCCAGCATGACTCCTGTGGTCATATCGTACACCCGAGACGAGGCCAAAACCACCACAAACGCGGTGGACGTGAGGACTCTGGGCAGAAGCTTCGGCACCTTCGCGGGCACGTCCAGCATCGAACCGATATCAATCGGAGCACCCACGCCCATAACTTACACGCCCAGCTTCTCGATCTCGGTGAGCAACAGGACCTCTTCACAGGTCACGCTATACACTCCGCCCTTCTCCATAGGGAACAGAACCATAACCACGCCGGAACAGATGATCTTTGGTGGAGCGTGAAGGCCTTCGTCAATGCCTTCGCAAGATCCGAAAAATCCGGAGCTGAGAGGATCAGGCGCTGAGATGGGGGGTGGAGAAGCCTGGAGGTCAAGCTGGTGGTCGACGGGAAGGCGATTCCAATGAACCACTTCACCCAGGAGATCATGGAAAAGGTCGTCTCGGGCGTGGCCGAGTCTCTGCGGGGAGTGGACCCTCAATGGAAGAAGATGGTCGTCGAGGTGGAGCGGGACGATCCGAGAGACTGATCGACGTCAATCCTTTTTCGATTTTTTGAACGCAGAAGTGAGGTCTATCAGATATGTACCCTCTTTTACGGCCATCACCAGCTCGTCCCGCTCGAAGAGCGAGGGGAGGTTCAGTTCGTAGGTGCCTGGCTCCTGCATCCTGATGCTCTCCACCGTCTTATCTTCGTCGTGCCGGATCTTATCAGATCCCAGACCCGGAGAGTTTTGAGAGAGGTCTTTGGGAGAATCGATATCGAAAAATCCGTGCTTGCTCTTGGCTTTCTCATTCTTTCTTTCTTTTCGGCTCGCCCTTTTCGCCCTATCTTTACGTTCCTCTTTGGGGCGATCCGTTTTACGATCTTGGCGCGGACTTGCTTTCAGTATTTGTCGGAGCGAATCGTCGCCTTCCGGCCAAGGCTCGTAGGGCCCCCCGATCTCTGAAGCTTTCAGCGCACCCCGAACCTCTTTTATCTTATCATTGGACTTTACAAAGAGAAACTTGTTCCAGCCGCAGACGGGACACCCTTCAAGGACGTCCATACCGTCTTCGAAGACGCTGTTGCATCTGGTGCACATGTGGGGCATATGAGTCAGTCACCGACCGAAACCTTGGTGCTGATCTGGTACTTGTCCTTCTCAACGGTTCGAAGCTGGTTTGCAGGCCCGATAACGGTCATCCTGGTCTTGATCCCGGATTTGCCCAGGATCTTGTTTATCAGGGTTCCCTCTTTCTTGACCGGGTAGCTTTCGATCTCTATGCCAGAGAACTCGTCGAGGCGTATCTCGGTCATCGTCATCTCGATCAGCTTGACCTCTTCCTCCGGGGTCAGGCCCAGCTCCAGCACTACGATGTTTCCCCTTTTGACCTTGTTCAGTATGAGCCGGATCTTTTCCATGGAGGACATGCTCTCCAGCCTCTCGGCAGAGATCAGATCCATCTGTACTTCTCGCATCATCTCACCCGAAGTGCCTAGCTATGGCCACATACAGCTCATCGATGTTCGACCCGTCCAGCGCTGAGATGGTGACTATGGGATGCTGCGGAAACGCCGCCTTTATCCTGGAAGGAGAGGCTTTGGGCAGATCCATCTTGTTTGCCACGATCAAGAGGGGCAGCTTTCTCGCCTCCATGTTTCCCACCACCGTGACGTTGACCTGGGTGTAGGGGTCCTCTGTCGAGTCCATCACCAAAAGCACCCCGTCCAAATCTTCCAACCATTTTATCGCCTCGATAACCCCTTCCGTCGCCTCCTTTGCTCTCCTTTTAGCTTCTTCCTCTTCCAGTCCGTAAGCCATGAACTCCCTGAAATCGATCTTGGTAGCCATTCCCGGTGTGTCGACTATGTCCAGCTCGACGCTCGACCCGTTGGCGTTTATGACCACTCCGTCCGTCCTCATGGCCCTCCTCGTCTCGTGAGGTATGTGAGACGTTCCGCCAACCTCCATTCCGCTCCATTCCTTCACTATTCTATTCGCTAAAGTGGTCTTTCCGGCGTTGGGAGGACCGTATATGCCTATTCTGGCCCTTTTTTTACCAAAGATCCATTTTATCCAAACGGCAAAGTTCATCTTGAGACTTCCGATGACTCTCATGCCCAATCCTCTCGATGAAAGATGATCATGTGTGTACTAATAATTTTCCACTACTTTTTTATAGTCGGCAATGTGGAATTAATTAAAGCCGTTTTTTCGAGATTTCGATGCCTTCCGATCCTTCCCACCTAGATTCAGCATAGGAGGTTGATTTCGAAATTTTTCATCTCGGTTTTTGAGGTGAGATGTGACAACAGGTCGAACCGCTCGTCCGTTGCAGGACCACGATCCGACCTCCCGAAAATTGATTACAGTTTTATAGACTGTAGATGGAAGGCGATCGATCTCGGATGCCTAAGAGACCCAGTAGCAGAAGAGAAGAGATGGTGGAGGAGAAGATGTAGGCAGAAGAGATTTTGTTGCTCGAGGGGGAGGCTTTTTGCGGCCCTCTCGACCAAAAACGTCCTCTGCCTGATTTCGATTGACCCCTCAGAGGGCAAGGTGCTGGTTCTGGGCGGGACAGTCGGACCTGAAAGTTTCAAAGTCGCCCGACCTTCTGATCTCCTTCCATATCTCTTTTAGAGATCTCTCCCGAACGTTCCCAACGACGTCGCATATGTAAGGACAGGGCCTCACTCCGCCGTCCACGCCCACGTGAATCCAGCGGCGTCCAGCCATGCATCCCAACATTTGACCCTCGAAATAGGTGCTGGCAAAGACTCTGGGCCCGCCCGGCGTGCGGTTGACGGTCCTGTAGAACCTGAGGATCGTCTCTCGGTCGATCTGGGTGAGGCATTCTTCTGGGGATTTCGGGATCCCCTCCCAGATCGAGAACTCGTGGACGCCCAGCTCTTTCGCAAAATCGTAGAGATCGATGATCTCTGAGACACTCTCCCCATTGACATGGACTGACATGGTGACGAGGAGGCCAGCATCCAGAGCCATCTTTATGGCATCGACCGCTTTCTCATGAGCTCCCGGGACCCCCCTGATCTCGTCGTGGACGTCGGGATCTTTGCTGTAGATCCCTATAAGCACGTTGTATAGGCCGGCATCCTTCAGCTTTTTCGCCTTTTCCGGCGTCATCTCGAGGCCCGGCGTGAAAATGTTCACCACTGCCCGCTCTGAGTCGACGTGGCTAATGAGCTCGAATATGTCCTCTCGAAGGAGGGGATCGCCCTCGGTGAAGGTGATTATGGATGCTCCGAGGTCCAGAGCCTCGTCGACGACCCTGAAGATCTCCTCCGTCTCAAGCTCGCCTTCGCCATCTTTGATCAGGCAGTGATCGCAGTTGCAGCCGCACTCTCTTGTGACCTCGATGCTCACGGTCTGGGGGACGAACCTCCCGATGGCGATCTTCGCCTCGCTGAGAACGAGCCTCTTGAAGGGGCCGCTGGGGATGGGCGGAAGCCATGTGGAAGCGACTATGTCGCCCTCCCTCACCAGGGCGGGCTTCTCCTCGGCCAGCCTCTGGTTGATCTTGTTCAGGGCCGGCTGGACCAGAATCGAGATCGCTCCTCGGGCCTGGAGCATTCTACGATCCTGGTCGTAGTCCACCGTCAGGGCGGTGGTCTTCAGTAGAGGGGTCATCGAGGCAAATCTCGGCCGAGAAGTTATAGAGTTATCGATCGATCCGCCAAAGCCGTAGAGTTAAAATAACTGAGCACCGAGTAGGCCTCGGGTGATATTGAATTGTCTGAAGTTATCGTGCTTGCTTACTCTGGAGGCCTCGACACCTCGGTCTGCGTCCCGCTTCTCCGGGAGCGTTATGACTTTGAGAAGGTGATAACTGTCCTGACGGACGTCGGCCAGCCGAAAGAGGACATCAAGAGGGGAAACGAGAGGGCTGAGAAGCTGAGCGATGAGCATTACGTAATCGACGCGAAGGAGGAGTTCGTGAAGGATTACATATTTCCTTCCATCAAGGCAAACGGCTCCTATGAGGGCTACGTCCTCGGCACGGCCATCGCAAGGCCGCTGATCGCGAGAAAGACGGTGGAGATCGCAAGAAAACTGGGGGCCGACGCCCTGGGTCACGGCTGCACCGGAAGGGGCAACGACCAGCTGAGGTTTGAGGCGATCTTCAGGGCGACGGACCTACGAGTGGTGGCGCCGATGCGCGACCTGGACCTGAGCCGCGAGTGGGAGATCGATTACGCGAGAGATCACGGGATCAGTGTCCCCGTGACAAAGGAGAAGCCGTGGAGCATAGACGAGAACCTCTGGTCGAGGAGCATCGAGGGCGGCCTTCTCGAGGACACATTCTACGAGCCTCCCGAAGAGATATACGCCTGGACGAAGTCTCCGGAAAGAGGTATATCTCCCGCGAAGGTGGAGATCGAGTTCTCAGAAGGAGTTCCCGTAGCCCTCGACGGCGAGAAGATGGGCGGAATCGAGCTGATCGCGAAGCTCAATAGGATCGCGGGTGAGCACGGCGTCGGCAGGACCGACATGATCGAGGATCGAGTTCTCGGCCTCAAGGCCAGGGAGAACTATGAGCACCCGGCGGCCACCGTCCTTCTCAACGCTCACCAGGATCTGGAACGGCTCGTCCTCTCAAGGGCCGAGCTCAGGTTCAAGGCGATGGTGGACGAGGCATGGTCGGAGCTCGCTTACATGGGCCTTGTGAACGATCCCCTTTACGCGGACCTGTGCGCCTTTGTCGATCAGAGCTCGAAGAGGGTGAACGGCGTCGTAAAGATGAAGCTTCATTGTGGAAGGGCTTATGCCGTCGGCAGAAAGTCGCCCGACGCGATATACGACCAGGAGATGGTCTCCTTCGACAGCCAGACCCTGAGCCAAAGGGACTCAGAAGGGTTTGCCAAGTACCACGGGTTCCAGGCTCGGTTCCTGAAAAAGTACTGAGGGGCAGACTATATCAACAATTAGAGCCTGAAACCGTCTCATGGCTGAGCTGGTAATATCGGAGAAGTCGAGGTCTGTAGACCTCGCCCCTCTCGCGCTGGCCGTAAACCAGATCCTGGGGCTTCCGGTCACCCTGAGGAGCACCGAGGCCCCTGGTGTCAGGGTCGAGGGTGGGAAGGTTCTCGACGACGGATACTCGGGACCGGTTCTCGAAGAGGTAATGAAATCCGGAAAGCCGATCAGGACTGTACCTAAAAGCGGCGTTTACAAAGGAGTTCCCGTATCAGTCGCTCCCATAATGGATCGGGATGGAAAAGTGATCGCTGCGATGGGAATCGTCGACGTCGTCGGCACCATCGACATACCCTCGGTCTTCGGAGCTTACACCGAAGTCGTCAAAGAGGTCTCAGGGAAGAGATGAGGATCAGGAGGGCAGAGGCTCGGGATCTGCCCTCGATCCTCGCCATTGAAAAGACCTGTTTTTCTCGGGAGGTTGCCTTCCCTCCGGAGATTACCACCTTTCTTTTGGAGGAGGCGACGGCTCTAGTAGCCGAAGACGCCGATGCTGCGGGCTTCGTCATCGGCTTTGTTAACGGGGAGTGGGCCAAGGTGGTGACCCTCGACGTTCTGCCCGAACGTCGCGGAGAGGGGATGGGCAGAAGGCTCATGGAGGCCCTGGAAAGGGAGTTCGCATCCCAGGGAGCCAGAGCCATTCTCCTTGAGGTCGCAGTCGAGAATCGAGGGGCCATCGACCTCTACGCGAAGCTCGAATACTCTGAGATCGCCCTCATCGAGGACTACTACGGCCCCGGAAAGGATGCTCTTTTGATGATGAAGAGGTTGCAAGAGGGCGGGGCCCCTACGCCGTAATAATCAGGCTCTTGCTCTAAGGCCGGTCGAGATAGGGGTCACCACTAAAATTTCAGAACACTGATATTTTTGAGAAAACGGGATTGATCAATATCCGACCAGTCTGAAGTCACCATCGTTTCTTCTTTCAAACCACAAGATATATCGATAAATAGAGTGATTTAATTGGACATGAAGCGCTGGGCCCTGTCAATCCTGATCTTTGCTCTGGTCTGCACATATCCGGTCCTTGGAGAGGATCAGTCAGAGTCAGGAGGCTGGCTTGGCAAGGCCATAAGCTTCTACTCCAGCGAATCTTACGAGCTAGCTCTTCTTTATGTCAACAAGTCTCTGGATATCGATCCGGGCTATCCGGACGCCTGGAATCTGAAAGGCTATATCCTCAGCGACCTGGGCAGGTACGATGAGGCTGCGAGCTGTTTCAACAGGTCGATCGAGATCGATCCTTCAGACGCTTACGTCTGGTACAGCGAGGGCTTCGCCTTCCACAACCTGGAAAAGTACGATCAGGCCGTGGGATGCTACGACCGCGCCCTTGAGCTCAACTCTTCCCGTCTGGACTTCTGGCGCGCCAGGGGGCTTGCCCTCTACAGCATCGGAAGGTACGAAGAAGCCGCGGAATCTTACGATGAGGCGCTGTTGATCGATCCCACTCAAATAGACGTCTGGTACAACAAGGGTCTCGCCCTCTGCGGTATGGGGGGATATGACAAGGCCATAGAATGTTACGACTTCGCCATCAAGATAGATGAATCGGACGTCGCTTCCTGGCACGGGAAGGGCTTTGCCCTCTACAACCTAGGAAAGCGCGAGGAAGCCCTCCAGTGTTACGATCAAGCGATAGAGATTGATCCCTCTTATACCGATGTCTGGTACAACAAGGGCATCGTCCTCAGCAGCCTGGGAAGGTATGACGAGGCCTTCAAATGCTACGATGCCGCCGTCGAGATCGATCCTCTGTACCATGCGGCCTGGTACAACAAAGGGCTCACCCTCTACAGCCTCGGCAGGTTCGACGAGGCGATCACATGTTACGACGAGGCCCTCAAGATCGATCAGTCCCTCGTAGCCGTCTGGAACAACAAGGGCAACGCCCTCTACACCCTCGGCAGGTTTGACGCGGCCCTAAACTGTTACGACAGAGCGGTGACGATCGATCCAGATTACTCAAACGCCTGGTTCAACAAGGGCGTAGTCCTCGATCGCCTCGAAAGAAGCGAAGAGGCGGTCGAAGCATATGACCGGTTGATCGAGATCGATCCGGCTTATAAAGACGTCTGGTACAACAAGGGAATTGCCCTCTACACCCTTGATCGCAACGAAGAGGCGGTAGAGGCTTTTGACCACGTTTTGGAGAAGAATCCCGCAAGCAGTAACGCCTGGTACAACAAGGGGCTCGCCCTGGGCCGTCTCGGCAGGTACGAGGAAGCCCTGAGCTGTTATGACAAGGCCCTCGAAACTGACCCGCTCCAGACGGACGTTTTGAACAACAAGTGCAACACCCTCTACAGCCTCGGCAGGTACAACGAGTCGGTCACGTGCTACGATGACGTGATCGAGGTCGACCCTGCTTACGAGAACGCCTGGTACAACAAGGGCGTAGCCCTCTACAAGCTGGAACGGTACCGGGAGGCTGCGAACTGTTACGACGAGGCGATATCGATCAACTCCACCCGAATCGATGCCTGGCGCGGCAAGGGCGACGCTCTCGCCAGCATCGGCGAATACGAGGAGGCGATCGAATCTTACGATGGAGCGATCGCCATCGATCCCGACGATCCGAATGTCTGGTTCAACAGGGGCTTTGTCCTCTACAACGCCAGCAGGCGCCAGGAGGCGGTCGATAGCTACAACCAGGTAATCAAGATTGATCCGTCTTATGAGGGTGTATGGCGCCTGAAGGGGCTCGCCCTCTACGATCTGGGAAGGTTCGAGGAGGCCTTCGAATGTTACGACGAGGCCCTTGAGATCAGCCCGTCGGATGTATCCCTCTGGTACAACAAGGGCGTCGCCCTCTACAGCCTAGGCAGGTTTGAGGATGCCATAGACTGCTACGACAAGGTCATCGAGATCGATCGATACGAGAAAGGAGATGCCCTCTACAGTCTAGGCAGGTACGAGGAAGCGGCAGAGTGTTACGACAAGGTGATAGAGGTAAGACCTCTCGAGGCGAAGGCCTGGTACAACAAAGGTTTCGCCCTCTATAGCCTGGGAGAATATGGCAAAGCCGCTGAATGTTACAATCGGGTCATCGAGATCGATCCCTCTTATGAAAACGTCTGGCGCAACAAAGGTTTCGCCCTCCAGAGGCTGGGCGATTACGATGGTGCCGTCGACTGCTACGACCGTGTCCTCCAGGACGATCCATTTGACCTTGAAGCCTGGAGCGGCAAGGGCCAATCCCTCCAAGACCTCGAACGATACGACGAAGCTCTGACCTGCTACGAAGAGATCCTGAAGATCGACTCGAAGAACGCAGAGGCTTGGAGCGGCAAGGGCCTCGCCCTTCACAATCTCGAAAGGTACGACGAGGCTATAGGGTGCTATGATGAGGCGATAGCGATCAACACCTCTGAAAAGGTGTTCTGGAGCGCCAAGGGCGCGGTCTTCAGAGATATGGGCAGGTTTGACGATGCGATCCAATCTTACGACGAGGCGATCGCCATCGATCCGCGAGATGCCGGAGCGTTGACCGAGAAGGGGCTTGCCCTCCAAAAGTCGGGAAGACTGGAAGAGGCTCTCCGATCTTACGACTCGGCGATCGCCATCGATCCATCCCGGGGCGAGGCCTGGCGCGGCAAAGGCACCATCTTCGAGGATGAGGGGAAGGCCGAGGACGCCATAGCATGCTACGAAAAGGCGATCGAGTCCGACCCCTCGGACGCTGAATCCTGGTTCAAGAAGGGCTCTCTCCTCGAGGGGACGGGGCGAAGCGAAGAAGCCCTCCAAGCTTACGACTCGGCGATCGCCATCGATCCGTCTCTCGACGAAGCCTGGCAAAGCAAGGGGCACCTACTCTACAGCATGAACAGGTACACCGAATCCCTCGATTGTTACGATCAGGCGGCCGATATCGCTCCGTCTGACGATAAGGTCTGGTACGAAAGAGGGCTCGTCCTCCAGAAGCTCGGCAGGCTCGATGAGGCTGTCGAGAGCTACGATCGAGCAACAGAGATCGATCCGAACTCCGCCGAGATCTGGTACACGAGAGGCACGGCCCTCGACGGGCTCGGCAGGTATCAGGAGGCGGTCGATAGCTACGATCGGGCTCTTGCCATCGATCCGAGGGACGTGAAGAGCTGGAACCGGAAAGGCGACGACTTCTACAAGCTGGGCCAGCACAAGAAGGCCGTCGAGTGCTACGACAAGTTCATCGAACTCAGCTCGTCATAAGCGGCGGAGATGGTGAGAGGCCGGGCCAAAATTCCGCCAAGCTGATCGAGAGGCCCACCACAAGATATATCGAAGACGAGGAGGATCTGGGATTTCATGAAATGCGAGGCCCTTCTCGTGCTGGTCCTGATCTTCGCATGTTCCAGTCCGGTTCTCGGAGAAGAACGATCGGCCGCCGACTTGCTCGAAGAGGCGAACCGGTCATATCAGGAGGGCTCTTTCGACCTTGCTCTACAATACCTTAACAGATCTCTTGATCTCGATCCGGACCAGCCCGAAGCCTGGGTCCTCAAAGGCGAGATCGCCCTTTTTAATATAAGCGATCGCGATCTTGCGGCCGAATCCTTTGATAGGGCCCTGAAGATAGATCCCGGAAACGCCAAAGCCTGGTACGAGATGGGTAACTCATTGAGCTTTCTTGGAAGGATTGATGAGGCCCTCCTGGCCTACAACCGGTCCCTGGAGATCGATCCCGAAAACGAGAGGGCCTGGAACAACAAGGGACTGATCCTGGGGGTTTTGGGCAGGTACGAAGATGCCGCCAGCTGTTTTGGTCGCGCTCTCGATATAAACTCGAATCTGGCAGAGGCCTGGCAGAACCGGGGAAATGCCCTCAGGGCCCTGGGAAGATACGAGGAAGCCCTGGACAGCTTCGATTCCGCCCTGTGGATCAACCCCGAGCTTTCAGGGTCGTGGAAAGGGGCGGCCGCCGTCCTCCAGAGCCTCGGCAGAGACGAGGAGGCGATCGAGCGCTTCGACGGAGCTCTAAAGGTCGATCCCAACGACGAGGTCGCCTGGAACGAGAGGGGGCTGGTTCTGGGGGTTCTGGAGAGGTACGAGGAGGCGGTCGAGAGCTTCAATTCATCGATCGCGATCGATCCTGGCTACCTTCTCGCCTGGAACAACAAGGGGCTCGCCCTCCACAACCTGGGAAGGCTCGAAGAGGCCCTGGACTGCTACAACCGAACCCTCGCGATCGACCCGTCCTTCATCCTCGCCTGGTACAACAGAGGAAGGGCCCTCTACGACCTGGGAAGGCCCGATGAGGCGATCGATTGCTACGATTCCGCCCTGGAGATCGCCCCATCCTTCGCCCTAGCCTGGAACAACAAGGGAGTAGCCCTCGTGGAGATGGGGAAGATCGATGAGGCCCTGGATTGCTACGACCGGGCGGCGGAGATCGATCCGGATTACGAGGTAGCCTGGTACAACAAGGGCTCAGCCCTCTACAACCAGGAGAGGTTCTTCGAGTCGCTCAAATGTTACGACGAGGTTATCAGGATCAACCCCGATAACGCCGACGCCTGGGACAGCAAGGGGTACGCCTTATACAGACTGAACCGCCCCAGCGAGGCCGCCTGGTGCTACGACCAGGCTCTTGAGATCAATCCCGAGAGGGCCGAGACCTGGTTGCACAAGGGCGTCGCCCTCGCCGATCTGAAGAGGCAGAAGGAGGCGATGGAAGCTTGCGACCGTGCCATCACGATCGATCCCGAGTACGAGCCCGCCTGGTACAGGAAAGGAATTCTGGCCTACGGTTTGGGCCAGGCCGAGGAGGCTCTCGACCTCTTCAGCCGGGCCGCTGGAATTGACCCCGATCACGCCGAGGCCTGGAACAACAGGGGCTGGATCCTCCACACTTTCGGCCGAGACGATGAGGCCATAGAATCTTTCGACAGCGCCCTGGAAGCCGACCCGAACCTTGCGGAGGCCTGGAACAACAAGGGCGTCGTTCTATCGGCCCAGGGCCTAAATGAGGAGGCCCTGGACTGCTACAACAGGACGACCGAGCTCGATCCAGATCATGCCAGCGCCTGGAACAACAAGGGGGCAGCCCTCTACAACCTCGGAAGGTACGAGGAGGCGGCTGACTGCTACGCGAAGGCCCTCGAGATAAATCCGGGCTTCGTCGATGCCAAGGCGAACAGGGCGGCAGCCCTCCGGAAGATGAATTAGAAGTAAAAGCGGATAGAAAGGGCGAACTTCGACCATCGACGAAAGCCTTATATATTAACCAGAGGTTACTAACAAGCAATTACCTTTTGAGTGATCGTTTTGGATCCTGTAGAGATTCTGGACATACTGGGGAACGCGAACCGGAGGCGCATACTGCAACTCCTCTCCTTCCGGCCCTTCTACTTCAACGAGATGGCAAAGAGGCTCGACCTCGGCCCGAAGGCGGTGATAGACCACCTGGAGATGCTGGAGCGAGCGGGCCTGGTCGAGTGCTACCGGGACGACCGGCGCCGCAAGTACTTCAGGATAGCAGACAACGTCGTCCTGGAGGTGGCATTCTCGCCCCATTCCTACGGGATCCGAACTTACCGGCCCCAAGTCTCCAAAAAGCTCGCAGCCCAACCTTCTATTCCCCAATCTCAAAGCTCATCGATCCGAGAGCCAGGACTGTCAGAGGAGCTGGACGGGATCTGCTCCAGGCTCCGAGAGCTGGAGGAGAAGAGGCTCCGCCTGAGAAGGTTGATGGAGGAGATCGACTCCGAGGAGATGCTGATCAAGAGGCTGGCCACCGGCCTCATCGAGAGCTACGCCTCCGACCAGCTGGAGGCTGAGATTCTCACGGCTCTCGTCTCCGGCGAATCGAGGACGGAATCCCTGGCGAAAAGGCTTGGGATTCCCCCGGCCGTGGTGGAGGAACGGCTCAAAAAGCTGGAGGCGCAAGGCAAGATTCAAAAGCAGGACGATGCCTGGACGATATGAACGATTTTGGATCTAGATCATCATGAATAAGACCATCACTCTCAAGGTGGCGGAAGCCTACCACAGGGACGTCGGCCGGGGCATCGCAAGGCTAAGCCAGGACCTCATCAGCGAAATGGGTGTCGAGGGCGGCGGGGTTGTGGAAATCCAGGGCAAAAAGAGCATCTACGCCGTCGCCTGGCAGGCTTCGACAAAGGACTCTGCCGACGTCGTCAGGATAGACGGAAACCTCCGAAGCAACCTCGGAGTCGGCATAGACGACAAAGTGGCGGTCAAGAAGAGCGAGGCGAGGCCCGCCAAAAGGGTCGTCGTGGCTCCCACCACCCAGACCAGACTGATCGGAGGTCCTCAGTACCTACACCGAATGCTCCTCGGCAGACCCATCGTGAAGGGCGAGCAGCTGAAAGTCGAGATGATCTCCTCGTCCCTCGGGTTTGTGGTGGTGAGCACCGCCCCGAAAGGGCCGGTGGTGGTAACCTCCGATACCGAGATCAAGATCCTGAAGGACACCCTTGAGGAGATGGCTGTAAGGGACGTCTCTTACGAGGACATAGGCGGCCTCTCAAGGGAGATCAGGATGGTCAGGGAGATGATCGAGCTTCCCCTCAGACATCCTGAGATATTCCAAAAATTGGGCATAAGGCCGCCCCAGGGCCTCCTCCTCCACGGCCCCCCGGGGACAGGAAAGACCCTGATCGCCCGGGCCGTGGCCAGCGAGACCGAGGCGAACTTCATGAGCATGAGCGGTCCCGAGATCACGTCAAAGTTTTACGGCGAGTCCGAGAAGCGGCTCCGGGAGATCTTCGAGGAGGCCGAGAAGAACGCTCCATCGATCATATTCATCGACGAGATCGACTCGATAGCCCCGAAGAGGGAGGATGTGGCAGGCGACTTGGAACGAAGGGTGGTGGCCCAGCTCCTCTCTCTGATGGACGGTCTCGCGTCCAGAGGCGAGGTGATCGTCATTGCCGCCACTAACAGGCCCAACTCCCTCGATCCGGCGATCAGGCGGGGAGGCAGGTTCGACCGGGAGATCGAGATCGGAATCCCGGACAAGAACAGAAGGCTCGAGATCCTCTACGTCCACACGAGGGGGATGCCCGTTGAGGACAGCCTGGACCTGGAGACGATCGCCGAGATGACCCACGGCTTTGTGGGGGCTGACCTTGCTTCCCTCTGCAAAGAGGCGGCGATGCACACCTTGAACAGGCTGATCCCGGACCTCGACTCCGAGGAGTCGATACCGATCAGAATCCTCGAAGATCTGATGGTGACGGAGGAGGATTTCAGGTTCGCTCTTAAGATGATCGAGCCCTCCGCCATGAGAGAGGTCTTCGTCGAGGTGACAGAGGTCCACTGGCACCAGGTTGGAGGCCTCGATCGGGCGAAGCAGGAGCTGGTGGAGGCCGTCGAGTGGCCCCTAAAGTACCCGGACGCCTTTGAATCGATCGGGATCAGGCCTCCTCGGGGCGTTCTTCTCTTAGGCCCGCCGGGAACCGGAAAGACCCTCCTCGCCAAGGCCGTGGCCACTGAGAGCGGCGTGAACTTCATCTCGGTGAAGGGCCCAGAACTCCTCTCAAAGTGGGTCGGCGAGTCGGAACGGGCGGTGAGAGAGGTCTTCCGGAAGGCCAAACAGGCGGCCCCTTCCCTGATATTCTTCGATGAGGTTGACTCGATCGTTCCCGCTCGGGGGTCGGGCCTTGACTCTCACGCCACAGAAAGGGTGGTGAGCCAGTTTTTGACGGAGCTGGACGGCGTCGTCGAGCTGAAAGACGTGGTGGTTTTAGCCGCCACCAACAGGCCGGACCTAGTGGACCCCTCGCTCCTAAGGCCCGGCAGGTTTGATAGACTGATAAAAATCCCCATGCCGGACAGGGTTGCAAGAGAGAGGATATTCGAGATACACCTATCGGGGATGCCTCTCGCCGAGGACGTCTCCGTCTCCGACCTGGCACAGATGACGGAAAATCGGACCGGGGCAGACATCGAGACCCTCTGCCGGGAGGCGGGGATGCTCGCCCTGAGGGAGAACATAACTTCGGGGATGAGAAGAGAGGAGCTGATCCTCGACCGGATCCAGGTCGAAGGGCGCCATTTCCGGGAGGCTTTTGAACGGGCTAAGCCTCACCTCACCCCACAAATGGTGGCGGATTACCAGAGGTTGATGAAGGAATTCGAGGTGTAAAAGCAAATTGACGTCTCAGCATCAGTTTTATAGGTTAGAAGGTCTCAGTATGGACGAGAGGGCCGATATTTTGTTGGAAGACGACAAGAAGGATCTGTTGGGCAACACCGAGTTTGAGGACACCAGCGGCGTCAAGGTGCCCGAGAGTCTGATCGATCAGGTGATCGGCCAGGACGAGGCGGTGGAGGTCATAAAGAAGGCAGCCCATCAGCGACGTCACGTGATGCTGATCGGCTCGCCCGGCACGGGCAAATCGATGCTGGGGAAAGCCATGAGCGAGCTCCTTCCAGTGGAGGAACTCCAGGACGTCCTGGTATACAACAACCCTGAGGACAACAACAACCCCAAGGTCAGGGTGGTCCCGGCGGGTCGAGGCAGACAGATAGTTGACGCCCACAAGACGGAGGCGCGAAAGAAGACCCAAACCCGGAACATGTTCTTCATGCTGATCGTGATGGGTCTGCTCGTCTACGCCTACTACACGGGCCAGCTCCTCTTCGGGATCATCGCCGCGGCTCTGATATTCCTGTCCATGCGTTACCTAATCCCCAAGGACGACTCGCTGGTGCCAAAGCTCTTGGTGGACAACAGCAAACAGAAGAAGGCGCCTTACGTCGACGCCACGGGTGCCCATGCCGGGTCCCTCCTGGGCGACGTACGGCACGACCCCTTCCAGTCCGGCGGCCTTGAGACTCCTAGCCACGAGAGGGTCGAGTGTGGCGCCATTCATAGGGCCAACAAGGGCGTCCTCTTCATCGACGAGGTCAACACTCTGAGGCTTGAGTCCCAGCAGAGCCTCCTCACATCCCTCCAGGAGGGCGAGTACCAGATAACCGGCCAGAGCGAGCGAAGCTCCGGAGCCCTCGTAAGGACCGAACCTGTGCCCTGCGATTTCATCATGATAGCCGCAGGAAACCTCGACGCCATGAACGGGATGCATCCCGCACTCCGGTCCAGGATCAAGGGGTACGGCTACGAGGTCTACATGAGAGACACCATGGATGACACCGTCGAGAACCGGGAGAAGCTGGTCAGGTTCGTCGCCCAAGAGGTTACCAGGGACGGGAAGATCCCTCACTTCACCAGAGGCGCCGTGGCTGAGATCGTAAGAGAGGCGAAGAGAAGGGCCGGGAGGAAGGGGCACCTCACCTTACTTCTGAGAGACCTCGGCGGTTTGATCAGGGTGGCTGGCGACGTCGCTAGGTCCGAGGGAGCGTCTCTCACCGAGACTAGGCACGTTCTCGAGGCGAAGAAGATGGCCCGGTCTGTCGAGCAGCAGGTCGCCGACATGTACCTGGAAAGAAGAAAGGACTACAGCATGTTCAAGAACGCTGGAGCCGAGATAGGCAGGGTCAACGGCCTTGCGGTGGTCGGCGATTCGGGGATCGTCCTCCCGATCATGGCCGAGGTCACGCCCGCCCAGTCCAAGGAAGAGGGCAAAGTGATCGCTACTGGCCGTCTCCAGGAGATCGCCAAGGAAGCGGTCCAGAACGTCTCCGCCCTGATAAAGAAGTTCCTCGGCGAGGATATAACCAACAAGGACGTTCACATCCAGTTCATAGGAACCTACGAGGGCGTCGAGGGTGACAGTGCCTCTATATCGATAGCAACCGCGGTGATATCCGCACTCGAGAGCGTTCCCATCAAGCAGAACATAGCCATGACCGGGTCCCTCTCGGTGAGAGGCGACGTTCTGCCAGTAGGCGGTGTGACTCAGAAGATCGAGGCAGCGGCCCTGGCTGGGATCACCACCGTTCTGATCCCCAAGTCCAACGAGGGGGACGTCCTAATCGACGACACCTTCAAGGACAGGATCAAGATCATCCCGGTCACCTCCATCAGCGAGGTATTCGAGTACAGCTTCTCAGGCCAAAAGCCGAAGCTTCTGGAGAAGCTGAAGAAGTTCACCGCGGAGAAGAAGCTCGGGATCGTACTGCCCGAGCCGATACCGACGCCCAGCGGCAGCCTTTAGAAGGTCGGTCGACACCGACCCCTCATTTTGGGCACCCCTCTTTTTATAGTAATTATTCATCACATGTCATTCAATCTCAGTTCATAGACAGGGTTAAGTCATACCAATGTGTTTCTCTCGTCGAGAAGGCTTTGAGAGGTACATCAGATGGACGAATTTCACGATCTTAGGGTGGTAAGGGGCAAAAGCACGAGGATAGTCCTCGATAACGGGGAACTGGACGAGATCTCGGAGAGCTTCTTTTTGGGGGCCGCCATAAGGGCTCTTTTCGGAGGGTCCTGGGGATTCGTCCAGACGGTGAGCCTCGACGACCTCGCAGGAGATCTGGTGACTGCAAAACGGGCCGCTCGAAGAATAGCCCGGAAAGAGACGCTAAATCTCGCTTCATCCCAGCCAGGCATAAGCGCAAACGTACCCGTAAAGAAGGATCCAAGCGACCTGTCGCTGGAGGAGAAGGTAGGGCTGATCCGGGAGATCGAAGATGCTGCGAAGGTTGAGGGGGTATCTAGCACCCAGGCGGTCTACAACGAGGTCCTTATGAAGACCAGTTATACCAGCTCCGACGGCAGGGATCTCGAGCGCCAGGAGACCAGGGTTGGGTTCTACATCACTGCCGTCGCCAGCAGATCCGGACTCTACCAGGCCGGGATGGAGAGCAAGGCCGGAACCTGCGGTCTTGAGCTCTTCGAAGAGGTCGATGCACCGGGACTCGCCCGGCGGGCAGGGGAGACCGCCGTCGACCTCCTCGATGCAAAAGCCCCCAAGGGCGGGAGCTTTCCCGTCATCGTCGATCAGGAGCTTGGAGGCGTATTCGTTCACGAGGCAGTGGGCCACGCCGTCGAGGCGGACATAGTTCTCGAAGGCGGATCGATCCTGGAAGGAAAGATCGGAGAGAAGATCGGTTCAGACCTGGTAACGGTGAAAGACGACCCAAGCCTTCCCCTCTACGGCCGCTACCCCTTCGATGACGAGGGTAGCGCCTCTGGCGAGACGGTGCTGGTTGAAGACGGCGTCCTCAGGTCCTACCTCCACTCCCGGGAGACTGCGGGCCGATTGGGCGGGGTCTCCAGAAACGCCAGAGCCCAGGGGTGTGCAAGGCCGGTGGTGAGGATGAGCAACACCTACATCGCCCCGGCAAAAGACGGATGGAAGTTCGAGGAGATCCTGGAGGAGATGAAAGACGGGATCTACCTTCTGGGCAGTCGAGGGGGTCAGGTGAGTACCGCGGAGGGTGTATTCCAGTTCAACGCCAAGCGAGGCTACCTGGTTGAGGGTGGTGAGACAACGTCGCTTCTTAGAGACGCATCTCTATCGGGCCACACCCTGGAGATCCTGGAGAGGGTCAAGGTCGTCGGAGACGACCTGAAATTCAACAGCGGAAGGTGCGGAAAGTCCGGCCAGCTCGTGCCGGTCAGCGACGGCTCGCCTCACCTCCTCATCGAGGAGGCAACGGTGGGCGGTGCGGGATGAGGGCCGAAGGGTGAAGACGCTCAAAATGAGATACGAGGAGCTGGTCTATTCATGCAGGCAATTGTTTTAGCAGCAGGCGAAGGATCCAGAATGCGGCCGCTCACCTCATCGCGGCCCAAGGTCATGCTTCCTGCAGGTGGAAAGCCCTTTCTTGAACATTTGGTACAGAGATCGTCCAAAGCCGGAATAACCGAGTTCATCTTCGTCGTAGGCTATCGATCTGAATCTGTCGTGGAGAGATTCAAAGACGGAAATGGTTTCGGGACCAAGATCGAGTACGCAGTCCAAAAAGGACAGCGAGGCACAGGCCATGCCCTTATGATGGCTGAGGAGATGGCAAAAGACGAGTTTCTGGTGCTCAACGGCGACGTTCTAACCGACACGCCTTCTCTGAAGAAGATTGCGGAGATCGAAGGCCTCGCGGTGGCAGCCAAAAGGGTCTCTGACCCTTCAAGATATGGCGTCTTCGAGGTTGAGAGAGGGGCGCTTAAGTCCGTGAAGGAGAAGAGTCGATCACCTCCATCGGATTTGGCCAACGCGGGAATCTATCTTCTCAACGAGAAGATCTTTGACGTGCTGAGAGACGTTTCCATCTCTGAGAGGGGCGAGTACGAGCTCACTGACGGTTTGAACGCTCTCGTATCGAGTGGAGAAGAGATACGGGTGACTGAGATCGAGGACTGGATCGAGATCGGCAGACCCTGGGACCTACTGAACGCTAACGAAAAGCTGCTTATGTTTGAGCAATATTCCGTCCTGGGCGACGTGGAGCCGAACGCCACGCTGTCTGGCAAAGTATCTGTCGGAACTGGGACGAGAATAAGGTCTGGCTCTTACATCGAGGGGCCGGTGGTGATAGGGGAGAACTGTGACATCGGGCCCAACTGTTTCATCAGGCCTTATACGTGCATAGGAGATAATGTCCGCGTAGGCAACGCCGTAGAGATCAAGAACAGCACGATCATGGAAAATACGAACATTGCCCACCTGAGCTATGTCGGAGATAGCGTCATAGGATCTAAATGCAACTTCGGAGCTGGAACGATAGTGGCAAATCTCCGCCATGATCGCAGAAACATCCGGTCCTACATCAGGGGGGAAAGGGTGAACAGCGAAAGACGCAAGCTCGGTGTGATAATGGGCGATGATGTCAAGACCGGGATCAACACCACAATATATCCAGGAACGGTGATCGAGTCCGGTTATCGGGGCAAGCCTGGTGAGATACTGCTGGGATGGGCCATGCCGCAGAGGCGAAAATAGTCTTTTTGGGAAAGGTCTCCGGATATCTGCTCAAAGATTCAGCATATCCTGGAAAAGTATAAAGCCAAATACCGAAAACCAAGCCATCGTTAGACTATCCCGGTTGTGATCTTGCGTGAAAGCGGTTATACTGGCAGCAGGAGAGGGAAGGAGATGTAGACCTCTGACCCAGACGAGGTCCAAGGTCATGCTCTCCGTGAGGAACAAGCCTTTCATGGAGCACGTAATCGGGGCTTTAGCGGCGAATGGGGTGCGTGATCTGGTGGTTGTTGTCGGCTACCAGAAAGAGCGGATCATGGACTACTTCGGCGACGGCGTCCACTACGGTGTGAAGATTGATTACTTGATCCAAGACGAGCAGCTCGGCACCGCCGATGCCCTGAGCAAGGTCAGACCTCACGTTGATGGTCCTATCCTGGTGGTCAACGGCGATAATCTGGTCGACGAGCAGGCCATAGAGGACGTCCTGCTGGCAGATGGAGAGAACGTAATACTGGCCGCTGTCCGGGAGCACGCTGGAGATTACGGCGTGCTGACCGTGGAACGGGGAAAGGTGACCAGAATAGTGGAGAAGCCAGGTCGCCCCTGCTCGGGCATCCTCAACACAGGTGTCTACATGTTCAGCCCGGAAATCTTTGAAGAGCTGCCCAACACGCCGATATCTGAGAGAGGATCTTATGAGCTGACCCAGACCATCGCCCACATGATCGAGGAAGGCCGCGATGTGAGGGCCAAGATAACCAACGGCGTCTGGGCAGATGCCATATTTGCCTGGGACCTTTTGGAGGCAAACAGCAGCGTTCCCGGAATCGGTGAGCCCAGTATCGAGGGCGAGATTGAGGAGGGGGCGTGGTTCCGCGGCCCGGTTGAGATCGGGCAGGGAAGCGTCGTGAGGTCAGGATCTTACATTGTAGGCCCCGTTTCCATCGGCAAAAACTGCGATTTGGGACCGAACGTGACAGTCCTTCCGACGACCTCCATCGGTGACTCAGTGAAGATCGGCTCTCACACCGAGATCAGGAACAGCATAATCATGAACGGCGCGAGAATTGGGGCGGGAACGGTCGTATCAAGCTCGATTCTTGGGGCAAGTTCCAGCTTCGGTGATCATCTGATAGTGGAATCGGGCGAATCGGTGGTGCCGATAGAAGACGAGCTTCATCGTGCGGAGTTCGGTGCGGTGGTAGCAGACAACGTGGTGGTGGGTGGAAGGGTGCTGATCCATCCAGGGACGATGGTGGGGACGGGATCCAAGATCGGTTCGGGGACTGAGCTTCGCGGGTGGATCGAAAGGGGCAGCAGGGTGATCTGAGATGTGCGGTATAGTCGGATATGCGGGCCATGAGAAGGCGGGTCCCATCCTTTTCGACACTCTGAAAAGGTTGGAGTACCGCGGATACGACTCTGCAGGTGTGGCGGTAATTTCCGATGGCGAAATTCAGGTCGTCAAATCCGCAGGCAGTATAGCAGACCTCGAGAAGATTTATCGTGACATCGGGTCTCCCGGGGAGAACATGGGCATAGGTCACACCAGATGGGCTACACATGGTCCCCCTACAGCCGTGAACGCCCATCCTCACATATCTGACGACGTAGCCGTGGTCCACAACGGCATAATCGAGAACTACCTGGGGTTGAAAGAGCAACTTATTAGACTGGGGTTCGAGTTCAGGTCCGAGACGGATACCGAGGTCTTAGCTCACCTGATCGGATCTTGCTATAGAGGAGACCTCGCAGAGGCGGTCGCGTCGGCGGTCTCTCAGGTAGTGGGGTCCTTCGCGATTGCGGTCCTGGCCAAGGGCTCGCCACGCCTCGTTTGCGCCAGGAAGGAAAGCCCGCTTGTGATCGGCGTTGGGAAAGGTGCAAACTACGTGGCTTCCGATGTCTCTGCCCTTCTTCCTTACACCCGGGATGTCATCAGGATGAAGGATGGTGAGATCGCCATAATCGATGCAGAGACTGTAACTCTGAGAGATATTGATGGAAAATCTCTACCCTTCGATTTGGAGAGAGTGAACTGGGACGTCGACGCCGCCGAGAAGGCCGGATATCCGCATTTCATGCTCAAAGAGATTCACGAACAGCCCAGGGCGATCCAAGAGACCTTTGCATCCAGGACTTCAGAGATCGATGGTGAGGTTCGGATGGATATAGGGCTCACAAACGAAGAGATAAAGGCGCTTGATAGAGTTTCGATCATCGCCTGTGGTACTTCTTATCATGCTGGCCTCCTGGCCAAGTATCTATATCCCAAAGCCGCAGGCCTACCGGTCGACATCGAAGTCGCCTCGGAGTTCCAGCATATCCTTCTAAAGCCGGGAACCCTCCTATTGAGCATTACCCAGTCCGGCGAGACCGCCGACACTCTGAATGCTCTGAAGAAGGCCAGCACCTTCGGAGTGAAGCGCCTCGCCATAACAAACGTCGTGGGGTGCACCGTGACGAATATGGTAGACGGGACGATCTACACCCGATGTGGCCCGGAGATTGGAGTCGCAGCCACAAAGACCTTCACAGGCCAGCTGGTGGCTCTGATCCTACTGGCCATAAGGCTGGGCAGGGCCAGGAATTATCTGAGCTACGAAAATGCCAGAAAAATGCTGGTGGAGCTGACAAGGCTGCCGGGTCAGATCCAGGAGGTGCTGGACGGGCGAGACTCAATACGAGAGATTGCAGAGCAGAATTCAAAAAGCAACCAGTACTTCTTCATCGGTCGGGATTTTCTCTATCCCATCGCCCTTGAAGGGGCCCTCAAAATGAAGGAGATCTCTTACATTCCCGCGGAGGGCTACCCTGCTGGCGAGCTAAAGCACGGTCCTCTAGCCCTGATCACCGATGGGACTCCTGTGGTGGCTCTCGCAACTCACGGCAAGAAGATCCAGGCCAACATCAAGGAGGTGAGGGCAAGAGGCGCAGATGTCATCGCTTTTGCTTCTGAAGGCGATCCCGACATTTCCAAGATCGCCACCACCGTCGTCGAGATCCCTGGGGCGAGGCCCGTATTTTCCTCGATTCTCTGCACTGTGGCGCTCCAGCTGCTCGCCTACTACACCGCCGATGCGAGAGGTCTGCCGATAGACAAGCCGCGAAACCTGGCGAAGAGCGTGACGGTGGTGTGATGGATGACACGTTATGAAGCATTTTCGCTCCGTTTTGAGGATGTTTCCAACATAAAAAGCACCATCTAAGTCGATCGTTAGTACTTTCTAAGTTGAGGACGGCACGTTTAGGACCATAGGATATTGCGATTACATAAAAAACCAATGATCAATGGATATTTATGGGCTCACTATGATACCCGGAAATGTTCTGGATACAAGGGCATTAATTTGGGACGTAGGTCAAGGCTGAATTTTTATATTGAGTAAGGGACACGTTTACTATGATAAAAAAGAAAATTCAACAAGAAGCGATAACAATCTTTGGTGCGACAATTGCAGTAACAATCATGGGATTTTTAAGCACTATGTATTTCGCCCACGTGCTTGGAAAGGACATTTTAGGGATGTATTATATATTTTTGTCAGTTTGTGGAATATTAACCCTATTTTCCGATGCAGGATTGGGGGCCGCGACCACAAAGCGAATAAGTGAAGGAATGGAGCGAGGAGAATATTGGACAGGTTCGGTTTTTACCAGAATCGTTACTTATGTAATTATTATTATTATTATTTACGTATTTAGAGATTACTTTAATAATCTCATTGGTATGAATATCCTCAGTATCTTGTTTTTAGTAATAGGACTTAATATTCTCAATTCGTTTTTTTCTTGCGTTATCGTAGGTTTGGATCACATAAAGTTATCTGCGCTATCGGCCCTCTTCAATAATTTTGGGCGTCTTTCTGTACAAGTACTGCTTGTATTTTTTGGCTGGCAATTATTTGGATTAATCTATGGATATGTATTTGGTATAATTTCCGGAATTTTAATAATTCTTTATTCTTCTATCCGATATGACATAAGAGTAAAACCAGTAATTTGTCGTTATAGGCACATAAAGAGTCTTCTTTCTTATTCTATATTTACGTTTTTGAATGGTGTTGGAGGTATGATTTTTGAATATGCGGATTTAATTATTATAGGCATGTTTCTTTCAAAGGGCGATGCGGGAATTTATGGAGCAATATGGTCTTTTTCTTCAATAAGTCTTTTCGTTTCAAATGCAATATGGACCACGATGTTCCCAAAAATATCACGGTGGAGCACCGATGGTAATTGGAGTTATGTTGAGCAGTCTCTCGAAATGGCAATCACCTACTCACTGATTTTGGCCGTTCCGATACTATTTGGAGGTATTATATTGGGAAAGAATTTATTATATTATGGATATGGAGCAAGCTTCTCAAGCGGAACTTTGGCGTTGATAATTATACTTTTTATGAGAATATTTCAGATTTTGAGCAATTTAATGCTGCAATACCTCCAAGGAATCAATCATCCCGATCTCGTATTTCGTGTCAGGTCCGTTACCGCAATGCTGAATATATTACTTGACTGGTTCTTAGTTCAAATATATGGCATAGAGGGGGCTGCAGTTGCAACACTCATTACAGTATTTGTCGCATCGGTACTTGGAGTGAAATATGTGAAAAATATTATTAAAATTAATATTAATTACACATTATTATGGGCAATCTTACTCGCTTCAGTTATCATGTCATTAATCGTTTATATAATAAGTTCATCTTTTAGCGAATGCAGTTTACCGCAAGTTTTAATAGAAGTCGTTATTGGTGCACTAATTTATGGTTTGGTGCTTATAGGTATAAATGAGGACATCAGAAATGAGGTGATGAATCTGAGACGTATAAAAATAATATAAAAATTAATCATATATCTGGCTTTCTGCATCAACGCTCCAGTCCATAGTATTAGGAGGACTTCGATTATTTTTAACAAATACCCCGCAGCTCTGCTGCGGGGATTAGCAAATAACCGACAAAGGATTGCTGTGTTCATGTATTTTGGGACAATATTATGCGGTTGAATAATTCAATGTGTTTGGATGGCTGTCCTACAAACCAGGACGACTAAGGCGGCGCACCCCGCAGCTTGCAACTTGGAAGTTATTACCGGTACGAAACCGAGAGCGAAGGCCCGGAATCTGCGAGACGAGGCGGCAAAGCTCCGAGAGGTGCGGAGGATGGAAGCGGGGGCGAGGTAGAGGGATGCGGAGGCGGCGGGCTTTGTACGTAAACCCCGCCCTGCACGTAAAGTCTTAGGCTTGCACCGAAAGTTCTGATTTAGAATTGTTATTTTATTAGCAGTCGGCCATTAAAAGACTTTACGCCATTCATCTAAAACGCTTTCAAACACGTTATCATAAACAAAATCTGGAGGGATATCGGGAATTAATAATTTCTTTAATCTATCGCCTTTAGGTTTTCTCCCATAAGAATATCTAAATCGGTTCATTGTTATATATAATGAATAATATAATTTTTCGTTCAAGCTCATATCTCTTTTAGGGATCAATACTGACACATTGCTATTTGGGATGAATTTAAACGAAGATACGTAAGAATATGTATGACTCCCTTGTCCATCTGTCGACACGTAGATTGTATTTTCTCCAAAAATGTACTTTTCATCTACATCCCGTTTATCGACATATCCTGCTATTGAACCTTGATACGTTTGAGATGGCCTTATATATATTATAAAATATTCATTTTTCTGGCTTTCTTCTATATCAAAACCCTATCAGATGATAAACCGTTTTTGACATCAAATAAAGAAGCTACCTTTCAAGTTTAGGTTTGATCGTCTCCCCCTAGTGGGATTCTGTTTTTCAAATTCGAGTAATTCATTATAAGATCTAAAAGCAAGATATTTTTGAGTGCTTCTCTTAAACATCGTCGCAGGGAGAGGGGATATATCCCAACCCCTCTACCAAAATCGCATCGCGGAGTGATGCCCTCAGAAAATCCCAGGAATCAACCGATAGCGCACGCGCTGTGCATAATCCTGATACCCCGGCAGTTCATCCTGTAGAGTCCGGTCTTCCAGCGTGGTTCTAATCACGGTAATGATCAGCGCCACCGTCGCCGGTATGAGTGTCCATATCGAGCCTAATGCCAGCACAATGCCCGCCAGCGGCAGAATATTTCCAGCATAGCCCGGATGCCGCACGATCCGGTATGGGCCGCTGTCGCACACCGCATGCCCTCTATCCGTCTGAATACGTACCGTGCTGGAGAAAAAGCGGTTCTCTACCAATGCCCAGTCAGCGAAAGCGTATCCGAGCGATATCAAGATGAAGCCGAGCACGATGAGCCATAGCGGAAATACGGGTGACCAGCCATGGCGGTGATCCAGCCCTGCCACAATGACCAGTGGGAAACTTACACTCAGCGCCATCAGCGGAGCAAGCACCTTGTCCCAAGCCTTTGCACTTTGGATCTTCTCAATATTTTGTCGTTCGGCCAACAACCCCGGATGCCGCCGTTCCGCCCATATGCGCCCCCCGATACCGGCGACCACGAACAGGAAGGCATAAACCCACGCCTGCCACCAACCGAAATCCCCTCCGCACACCAATAGAACTAGTGGTATGGAGAGATACACCACAACTAAAGCGATCCACTGGCGAGGGGACGCTGTTTGAACCGCCTTTTGATTATCTGGTTTCGATATCATACTATCCCTCCGAACCACGTATCAGTCTGAGTGATCGCAAGCGCCGCGTCCGTTTGAATGATGTGTTAGACCGCTGTCTTTCCCGTAAAGTGTGAGTATTCAATTCTATTTAAGTATGTGTTTAGCTCATCTCAATCAGCATCAGCAAAGCCATTTCTTGGTCTCTCATGTGGTTAGTTCCGGTGAGTTAATTTCGAGTAACTGCGGCGATAGATGTTGTTTTTCTTCTTGCCACAAGTTGTTTGTCGACGTGAATTCAGTAATCAAAAACAGCATCATGCAATCGATTCAGGGGGAGCTAAACACGTAACTATTTAAGAGGATTTCGAAAAACCTACGCACAATCACACTAATATCAGTGATCTTTATTTCTTGCACAAGTCGCCATTTTTATCCCGGCCGGTTCATCATACAAATTTGTTTCAGAATTTTGAAGAGTTTGACAGGAGCAAAACGAAAACCGCCATCTGTCGAATTCGCTAACCACAGCCCCCTTTCCCGGATTCGGCCTGCACATCCTAAAAGTTAGCGTTTATGGCATATAACGCCAACTTAAAAATGCTAAACTAAGGAGCGCGAATCTAAATTCTATTCCGCTACTTGTAGCTCTGACTATGGCTCAATTGCGTCTGCGGTCATTAATACTAAGCTTCAATCTTATCTTGCTATACTGCGATATGTATATATGTAGATACGTCCTTGTAAGCTTCTGTTACTATGAGACGATCGGCTACCAACTGGCGAGTTAAGATCCTCAGCTCCCTCTCTGACCCTATCAGGCTTGAGATCGTAGAGTTCCTCGGCGAAGAGGAGCGGTGTGTTTGCGAGATCGTCCCCGCCTTCGGTCGGGCCCAGTCCACTATATCCAAGCACCTTGCCATTCTTTTCGAGGCTGGAATATTGGAGAGACGAGTCGACGGCAAGCGGACCCTCTACAAGGTGAAGAACCCAAGGCTCTTCGACCTTCTGCGAGAGGTGGACTCTCTAGCACTCGAAGAGATTTCGGAGCTGAAGAAGGCTGAAGAGTTTTTGATCGGCTCCGACAGATGAATTAGAGGATAACAGGAGTTGACTGATATTAGCGACGATTACATCTTCCAAAGTTCTTCGGTTGTGATGCTTTGAACCCAGAAATCCTCCTACCACCCCTGGAGGCGGGCTTTGAGGCCTTGATGGAGTACCTCTCTGCCCACGTCCTTACCTGTCTCATACCGGCTTTCTTCATAGCCGGTGCGATAGCCGCCCTCCTTCAGAGAGAGGCCGTTCTGAAGTACTTCGGTAAAGACGCTCCCAAGTGGCTTTGCTACTCCGTCGCCTCCACCTCCGGCACCATCCTGGCGGTCTGCAGCTGTACGATCCTCCCGATGTTTGCGGGGATCCACCGCCGGGGCGCCGGGATCGGTCCAGCCACTGCGTTCTTATTTGCAGGCCCTGCCATAAACCTCCTGGCCGTGGTCCTGACGGCCCGGGTCCTAGGGCTGGAGTTGGGGGCGGCCCGGATCGCTGCTGCCGTATCCATGGCCGTAATAATCGGGCTGGTCATGGCCGCCATCTTCGAGAGGGGACAAAAAGAAGCTGAAGGGACGGCCACCTGCGAGATCCCTCCCTCTGAATCCGGAGGGGAGGATAAGAGGCCTGGATACATCCCGCCCCTCTTCGTGGGGCTTCTCGTGGCCGTCCTCCTCGTCGCCACATCGGGTCTCGTCCTCCTGCCCAAGGCCGTCATAGTCGGGATCCTGGTCTTGGCCTCAGGGTGGCTATTGAACGCCCGCTTCTCCGATATGGAGAAAGCCTCCTTCTTCGGGGAGACCTGGTGGCTCGCCAAGCGAATCTTTCCTCTGTTACTCGTCGGGACCCTCATAACGGGCATCATCGGCTACTATCTGCCCGTGGACCTGATAAAAATGGTCTTCGGCGAGAGCGACTTCGTCGCCTGCTTTGTCGCCTCGGTGATAGGAGCTCTACTGTACATGCCGACCCTCCTAGAGGTTCCCATCGTCGGCACCATGTTCGGCTACTCCTCTGGAGCGATGGCACCGGGTCCTGCCCTGGCCCTCCTCCTGGCCGGTCCCTCCATGAGCCTTCCGAACATGATTGTCATATGGCGGATCATCGGATCGAAGAGGGCGAGTGTCTACATCTCCCTGGTAGTCCTCCTGTCGACGGCGATGGGGATGATCTACGGGGCTATAGCATTGTGATTTAACTTGTAGGATCGGAAA